>JAATGF010000084.1 GCA_015654795.1 Bacteroidales bacterium
AGAAAATCACAAGCCGAAAATGAGAATTTATCTTCATCCCGCCCATGCGGGATTCCATCTGACAATTAAAAATCAAATTATTCACAGATGAAAGAAAAGAGCAACGCATCGTCCATTTCCGTCCATCTCAATAAAAATTGATCCCAAACTATACGTTTTTTCCTTACCTTTATCCTATCGATTAAGGCGCCCCACTTCCTCCGTACCTGGTCCTGACCAACTCCGGACCAACTCCGGACCTTCCTCGTACCAAATTCGGGTTCTTTTCTCCGGTGACAACTTCATGGGTATTTAGTGTTTGATAACCTGTATTTTCTGACCTGCATGAAACCGGCATCCGTATTCAAATCCATTTTATTATGCCATTCTTAAATATCTCCCCCGGAATTCTGTCTTGATCCAAAAACCTACGAGGATTGATCAATACACAAATTTAATCGCCCTCCTTGTTCATTAAAAGCTTTTTCACAACATCATCATAATAGGGTTTTTCTTTCAGGCTTGAATGAGAACCAGGGAAATACAGAATATCCACTTCGACAAAATTTGGGAAGTCGAAATCACGCATCACGACTGCACAACGCATATCATTGGAAAGTCGCGTATTGTCAATCATCGGAAACTGAAAATAATCTATCGTGAACTCCTGAGTTACCATGTTAATAAACTTGTCGTTAATAGAGGTTTCAATATCCAGCCTCACATTAACGGTTTTTTCATCCACATTAAATCCCGAGGCTTTTAGAAATACGACTCTTTTATAAATATTATTTGAGTCTCCAACTTTGACCGTATCATAAAACACCTTGGAATCTTTCCAATCCATGGCAAAATCCTGAGAAAGGCCCGGTTTATATTTGATCGAATCGCCCGGAAAAGTAATAAACATCGTCTCACTGGCAGCAGCGCCTTCGAGGCTCGAAATTTGCTTTGAAATAACATCGCCTGCCATTTTATACAACCGCTTCCGGTATTCTTCTTTGAGATGAATGTTTTTTTCCATGGCGATTTGCCTGCCCATGTAAACAAAAAGCGGCATGAGGTTAAGCGACTCATGGAAATTATAGGCCAGCAGTTCGAGTTGCAGGATATTTTCATCCAATGAGTGGGAATCTTTGAGAATGGTGCCAAGAATCGAGTTGAACATATCTTTCCTTAGGGCACTTTCCGATTGTTCCCGACTGCTCATTAATTGAGTATAGAGACTTATTTTGGCTTCATTATTCTGTTTGTTATTCAGATAAGAAGAACCATAATAACTGACCAGTGCGATAGTTAGGGCGGTGAGCAGTCCACCAATTGGTTGCATGACAATTTGTATCTTGTCCCACAAATCCCGTTTTTCATTTTTTGGCACTAAAGGCTCTTCAGTATCCATTTGTCACCGGCTTTATTCAGTAATAAATTGTAACGAGTTGATTTGTTGGATGAAAAAACTTCGAAACTGGCATCCTTGTATCCTTCCAATTCAAGTTTAAATTTCCCCACATCCTTGATGGTAACCGTAAAGTGGCCGTTTGCATCAGTTGTAGCGGAAGCCATTACTTTCTCATTTTGCATTATATTTACAACTTTATTTGTCAATGGCTTTCCATCATCACCTTTTATTGTTCCATAAATTTCTCCTGCATTTGATAAAAATGGGACGAACAATAAGATTAAAAGAAGAATTCCTGTTGTTTTCATACGACCTCTATTATTAAAATTTAATTTACTAATTACATATTGGACTATAAATATAAACTAAAAAAAGAAGAATTCCTATAGCCGCTTCTTATTTACCTCTTCCCATCCTTGTTTGAACAGTAAGCATATCCACCATTAATGGTGGTGAATATATTTCATTCGCCAATACATTTCAAAGTTTTTGCCCGTTTAATCACGCAATAAGTTGCAAATTTATCTTGTGTATCATTTGGATATACAGCACTTTAATGTATATATAATAACATTAGTAACCGACAAAAGTTTTTAGGACAACAGGTAGGTCCACCGAAGCGGACCAACCTGTATCTTTACTGTGTAAACTAGCGATTTATACAGTATGAGCGAAAATACAAATAAAAATTTAGTCGGCCAGCCGATATTACCTCAAGTATTAAATTTAGTGAGTAAAATCACCTTTAGAGGTTTAATTAAAGAACATGACAGTGACAGGTATTACAAGAAGTTCAATACATGGACACACTTTGTGAGCATGATGTTCGGTATATTCAGTCGTTGCGACTCGGTGACCGAAATCGTTGAAGGAATGATCGGTTGTGTTGGTAAAATTGGACATTTTGGTTTATCGGAAGTCCCGCCC
>JAATGF010000101.1 GCA_015654795.1 Bacteroidales bacterium
GGGCGGGACTTCCGATAAACCAAAATGTCCAATTTTACCAACACAACCGATCATTCCTTCAACGATTTCGGTCACCGAGTCGCAACGACTGAATATACCGAACATCATGCTCACAAAGTGTGTCCATGTATTGAACTTCTTATAATACCTGTCACTGTCATGTTCTTTAACTAAACCTCTAAATGTGATTTTACTCACTAAATTTAATACTTGAGGTAATATCGGCTGGCCGACTAAATTTTTATTTTCGCTCATACTGTATAAATCGCTAGTTTACACAGTAAAGATACAGGTTGGTCCGCTTCGGTGGACCTACTTGTTATCCTAAAAACTTTTGTCGGTTACTAATGATTTATTTTATTTTTTATTCAACAGTGATTATTGAGTAATTGCCAGAATAAAATGTCGTTTTTCCTTTTTTTAATCATCAACCTCTGAAAAGTCTTTTTTCACTACCATACTGCATTGCCAAAAATCTATATTCATACTACCAATTACGGGCTTTGTGAAATCTTTCTGTAATCATTTGTGTAATCTTGCTATAACAAATGATACAGAAAGATTACTCAAACCTTACACAAACATTACTTAAAATATGAAGAAGGTATGAAAAAAGTAATAGGAAGATAAAAGGCGACTTCTTACCTTTCCAAATTATGCATATTTAAAAAGGAGGGAAAAGCGACTGCAACAAAAAGCGATTTGCAGAAAAAAAGTTACCGGTTCGAATATTCTACTTCTACCTGTACTACCTATAACTACCAGATCAACTATTTTCGTTGCATAAGAGTTATCAGATATAAATCAGTAAAATAGCACTTATTCAATGAGATGTCAATGAAGATTTTGTATCGTCCGGAATATAAATATTTCTAAGCACATTTTGTTCTTTTCTATAAACAGCAAAACATTATCTAAAATAGCAGACAATTAAGTTACTTAGTCGAACGTGAGAAAGGGAATAAATAGGTTCTAATGATCTGGATATTAACAATTAAATATTGAAAAAATGGTAATTCCCGGCATTTAAAATTGCAAGGTTTTTACTAAATTGCAGGAAAATCTTGCAGAAATGATCGGAAAAATTGAGAAGAACCTGCAATTGGAAATGTTCAAAGTCCCGCTCAAACATTTCATCTGTATATAATTTGTTTTTTAAAGGTCAGATGGAATCCCGCTGGGCGGGATGAGTAAATATTCATTCCGATTTGTGATTTTACAATCATGGCTATTTCATCAAAGAAAATCATGAATTGATATTGCTGGCCCAAAAGATCAACTGGGAACAGATGGAATCTGAGCTGGGTATTTATTACTGTGAAGATAATGGAAGGCCTTGCATCCCTATCCGGACTATAGCAGGGATGGTCCTTTTAAGGCGGATATTCGATCAAAGCGATGAAAGTATTCCGGACAGATGGGTTGAAAATCCCTATTGGCAATACTTCTGCGGGGAGGTTTACTTTCAGCACGAACCACCCTTTGACCGGATAGAATTGATAAAGTTCCGTAAACGGATAGGGGAAAAGGGTTCAGAACTACTGCTCAAAATATCAGTTCAATTGTTTCCCAGGAAAGAAGTACAAGAAGATGAGGTCTTGCTTGACGCCACTGTTCAGGAGAAGAACATCACCTTCCCAACAGATGTGAAATTACAGAAGAAGATTATCGAGAAATGCAGGAGAATAGCCAACAGAGAGGGGATAGAACTAGGACAGACCTACAAGCATGAGTTAAAACAATTGATGATTGAACCAGCGCTTTCACAGCCATCCCAGGCGCAAAAAGAAAGCCAGGGCGGCTGCGCGCAGGATAAAAATTATCACCGGCAGGATTGTCAGGGACATTGACAGGAAGATGGATAGCGGCAAAAAAGAAAAATACGAAGCACTGTTCTCTATTTTCAATAAAGTATTGGCACAGGGGAAAAACAGCGGTAACAAAATCTACAGTATACACCAACCACATGTAAAGTGCATTGCCAAAGGGAAAGAGGCAAAGAAATATGAATTTGGGAACAAAAGTTCGATTGTAAAAACAAAGAAATCCGGGATCATCGTTGGAGCAATGGCATTTATAGAAAATGTTTATGACGGAGACACCCTGTTGCCACAGTTGGCGTAAACAGAACGGATTACAGGACATAAACCCAAAATAGGGATTGTGGACAGGGGATATCGGGGAAGAAAAGTTATAAACGGGGTTCAGATCATAATCCCCGCCAAACTACCGGCATCTGCCAACAACTATCAAAAACAGAAGATGAGGAAAAGATTTAGGGCTAGGGCTGGTATCGAGCCTATTATAGGTCATCTTAAACAAGACCACCGGATGAGCAGGAATTACCTGTTAAATGAACAAGGTGATTTGATCAATACTCTACTGGCAGCAGCGGGATTCAGTCTAAGAAAAATGCTTCAGCTTTTAATCGCTGAAGCACTGAATATTTTTGCCCAATTTATCTGCCGAATCTTTGCCCCGATTTGGAATCCAAAATATACGTTTTGAAATTTAAGGGGTTTTTCACGTTCGACTAATTAATATGGGATGTCTAAACGTTTATATATATTATTTTTTATTGTTTATTAAAGGAATTATCATGAAACTTAAAGTTCCAAAAACTAAATAGATCAGATCTGTGAAAGCATGTGCTATCAAAGCGAACATCATACCAGATTCCTTATCCAAACCAAATAAAAACAAGGATTCAATAATCAGGAAATGCCAAACACCTATGCCCGCCTGAATCGGAAGTAAATAAGCAAAGGTACCAATCGTATATGCGAAAATGGCAGATGAAAATGGCAGATCACTAGTTGGAGGATATGCCAAATATATTACATAAAACATGACCAACCACAAAATAAAAATTAAAATCGTATAAAACAGATATATCCACCTGTTTTGTATTTGTAGTATCGATTTAAATCCCTCCTTCATATCATGTTTTATCATGCTTATTTTTACAGAAAATTGCTTAAAGAATCCTAATCTTTTAGAGATTAAGTATAAAACAAGAATAAGGGCGGCAGCAATTCCAAGTGTAATTGTTTTAGATTGTAAATGAGAAAGATCAAGTGTCAAAGTGTCAAACAATTGTTCTACTATACGAAATTGCCAAACCAAAACCGATAAAAGTATAATGATGAAGGCAATGAAATCTGTTACCCTCTCGATAAATACCGTTCCTAATAATTTAATAAAAGGAATCTTCTCTGATTTTGCGATAACAGCACACCGGGCAAACTCGCCACCACGTGGAATCACTAAATTTATAAAATACAAAATCAGCACGGATAAAAAAAGGTTGATTGTCTTTGGATTATAATCCATAGGCGTTATTAACATTTTCCATCGAAGAGCACGGACAAAATGACTAATCAAACCCAAAATTAAAGATAGAAATATCCACTTGAATTTTAGTTCCTTAATTGCTTCATCAATAGAATGAATATCAAAGTTGCGATATACATAC
Organism: Bacteroidales bacterium; assembly: GCA_015654795.1. Taxonomy (GTDB): domain Bacteria; phylum Bacteroidota; class Bacteroidia; order Bacteroidales; family Prolixibacteraceae; genus JAAFHB01. The sequence goes on from JAATGF010000101.1 coordinate 3,476, forward strand.
CAAAATAATCCGATCCCGATTAAGAAGAAAAGTGTTCTTTTTGCGATTTTACTATTCATCATAAATTTCCATACTTAAAATAAATAACATAATATCGTTTTTGTTTACATCGGCGATATCCAATTTGTATTTTTTACCTCATCAAATAATACTTGACATTAAAAACCGAGAAAATAGGAATATGAGAGTAAGGCATTAAAACTGTACTAATTTAGTCAATCGTAAAACACCGTCATTGCTTTCTTTTCTTGTATCAATGACAAACACTAACAGACCTGATGAGTATTTTCTCAGTAAATTGTAAGACGATTGAATCACATTTATTAAGTGAAAATAACGTCTTGTATTTCTATTAAGAACGACAGTGGTGTTAAAACTCATGGAAACTAATATAACGAAGGTACATAAACAATCTCAGATTCACAGCAGATGTTTAAAAAAGGTGTTACTAAATTCACATATTTAAAATCCAATCAAATATATTACAAAAGCTAGAAACAGTATCCATGCGAGTTAGCCCAAGACTGTTTATTATTGTTCATATCAGAAATTGCTTTATTATTGGCGTTTGCCTGACTTATACTTGACGTATATGCTCCGGCGTTAATTGTATATGAAACTGTTGATCCTGTATATCCCTAGCCCACAATCGTTTTTGGTGGCATATCCAATTGTCTTAATACTATAATAAACTACAGGACTCAAAGTACAGGTTCCGTGTGAATTAGCCCAAGCCTGTGTATTATTGTTCATATCAGAAATTGCTTTATTATCGGCGTCTGCCTGGCTTATACTTGACGTATATGCTCCGGCATTAACTAGAGTCTGTCTATAATATATAGGATATATGAATATCAGGCATTTATCTATGGTTTATCAAAAACTTCTTTGTATCTTGTTACCGAATTAAAGATAGCTTTTACCATGAAAATATTTAACGATTTGGTGTTGAAATTTGAGAAACCGGATTGGTCCAAGAACCCTGAATTTGGTGTGATCGATACCATTCTTGAGGTTCATCCTGAAATTTACAGCATTTTCAAATTTGATATAGCTGGTAATGATGACGTTAATAATTTGGGGTGTGGTGACACTCCCAGTGTTGAACAAATTGTAAGGGCCGCGATTTATAAAGAGATAAAAGGTTATGACTATCGGGAACTTGAATATGCCCAAAGCGATTCACGGATCTGTGCTACATTTATTAAGCTTGATGAGCGAACACCATTTTGTTTTCAGACATTTCAGAAGTTCATCTCCAGAATAAGTGAAGACACACTTCACAAAGTATTGGTTGAAATCGTAAAAATTGCCATTGAGGAAGGTTTTGAAGATATAAGCAAGATCAGACAGGACAGCACAGTACAGTTGTTAAAAGTAATATTCATTACCCAACCAATAACTCTCTCGTTTGGGACTGTATTAATGAAAGCCACCGGCTGCTGAGCCACCTCAAAGAAGTGGATGGAGCACTTTCGTTTATCGATTACACAAAATCTGCCAAAAGCACCTATTTCAAGATAAACGTCATCAAGTCAAAGGATAAGCAAGTAGCTCTCTTTAATAAACAGTTGATTACATTTACAAAGGCTATTAATCAGGTTTCCAATATTGTAAAAAAAAAGTTCGACAACCTAAGCCTTAAGGCATACATTCTTGTCACCGAACTTGAAGAACTGCTCCCATTGATGGAAAAGGTTTACAGCATGACTTATCGGAAACAAATTCTGGGCGAGTCCGTACCGAACGACCCAAAACTGTTCTCAATATACGAACTACACGCTGACATCATTGTCAAGGGTGGACGCGAAGTACAATTCGGTCACAAGGTAAATCTGGCCACAGGAAAGAGCAACCTGATTATTGATTGTGTAATACCAACAGGGAATCCATCTGACATTACCTTATTCAAACCTACCATTGATAGGGTGATCGATAACTACGGGATAACACCCAGGAGACTCATCTGCTGACGGCGGATATGCCTGCCAGGGTAGTTTAGATCATTGCAAATCAAAAGGAATTGTAAACATTGTTTTCAATAAAGTGACAAAAAGTCTTAAGAATGTTGCCTCCAGCCTCAATATGGAAACACGGTTGAAAAAATGGCGAAGTGGCATTGAAGCCGCTATTTCAAACCTCAAACGGGGCTTGGACTTGAGAATTTGCAACTGGAAAGGATTTAAACATTTTAAAGCAAAGGTTATGTGGAGTATACTGGCTTACAACATCCGGGTAATTACAAATATGACTTTGTCCCGGATTGCAGAGCCAGCCTAAAAAAGGTTATGGAAATTGAATTTTAAATTGCGCCAATTTAATTCGTGTGTCAAGCCGATTAATATTATATTAACCAAAATGATTTTTTGAAAACGCTGACACAATTTTTTAAAAAATAGAACCGAAAAACAACAGTTTGAGCATAAATCGCTAACAATTCTTCGGAGAAATTATCCGCTTGATTTAAAAAAATAAAAAAAGGTGACTTTACAGACAGACTCTAATTAGACTTTATATAGATTAATTTTATAAGGTGTTATTTTTCAGTGTGATTCTAAAATTGTGTAACCCACAGGCAAGTTCCATGATCAGGTCATCGAACCCAAACTTGTGGCAACGCAAACGGTCTTTGACAATCCGACAA
>JAATGF010000003.1 GCA_015654795.1 Bacteroidales bacterium
AAAGATCGTGGCATTCGCATGCTGCTTGTCAATATTGTCATGATGTATTATTGCAGCTGATTTGTTCTTCGCTGACAATGTCTTTTTCAATTGAGAGTGTGTTTTTTTAGCATCTGCAAAACTTCTGCGGGCTTCGTTATACTGCAAAATTTGATCATTCAAAGATTTTGCCTCTCCCGATACAATAGCATTGGCATGCTTCATAACTGACTGATGATCTGCGGTAAGAATGGCATTGATTTCACTTTTGGTCTGCGCAATAACATTGTCGGAAAAGAACACAAACAGAATCGCAACAATGATGGGAATCATTATTTTTGTTGTTCTCATAATATTACATTTTTTAGCCTGTGAATGGTTTTGAAAGTTATGCTAAAGTTACATTTAATTTTAGAAAAGGTGACATAACTTTAAAAAAAAGCTTGCTTTATTCACAGATCTCGCTTAATAGAAATATTATATGCATTAGCACATGCAAATCCAACAACACCGCTAACCAAATATAATTATAAACACAGCAATTCCAACCCAATAAAAGTTTGCAATCAAAACTACTTCACTGATAATTAGGTAAATATTAGGGCACATGCAAATGTGAAGCAAACTGATTTCCGGGATGCTTTTATGCCTGGAGTATGAAAGGGAAAATATGATTAACCTGACAGGTTTTGAGAACCTGTCAGGTTAAATCTTTTTATTGTAATTGCAACGATCCAACCTCATCAGGATTGATTGGAATTCGCTTGCCAAGTACTCTTGCCCCGGTATCTGTTACAAGAATGTCGTCTTCGAGACGAATACCGCCAAAGTCAAGGTACTTTCTTGCCTGATCGAAATTAATAAAGGCATGGTTGATCTTTTCGTTATACCATTTTTCAATCAATGCAGGTATAAAGTAGAGACCAGGTTCATTCGTGATTACAAAGCCTTTTTGTAGTTTGCGACCTAATCTTAAATAGGCAGTCCCAAACTGATCGATAGGGCGAACTTCATCATCGTATCCCACATGAATCTGTCCGTAATTCTCCATATCGTGTACATCGAGTCCCATCATATGACCTAATCCGTGCGGCATGAAGAGTGCATGTGCGCCGCTTGCAACGGCCTCTTTAACATCGCCTTTCATTAAGCCCAGCTCCTTTAATTCCGTTGTAATTACCTCTGCAATTTTAAGATGGATACTCAGATAGGTCTTCCCCGGTTTGATTAAGGCAGTGGCTGTATTGTTCGCCTTCAAAACAATGTTGTAAATCTCAAGCTGCTTTTGCGAAAACTTCCCTCCTACGGGAATCGTGCGCGTAAAATCGGAGGCATAATGGCCATTCGATTCGGCACCGGCATCAACAATCATCAATCTTCCTTTCTCTAACTGAAACGAATGCAGATGGTTATGAAGGGTCTGTCCGTTTTGGGTCAGAATAGTTGGAAAAGCAGTGCCGCCGCCATAAGCCAGCGCAATTCCCTCAATCGTACCGGCGATCTCCTGTTCCATTACACCGGGTTTTGCCATCTTCATCGCAGCCACATGCATTTTATAACCTGTTTCGCAGGCAACTTCAATCTCCGCAATCTCAGAATCATCTTTTACCGACCGCATCGCGACGAGGGCATGAATCAAATCCATCGAAGCGTGTTTTTCCAGATATGCTGTTGGTATTCCTAACAATTCTTCAAGCAAAAGCTTTACATCTGCACGATAAGGAGGAAGGAAATGAGCCTGACTTCCCTTGCCAACCTTTACGAAAAGATCTTTGAACGGCGCAGTATCCTTAACTCCAACCGAAACGGCCAGTTCACTCAATGAGGGTTTTACGCCCGACCAAATGATATCCTCAATGGAATTATCGTTACCAAAAAGTGCATCATTCCCCGTGTTTGCATCAATAACTCCGAACAACCCGGGCATATCGAGGCCAAACAGGTACAAAAAGGTGCTGTCCTGTCTGAAATGATAAGTGTTATCGGTATAATTCATGGGAGCATCGTTATTCCCCGGAATTAGGATTATCCCGCTCCCCATCTTAGCCCTGAGCCGATTTCTCCGTTCAGTATAAACTTGTTTATCGAACATATCTTATAATTTAGATAATTATCCTGTAATTTTAGCGGGCAACCCCATCTTCATCACCTTTTTATCATTGGCTGATCGTGGAAGGAAAATATCATCGGGGGTTAATCCCACTTCGTGAATCGCTTTCAGACAATATTCAAGTCGTCCAAGATCATTGTTGGTGGCATTGTTGGTACCGAAAGTAAATTTCACGCCTGCTGCTTTTGCACGTTTAAGAAAAGCGATGCTTGGTATTTTGTATCGTGCATTAATTTCCAAAGCAACGTCGCTGTTTTTCAGAACGTTGACGACGCGATCTATTCGCTCGGGAGTCCACAGGCGATCGTAATCGGCAGCTATCTTGTCAGGAAGGAAGGTCGGATTAACATGGATGTCAACAGGCTCGTGCGACACAATTGCTTCGATCTTACCAACGAGCATATCCATAAACGCTTGTTCATCATCAACAAATGTCTCTTCGGGAATCCATAATCTGAGACGACGACCTTTATTGTCGGTCCAGGTCATTGCATCGGTAAAAATGTAGTCGAAACGGGCCACCGCCGCGGGAGTAAAGAGTGTAACCCACTCACGGCCTTCAGCTTGCATCGCCTTGAAAACAGGTTCGCGGCTGATGCCATCAAGATAGGCATTCAATGTTGAATCGCTGGTTACGGGGAATTTCAGTCCGCAATTGGCTGCAATGCCGTAATTATAACCATTATCCCTTGCATGCTGACAAGCCTGATCCATTGTAAGACCCCCTTTGAGGTGCCCGTGAAAATCGATCAGCGGAAACTCCTGCTGGTTGAGCAGATCGACCACCTTCATGATGCTGTCAGGTTCGGCGGCAGCCACACTCTTCATCGCATCATCCAAAGGAAGTACGGTCATCTCACCGACCAGTAATTCGCCTTCGGCGCTTGTTTTCCTGATCGTCAGGAATCCCTTTGAAAGGACTCTTCCGATAATATCGCCCGAACGCTGAACTTTAGCAGGTTCGTTATATTCGCTTACTGTTTTGTTGTTTACGCTTACCTTGATCTGGCTGCCATTAACCGTAACGGCCAGGGTGAACCATTCATTATCGGTTGCCGTGCGTACAAAGTTGTTCCTGATTTTAGAAAGGCTTCCCGTTTTTTGGCGATTTCCAATACGGTAATCGCTGTTGTTAATCTCAACGGCGTATCCTTTTTCGGAAGCGCCTGCGTCGGGTGCGGCAAAAACAAGGACACCCTCCGCCCCTGCCGTGGTCTTCAGCTTAGCAGTGAACTCGAAGTTCTTCACTTTAAAGTTTGATGAAACCGCAGATGACTGATTCTTAAGCAGGAATCCTTCACTTGAGACAGAAGCATCTTTCTGCAAACTGAATTTATCGGCGTTCGTAGCGTCAATTTTAATGAGTACCCCTTGCTTAGGCTCAGTCTGACACGAGAAAAGCACAAGGGAGATAATGCTTACCGGTAGTAATTTTGTGATGCGCATAAATTATTTATTTTAGTTGATCTGATTTGACTGACGAAAATACCAAGATTATCGTTTTATCCGGTACGTTTTGAAGATAATTTTTAAATGAAGCATTTTTTTTGACAGATATTATTGGCAAAACGATTTGCGGGTAAGAAATAGAATTAAAGTACGCAATATATTACGACGATTGATTAGGAAAACCGAAATTCAGGTGCTGAATTTTTCCTCACCTTCACTCCTTCTCGCCCTCACCCCTCTCTGTTTCTTTCTTTTTGCCCATTGCTTTTGCAATCGTACTTCCCGCCATCAATTGAAGCGCGTGGTAAAGCATCAGCGGGAGCAAAACCACCCCAAGTACTGCCTGATCAGGAAACAGAACCTTTCCCATCACAGCTCCCTGCACCAACGACTTCTTTGATCCGCAGAAGATTACCGCAATCCGGTCTTCCCGCTTGAATTTCATCCAGATCGAAAGCTGATTCATCAGAATGAAGACAACCAAAAAGAGTGAAAGCATCATCGCACCCAGTTTCACAATCTCGGAGATTGCGAAACCATCGAACATGTGTCCCGAAAACGATTCACAGAAAGAGGTATAGACAATGAGTAATATGATGAACTGATCGAAGTGCCCGAGTGTCTCTTTGTAACGCGCAACCCATCCCCCTAATTTACGATGGAGCATCAACCCAACAATTACCGGCAGCAACACCTGCAAACAAAGCAGAAGAATAGTATGACCAATGTCAAAACCCGCTTGCGATTTTCCCAGAACGGTACTCATTAACATGGGTGTGATAAATATTCCAAGGATGCTCGATATACTTGCATTAAAGATGGCAGCAGCAATATTTCCACGCGCAATCGATACCATCACAATTGATGAGGAAACTGTGGATGGCAAGGCTGCAAGGTAAAAGATACCCAAACCGATATTGGTTGAAAAGTATTCCTTGAAAATCAGGCGCAAAACAACAATTGTCAAGGGGAAAAGAACAAACGTCGAGAGTTGCACCGTCAGGTGCAGCCGCCATTTGCTCAACCCGCTCAGGAGACTTTCGGGACTTAGCTTTGCCCCGTAGAAAAAGAAAATGACCGAAACACCGTAGCCAGCAATTAAGGGGAGATGAAGCGGACTTTCCTCTATCCCAAGCGGAGGGTATAACCATGCAAGAAATATAACACCAATCATCAGGAAAAAGAAAGGGCCCAGCCCTACCTTCGAGAGTGTATTGATCAGACTTTTAATCATTAACAAAGCAATATTCGAATTTAAATATAAATGGCCGCACAAATTCTGGTGCAGCCATAAATGTAATACTTTTATTAGAATTGGCTAAATCGGAGATGATCAACTCAGAAACTTCTTCCTCAGGTCTTCAATCTCCTTTTCGCCAATTGGCTTTAACTCACCAATCGGTACACCCATTGTGAGCGACTTGGCACTAAATTCGGCAACTTCAAGTCTGTCGAATGTTTGAAGTAATTTGTCGCCGGTAATCAAAATGGAGTCGTTCTCAATGATTACTGCAGGCGTATCTTTGGAGATTAGATTCAGGATGGTCTCCTCACCCTGGAAATGACTTCCAAACGGAACATTATCAACGTCCTGGAGGAAGATCCAGCTTTCGGGTATGGTACGTACGTCGAACTTGCTTCCTGTCACACTAAACGCCATTAGATAAGGCGATTGTGTCAATATAATCGAGTTGACATGAGGATTGCGGCGATAAATTTCCTGGTGCAGCCATGTAGCGCGGCTTGGAATCTTCCCGGGTTCGCGCTTCCCGTCTTTGATTTGGACAATATCATCCAGCGTGATATTCCACCTAAGAACATTGGTTGGGGTGATCAGGAAATCGTTTCCTCGCCAGCGGATCGACACTGTTCCATATGAGCTGATCATCAGTCCCTGATCGCAAGCCCTGCGAACAATACGCGTAATCTCTTCCCTGCGTTCACGCTCGTCGGACGGATGTTTCACCTCCTCAGTTATTTCGGGCAGAAGCCTTGGAATCTGAGCTTCGAAAGCTTCAATTTGATCGTCAGTCAGCGAATTAACGGTGCCTATTGTCTTGGCGTTGATGATGGTCCTGGCACAGAACTCAAGGGTCTCGAAACGCTGATAGGCATCTTTCATATCGGTACCGCCAACCACTGTTCCATGGTTTTCCATGATGACAGCATTGAAACCTTTATCAAAGACAGCAGCAATCTTCTCGCCCAGCTCTTCGCTTCCCGGAAGCGCATATTCTGCGTAACCAATTGGTCCGCAAATATATTTTGCCTGCGGAATTACATTCGTATCGGGGATAACATGCGCAATACTGAAGGAAACCAATGCCGGCGGATGAGCATGAATAATCGCTTTGATGTCGGGACGGATCTTGTAAATAGCCCGGTGAAAAGGATATTCCGACGAGGGCTTGTGTTTTCCAAGAACAGTTCCGTCAGCCTTGATACAGTTGATATCATCAGGGCCCAGCGTGCCCTTGTCAATTGCCGACGGAGTAACCCAAATATCACCCTGATCGTCGATGATCGACACATTTCCACCAGTGGTAGTAGTCATCCCGTTTTGATAGATACGACTAATAATCAGCACAATCTGATTACGGGGATGCATAAGGTTGATGTCAAGTAAATTCATATTGAAAGTATTAAGATTTCGCCATTTTACGCCGGTAATTTTCGACTTCCCAGTTGTCGATAAACTCAATCTGGGCCCTGGTCATAAATTTAGGACCACCAAAGTTCTCCGACAGAAAGCTGATTTTTAATATATTTGAATAGACTTCGAGCACATTTAATACCGATTTTAGATTATCTTCAACAGCGATAATTCCCTGCCCTTCTACGGCCAAAACTTTAGGAAGATAGCCAAACGTATCTATATAACCAGCAATTTTTGTTCTGGCTGATTCAAGCTGATCTTTCTCGTAGTCGTAAGCCGGAATAAACAGATAATGAGCTTTGCAATAGACGATATCGTCAGGTGTGAAAGCGGTATCAGCTTTTAAAAAACATTTCCGGCCGGTGGTAAAATGATGGATCAAATTGCTCTCAATTCCCTTTGCCACAAAGGTTTCGAATTCGGGATGCAACTGCGTTATATGGTCAATGATCGGAGAAGCGAAAGGTTTTGCATCATCTGCCGGAAGCATTACCCTGATTTTATGATTGATCTTTTCAATAATTGAGGAATACAGTTTATTTATCTCCGGAATTGTATTGCCAGCTACAAATACGCCGTGGTTTTCGAGAAATATAATTTGTGGTGCCTTCCCAAACTTTGAAGTAAACCGTGCTGTTTCAGCTTCGACCTTTTTGAAGAGAATATAACCCGGATCGGTATAAGGGATAAACAGCGCCTGATCACCAAATAGTTCATTACAAACACTTTCGGCATTATTTGAACACATCAGCGCATTGACCAGCGTAGGATGGGTGTGAACGACGAACTGATAATCAATAATCTCGTGCATCGAAGTTTCAACGGAAGGGCGATTGTCTCCCGCAGAAATGATTGCATTCGTGAGATCTGCTTTTACTTCAGCTTCACGTTCAGTTGCATCGTGGCTATATGTTTTTGCAGACACAATTTTGAGCCTGTCCCTTGACAGACAAACAAAGCCATTCCCGTCAATTGTTTCAAGTGCCACGCCGCTGGCCTTAATCCAGATATGGGTTCCATCCTTAAAAGAGGTGTTTCCGCCGCCGGCAATGACAAAGGTTTTATCTTTCCCGTAAAGTCTCGATACTTCAATTAGTTGTGTGAGGTTTTGATCCATTCTTGTATGATTATTTCATTTCTTCATTATCCGGAGATCAAAAGTAAATCAAAAAACGATCAGGCCTGTTACAAATAATGATATTTGATTTACACTATTTGTTATTAACTTTGCGGCTCAAATCGAGTTTAAACTCCGTGTGCTTGAACACCACGTAAAAAACAAGTTAAGATGAAGAAAACCGTTTCCGTTTTGTTTATGTTTGCAGGCATCCTGTTTGCAATTTGCTTATTGATTTCCAATATTTTAGCCACCAAAATTATTTTGATTGGTTCCTGGGCCGCACCCGCAGGAGTGTTAATTTTCCCCATTGCCTATATCATTAATGATGTGATTGTCGAGGTATGGGGCTATCAGAAAGCCCGGCTGATTATCTGGTCAGGTTTTGCTGTGAATATCATGGCAGTATTGTTCTTTACATTGGCACTTGTCGTGCCTGCAGCCCCTTTTTGGCAAAATCAGGCGGCCTTTTCAACCATTTTAGGAAGTACCCCCCGAATTATTGCCGCCAGCTTACTTGCCTATCTTACAGGGTCTTTTCTAAATGCGTTTGTAATGAGCAAGGTAAAAATACTGATGAAGGGGAAAGATTTTTCGGTGAGGGCCATTCTCTCAACATTGGTTGGCGAAGCTGCCGATTCCTTTATTTTTATAATCATTGCTTTCGCCGGAAACCTGCCTTTTAACGTTTTAATTGGCATGATCCTCACCCAGGCATGTATTAAAACGGTCTACGAGATTGTGATTCTGCCATTTACAATTATTGTTGTCAAATGGGTTAAAAGAGTCGAAGGCACCGATGTATATGATGAGTCGATTTCGTACAATCCATTTTCAATCAATCAGATCTGATTTCTATGTCTAAAGCATTAGTTGTATATTCGGGAGGACAGGATTCGACAACATGTCTTTTCTGGGCTAAAAAGCATTTTGACGAAGTTATGGCAATAGCTTTTGACTATGGACAAAGGCATGTTGTCGAACTTGACGCGGCAAGGCAAATTGCCAAAGAGGCAGATGTCAGATTAAACATCTTCAAAATCAACCTGCTTAGTGAAGTGTCCCATAATTCGTTAACCGACCAGGAAATTGAGGTGGAATCAGATAAACCTGAACATCGTCCCCCAAATACATTGGTCGAGGGGAGAAATATGTTATTCCTCACTTACGCCGCTGTATTTGCAAAGGCAAATGGAATCAGCGATATTATCACAGGAGTTGGTCAGGCCGATTACAGTGGTTATCCCGATTGCCGGAATGAATTTATTCTGTCGCTTAATCAGACACTTAATCTGTCGATGGATTTTGAGTATCATATTCATACTCCGTTGATGTGGCTCGACAAGTCGGAAATCTGGCAACTGGCCGATGAATTAGGGATCTTCGAAATAGTAAGGTATAAGACAATCACCTGTTATCATGGAATTTCGGGTGAAGGTTGCGGAACATGCCCCTCATGCAAACTGAGAAACAGGGGATTGATAAAATATTTAAAATCGAAGAATAATGGATGATTTAAAAAGTTTAGGAAAGTCAACCGGATATGAATTCAGCTATTCGCCCGAAGTGCTGGAAACGTTTGAAAACCGGCATCCCGAAAACGATTACTGGGTAAAATTCAATTGTCCTGAATTTACCTCACTTTGTCCGATCACGGGACAACCCGATTTTGCAGCCATTTATATCAGTTATATCCCTGACGTGAAAATGGTGGAAAGCAAAAGTCTAAAACTTTACCTCTTTAGTTTCCGCAACCATGGCGGATTTCACGAAGATTGCGTTAACATTATCATGAAAGATCTGATCAGGTTAATGGAACCCAGGTATATTGAAGTCTGGGGGAAATTCACTCCCCGGGGAGGAATAAGCATCGATCCCTATTGCAACTATGGAAAACCGGAAACCAAATTTGTGGCAATGGCCGATTTTAGAATGATGAACCACGACCTTTATCCTGAAAAAGTGGATAACCGATAAACTCACAACTTAAAATCCCTGATAAAGTATGAACCAAACATAGAGCAGGCATAGAGCGGACATAGAGCAAATACGAGGAAAATACGGAGCAAACACTTCCGGGCTGTTTGTTTCAATTATAATAGATATGTATTAAAAGTGCACAGTGCTTCGAAAGTCCACAAATTCCGTATTGGCAAAAGACAACATCTATTGTTTCGCAAAACTTAAATTCACAGTCAGTTGAAAAATGGCTTAAAAACAAAAAAGGTGCCCGACCAGAGCACCTTTTCTATTTTTATAGCGTTAAAGTGATTAAGCTTTCTTCACTTTCTTGTAGCCGTAAACCGCTCTTTCGCCCAATTCTTCTTCAATACGGAGCAATTGATTGTATTTTGCGATTCTGTCCGTACGACTCAAAGATCCGGTTTTGATCTGTCCGCTGTTGGTTGCTACCGCGATATCGGCAATTGTCGTATCTTCGGTTTCACCTGAACGGTGCGAAGTAACGCTTGTGTAACCTGCGCGGTGAGCCATATCGATCGCATCGAGTGTTTCGGTCAATGTACCAATCTGGTTTACTTTGATCAGGATGGAGTTGGCGGCACCTAATTCAATTCCTTTTTTGAGGTATTCAACATTGGTTACAAACAAGTCATCACCGACGAGCTGGCATTTGTGTCCGATTTTTTTCGTGAGCAAAACCCATCCTTCCCAATCGTTCTGATCAAATCCGTCTTCAACAGAGTCAATCGGGTAATTGGCAACAAGGTCGGCGATGAAGTCAACCTGCTGTTCGCGGGTTCGTTTTACGCCATTTATACCTTCGAATTTGGCATAGCTGTAAATACCATTTTCGTAGAATTCGGATGCGGCACAATCCAAGCCAATTGAAACATCGCCGCCATCTTCTGCACGACCAGGTTTGTAGCCCGCTTTTTTGATTGCCTCGATAATGCTGTTCAATGCATCCTCGGTTCCTGCGAGTGCAGGGGCAAAACCACCCTCGTCGCCAACAGCAGTGCTGAGGTTCCGATCGTGAAGTACTTTTTTAAGGCTATGGAATACTTCGGCTCCCATACGGAGTCCTTCGCGGAAAGAAGTCGCTCCGATCGGGCGAATCATAAATTCCTGGAAAGCAATAGGGGCATCAGAATGCGATCCTCCGTTGATGATGTTCATCATTGGAACCGGAAGCGTTTTGGCATTTACACCACCGATGTAACGATAAAGAGGCATATCAAGATAAGCGGCAGCAGCTTTGGCAACAGCGAGCGATACGCCTAAAATGGCGTTTGCACCAAGGTTGGATTTTGTTTTTGTGCCGTCAAGCTCGATCAGCTTATGATCTAATGCCACCTGATTAAGCGCACTCATTCCAATAATTTCTTCGGCAATAGTTTTGTTGATATTCTCAACTGCTTTGAGGACACCTTTGCCGAGATAACGTTTTTTATCTCCGTCGCGAAGTTCAAGAGCTTCGTTTTCGCCGGTTGATGCGCCCGATGGTACAGCAGCACGACCAATGATTCCACTTTCAAGGGTTACTTCAACTTCAACGGTTGGGTTTCCGCGGGAATCAAGAATTTCCCTTCCGACTACTTTGTAAATTAACATCTTTTTTGGGTATTAGAAATATTAAACAATTCAAATTATGGTCAGATTGACAATGTGATGCAAAGATCATATCTGAAATCTTAAAGCCTGACAAAGATAATCATTAATAAACATTGAAGAAAGGGAAAAGGTTCAAAAAAGTAAAAGCCCCGGAAAGAATTCCGGAGCTTTACTTTTGGCTATTTTGATAACGATGCGAATCAGGTCAATATAACGTAATTTTCTATTGTATTACATTTTTGATTTCTCAAGTTTCTTCTGAATTTTTTTGATCGCTGTTTCAATTGGCTTTTCAGGTTCAATAACATTGTATTCTCCCCAAAACTCACGATCAGCAAATCCGGAAATTTCATCGCTCATCACGACGCTCGTTTTCATGCGATCGGCTAATTTTACTTGTTTATCGTTCGTTTTTTCCCAATCGGTCACTGCCATTTCAATGGTTGATTCATAAATTGTGTTGAATAATCGTCTGTTCCAATCAACCTTGAAAGTAATCTGACCCCTTGAATAACCATAATACCATTTTCCGTCTTTTTCGCGATAGTCAATATGGTAAGCGGCCATTGTGGGATAAACCTTGGCTCCTGCCGGTTTCCTTTTGATAAACATTTCGCTGGCCATGGCTTTATTTTCAACATTCAGATTGAATGTCGCACTTGTAATCGCCAGACTTTCAGTGTCTATAAACAGTTTCCCAAAATAAAGTGGTTCCGTTGTGTGAGCACGTTGTTTAAATCCCAATACATAAATCAGGCGGTCGTTTACTTTTGTAATGTTCTCAAGCGTGAATTCATAATTGCCAATCATATCTTCCGTGAAAATCATTTCAGGATTTTTCATAATATCCAGATACAAAGTGGTATATGGCCCTCCCTGAAGTTTAAATGTCAATGTATCCAATTTGTTGTAATCGGTACTTTTTCTGGCTTTGAAGAGCTGTGCCGCATCGACCCGGTTCGACATATAAGGTTGTTTGTGTATTTCGACAACAGCCTCAGATAATGACACATAAGTTCTTTTCTTTTTGATTGTCTCGCGATAAAATGCCGACATTAAAGTTTGATCATTGAAATAGTTCTCAGCCCTCTTGTTCATCACCGCGCGGATCAGCAACTCGGGATCTTTAGGAAAAACACTGATCTCATTCAACGTAATAACGAGTAATTCGAGTTCGATCCTTGTTTTTTCAGGTTTAAATTCCGTAAGGTTTATATTCTTATTTTTGTATCCGAGAATGGATACTGTTACTTTTCCTTCTGTCAAATTCTTTGGAACTTTTAACGAGAATTCACCTTCAGAATTTGTGATCGTTGATATATTCGTTCCATTCAATGTTAATGTAGCAAAAGCAAGCGGAGTTCTTGTCTCCTGATCAGTTACCGAACCCCTATACTGAACATAGGTCAATGTATCGGGCTGGTTTGATTTTGGAATAGCCGGAGAAGCAAGCGCTGCTTTCGAAAATCCCATTAAAATCAAAATAATAGCTGTTATTATTGTTGATCTTTTTACTAAGTGGAAAGTTTGTGTTTTCATGGCTTGAATTTTTAAAATTGGACTTATACTCAAGAGACAGGCAGCCATTAAAATACCCTTACACCGGGACCTTCTTTTTTACAATTCGTTCGAAAACTATTGCAACCGGACCGAATAAGAACCACAAATGTCAAATATTCATAGATTTTATTTATTTTGGCAGAGGAATCTGAATGAGGGATTTTTTAATTCGATAAAATTGTGAAACGAAGGATAATTATAGCGCTTTTAATGGCGTTTTCACTTTTTGGCCATGCAGAAGAATCTTTAAAAAGGCCTAAAATCGGATTGGTTCTTTCGGGTGGAGGAGCAAAAGGATTTGCCCATGTTGGTGCTCTTAAGGTGATTGAAGAGGCTGGAATCCCTGTTGATTTTATTACCGGAACCAGTGTAGGCAGTATTGTGGGCGGACTTTATGCCGTTGGCTATGATGCCTGTATGCTTGAAGATATAATTCAGAGTCAGAATTGGGAGAAATTGTTAAGCAACAGCTCTAAAAGAGAATATGTTTCTGCGATTACAAAAGAGGAGCAAACCCGCTATCTTATTTCGTTACCAATCGAAACCAGAAAAATCAGTATCCCTATTGGTTTACTGAACGGGCAGAACGTAATGGAGTTTTTCACTTATCTCACTTATGGTTACCACGATGTAACTGATTTTTCGAAATTGCCAATTCCGTTTGAATGTATAGCAGCCGACATAGCCACAGGCGAAGAGGTTGTTCTGAATAAAGGATTTCTTCCGAAAGCAATTCGGGCAAGTATGGCTGTGCCGGCAGCGATAGCGGCCTGCGAGATCGATGGCCGTATGCTCGTCGATGGAGGAATTGTAAATAATTTTCCGGTCGATCGGTGTCGCGAAATGGGTGCCGATATTATTATAGGAATTGATATCCAGGATGATTTACTGACGAAAGATAAAATTAAATCCATTCCTGATGTGATTTCGCAACTTACCAGCCTGATGTCGATTGAGCGAAGTGAAAAGAACCGGAAAAATGTCGATATTTTAATAAGACCCGATATATCAGGATATTCCGGATCGAGCTTTGATACCGAATCGGCAATAGTTTTGATGAAACGGGGTGAGGAGGCTGCCCGAAAAATATTACCTGAACTCATCAGAATGCGCGATTCGCTCGGTATTGTCCCGGTCGTCAAAGAAACGCGGAAATTGCCGGATGACAACGAATTAATCACAATAAGTAAGATTGAGGTTGAAGGAACTGAAAAAACAAATGTTGTTTCATTTCTTGGCAAAATGGGAATTACCAAAGACAAAAAGGTTACGATACAACATATAAGACAAAGTATTTCAAGAATATATGCTGCCGGGAATTATGAAAACGTTGATTTCAGAATATCGGGTGATGCACAAAAAACAATCTATATCATCGTTAAGGAAAGCTCGACCCAACGACTAAATATTGGAGTGCATTACGATACTGATCTTCAGGCTTCTGCGCTTATTAATACGACGATTTACAACGACAGGGTCAGCGGATCGAATCTTTCGCTTGATGCCAAGTTATCATCCCTGCCAATGTTCTCGGCACGGTATTCGCTCGACAGAGGCTGGAAACCTGGCTTTACTGCCTTATGTTCATTCACTTCCGATAAGATATGGGGGTATGAAAATGGCGACAAAGCTGCCGAAATTAATGTCCAACTGACCAATTTACAAGTAGCAACGCAGGCGGTAATTTCCGGGGCTTTCAGAATTTCGATCGGCGCTTCTTTAGAGCGTTTCCGTTTTGGAGATATTATCGGCACACACAATTTTATTGAATTAAGAGATGCAACTTTCTATAATTATTTTGCAAAACTGAAACTTGATGAATTCGATAAGCCTTATTTCCCTACAAAAGGCTGGGCTTTTGACGGATTTTTTAAACTTATCACTGACAATGGATGGACATATAATAAAAAAACACCCGTTGGACTATTCGGTTTTTCTATTAAGGGAGCAAACCGAATCTCTGATCGGCTGACCTTGCTCCCATCATTTTATTCGCAGTTTACGTCTGCTTCAACTGCTCCTGTTTATTACCGGTCATTTATTGGCGGCTTTCAGCGAACTAATTATTTTGGCGGTTATATTCCCTTTGCGGGATTGAGAAGAATGGAACTCAGTGCTGATAATGCAGCGATAGCACGTTTGGACCTTCGCCTGAGAATGTGGCAGAAAGTCTTTGTATCAGTAGATTCGAATGTCGGAATGTATGGCGACAGTACTTCCCCGTTTACCAAAGGAAATTTTATGGTTGGCGGAGGCCTTTCAATTGCTTACGACAGCGTAGTCGGACCTATTGAATTCAATATCAGCACATCAAATTTAAATCAAAAAATAACTGCTTTTTTCGCTTTGGGATACTACTTTTAAGGAAAAAACAGAAGAAAAGCATAAGAGGGAAGAAAAATGTTTAGGAATATAGTTTTAATCATATTAGGATGTCTGCTTTTCCCTGAAGTATTTGCTCAATCCGGGATGGCACTCAAAAGCATCGCATTGCGAAATGCCGGATATTCCGTTTATGTTACTGATGCAGTGGACGGCAAAGTTTTATTTGCAACTCCCCAGGTAAGTTTGGTCCCTGCCTCAGTCATGAAAGTCATAACTACAGCTGCAGCATTAGAAATCTTAGGACCTGATTTTGTATTTCATACTCAATTAGGGACGACAGGCAAAGTGAATGCAGAGACGGGCTTGCTGGAAGGAAATCTTGTTCTCAAAGGTGGCTGTGATCCGGCATTTTACTCCGAATATTTTCCCGAACATTACAGAGGAACCTTCGAAGCATGGGTTGCTGCACTTTTAAAAGCCGGGGTGAAAAGTGTTCATGGAGATTTTATCGTCGATTTGTCTCAACTGAACGGCTCATCCATTCCTGGCGGTTGGTTATGGGAAGATATTGGGAACTACTATGGAGCTGGTATTTCAGCACTTACCTATTCCGACAACTATTACAAGATTCATTTTTCCGCTCCTTCACAAACAGACATACCTGTAATAATCAGTAAAACGGAACCGCAAATCGACAGCCTGACCCTGATTAACAAAGTCCTTTCCTCTGAAGTTAACCGCGACCTCGCATTTATTTACGGTGCTCCGGGTTCTTATTCTCAACTTGTTGAAGGAACAATTCCCAAAGGCCATTCCGATTTTATTGTAAGAGCAGCAATGCCCGATCCCGCACATATTGCAGCCAATGAATTTATTAAGATTCTGAAATATAATAAAATAGAAATTTCCGGCAAAATATTGTTCGTCAATAAATCACCAAATGAGGCAATTACGCTGGTCGCAGATAAAACTTCTCCTCCGTTACGCGATCTGCTTATCCCGCTTAACAAGGAAAGTATCAATCTTTTCGCAGAGCATTTGTTGCGCGAAATTGGGCGTGCCCGAAAAGGTTCATATTCACTTGATAGCAGCATTGTCGCGCTGAAGGAATTTTGGCACGACAAGGGTATCTTTTTGAAAGGATTCTACCCAACAGATGGAAGCGGCCTTTCCCGTTCGAATGGGATTTGTCCGCGCACATTATCCGAAGTACTTCGCTACATGTATCTTAGCAAATATCGTGACGATTTTTTTAACTCACTTCCAGTTGCAGGACAAAGTGGAACGCTTCAATCTGCATTCAAAGGGACAAGACTCGAAAATAATCTGCGGGCGAAAACGGGTTCAATGACAAGAGTCAGAAGCATGGCCGGAATTTTCACCAGTCAAAATGGCAAAAAAGTGATATTTGCTATTATTACGAATAATTTTGAAGGAACTCAGGATTCAGCCCGATATTCAATTGAAGAACTTCTGAATAAAATTTATTCTCAGGATTCAGCACTGGATAAAAAATCAGTAGCTCATTGAATTTCAGGCGATATGATGTTTTGTGAGGGTAAATTAGAAACGAATCTAAATGGCACACCACATAAATATTAAAGGCTGTTGATCAGGTTATTGTGAACGATGCACACACTTTCACTTTGGCTTATCGATAAAGGCGCTCCACTTTCTTCGCACCTGGTCCGTATCAACTCCTGACCTTCCTCATACCAACTTCGGGTCCCTTTTTCCGGTGATCGTTTTATGGGAAAGTTATAAATTGAAATAAACGACCTTCTCTTTTGGGGACGAGATTTTAATCTATCATTAAAGTCAATTGTCTGATTATTTCGGTTAAACCTTTCGATTTCTCCCGTCTTCTCTGGCCTTCTCTCACATTGATTTAATAGTTCTTATCCCAATCCTTACTACTTTTATCGTATCGATAAAGGCGCCCCACTTCCTTCGTATCTGGTCCGTATCAACTCCTGACCTTCCTCGTACCAACTTCGGGTTCCTTTCTCCGGTGACAATTTCATGGGTATTTAGTGTTTAATAAGCTTCTTAAGTCTCTTTGAAACCGGCATCCGTGTTTAAATCCATTTTATTATACATTCTTAAATATCTTTCCCCTGAATTCTGTCTTGACCCGTTACTACGAATTTTGTTGTACACCCATCTTGAGAGAGCCGAATTTTATTAAAACTTTTGGCCTTTTTATTTAAAAATTCTTAAACATCACCAAAAGTGCTATTTAAATATCGAATTGCATTAAATAATTGTAAATTGCTTACGATTTTATTTTGAGATAAAATTTTTATTTGTAGTTTTGCCCCGAAGTTTAAACAAAATACGTTTGCCGTGATAATTCGGAAGAACAAAATTAAAACTTCGATTGTTATTTTGTTAGATTTGTATTTTAATAATTATGAAGAATATAATTTTACATAGCCTCCTCCTCGTGGTCATTATTATTCTCGTCGGTAATGGGTGAGGGAGGTTGTATATTGTATGATGAAACATATAGGAGCCTTTCTCAAAATGAGAAAGGCTTTTTTTTAAATAATATTTTAGTCTGATGCAAAACAATCTGAGAAGCAACACAACTACGATGGGCCGCCGAATGGCAGGCGCACGAAGCTTATGGAGAGCTAACGGTATGAAGGAGGAGCAGTTTGGCAAACCCTTAATTGCCGTGGTTAACTCTTTTACCCAATTTGTTCCGGGGCATGCTCATCTTCACGAGATTGGGCAAATGGTAAAAAAATTAATTGAAGAGCAGGGCTGCTTTGCCGCTGAATTCAATACAATTGCAATCGACGATGGTATCGCAATGGGACACGACGGTATGTTATATTCGCTCCCATCACGGGACCTGATTGCCGATAGCGTTGAATATATGATTAATGCACACAAGGCTGATGCAATGATCTGTATCTCGAATTGTGATAAAATTACTCCTGGAATGTTGATGGCTGCCATGCGACTGAATATTCCATGTATCTTTGTTTCAGGCGGTCCAATGGAAGCGGGTGTCGTAGCCAATAAAAAATATGATCTGGTCGATGCAATGGTGATGGCTGCCGATCCTTCGGTTAATGAAAGCTTACTTTCCGAAGTCGAGCAAAAAGCCTGTCCCACATGCGGTTCCTGTTCCGGCATGTTCACCGCTAACTCAATGAACTGTTTAACAGAGGCATTGGGTCTTTCACTTCCCGGAAACGGCACTATCGTAGCAACCCACTTAAACCGAAAAAAACTATTCGAAAAAGCAGCTAAGCGATTGGTTGAAATCACCCTCGATTACTATCAGAATGGGAACGAGAAAGTACTTCCACGTAGTATCGCCTCGCGCGCAGCTTTTATGAATGCGATGACGCTTGATATTGCGATGGGTGGATCAACAAATACTGTATTACATTTATTGGCCGTTGCCCATGAAGCGGAGGTCGATTTTACAATGCAGGATATCGATACCCTTTCGCGAAAAGTTCCCTGCATATGCAAAGTATCGCCTAATTCACATTATCATATTCAGGATGTTAACCGCGCCGGTGGCATCATGGGAATTTTGGGTGAACTCGAAAAAGGCGGATTGTTAAATACCTCTGTTTCACGCGTGAGCGAAGATACGCTGGCTGCGGCAATTAATAAATGGGACATTCAGAGAACATCTTCTGACAATGAAGCACAAAAACTTTATACCTCTGCTCCAGGAAATATTGGACGTAATCTTACCTTAGGTTCGCAGGATACCTATTATGCTGAATTGGATGTTGATCGTACTAACGGTTGTATCCGCGATATTGAGCACGCCTATACAAAAGAAGGTGGTTTAGCGATTCTTTATGGAAATATTGCCCGTGATGGTTGTATCGTAAAAACAGCTGGCGTCGATCCTTCAGTTTTCCGGTTTAGCGGCGTTGCCCGTGTTTTTGAATCACAGGATGAGGCGTGTGAAGGTATTCTAAAACGTGAAGTAGTCCCCGGCGAGGTTGTGATTATCCGCTACGAAGGTCCGAAAGGTGGACCGGGAATGCAGGAAATGCTTTATCCAACGTCTTATCTGAAAGCATCTAAGCTCGATAAAGTTTGTGCCTTGCTCACTGACGGACGTTTTTCAGGCGGAACCTCGGGCCTCTCCATCGGACATGTATCACCCGAAGCTGCCGCAGGAGGAGAGATTGCACTTGTGAAAAATGGCGATCGGATTGAAATCGATATTCCTCAACGACGAATTGAGCTGATTGTATCAGACGAAGAGTTGAAAACAAGGAAAAAAGCACAGGAGGCACGTGGAAAGATGGCCTATCAACCCGAAAAAAGAACCCGAATAATCAGTAAAGCATTAAAAGCATATGCCAGCCTTGTTGCCTCGGCAGATAAGGGAGCGGTTAGAATTATTGAATAATTAAAAATCATTCAGCGATGACATCTATAACTAACGATAATATACTTGATCAGGAGGCAATCGAAATAACTGGTTCCGAAGCGGTTATCCGATCTTTAATTGCCGAAGGTGTTGATACGATCTTTGGATATCCCGGCGGTGCAATCATGCCGGTTTACGACGCACTATACGATTTTCGCCATATTCTCAAACATGTGCTTACCCGCCACGAACAGGGCGCAGTTCATGCAGCTCAGGGATATGCAAGGGTTTCGGGTAAAGTAGGCGTTTGCGTTGCAACCTCCGGACCTGGTGCTACAAATCTGATTACAGGTATAGCCGACGCATTAATTGATTCGACACCGCTTATCTGTATTACCGGGCAGGTTGTTTCCGGATTATTGGGAACGGATGCATTCCAGGAATCAGATGTAATTGGCATAACGATGCCCGTAACCAAGTGGAATTATCAGATTACCTGCGCCGAAGAGATTCCGGAAGCAATTGCGCGAGCTTTTTATATTGCGTTAAGTGGCCGTCCGGGACCTGTGGTTTTAGATATTACAAAGGATGCGCAATTTTCAAAATTGAAATATTCCTATGCGAAATGCAGTAAAATTCGTTCTTATGTTCCCGAATACCCTGCTGATAAATTACTGATAAAGAAAGCTGCTGAGTTAATCAATAATGCGAAGAAACCGTTTTTACTTTATGGTCAGGGTGTTATCCTGTCAGGTGGAGAAAAGGAACTGATCCACTTTATAGAGAAAACAGGAATTCCGGCAGCCGGAACCTTGCTCGGTTTATCAGCAATCCCAACCGACCATCCTTTGAACATGGGAATGCTCGGAATGCATGGCAATTATGGACCAAATATCAAAACCAACGAATGTGATGTCCTGATTGCTGTCGGAATGCGTTTTGATGATCGGGTTACGGGTAGCATATCGACCTATGCGAAGCAGGCCAAAATTATTCATGTTGAAATTGATCCTGCGGAAGTTGATAAAAATGTCAAAACTGACGTAGCTTTGATTGGAGATGCCAGGCATACATTAAGATTGCTTTCGCGATTGATGGAAGATAAACAACATCCGGAATGGGTCGCCGAATTCCAGGAAGCCGGGGATATTGAAAATAAAAAAGTTATAAATGGCGATCTTTTCCCTGAAAAACCAGGTCTGACAATGGCAGAGGTAGTTCGGATGGTTTCGGATCTTACAGATAATAAAGCTATTGTAATTACTGATGTTGGACAAAACCAGATGGCTGCTGCCCGCTATTCAAAATTTATCGATTCGCGTAGTTGGGTTACTTCCGGTGGATTAGGAACAATGGGATTTGGCTTACCCGCAGCAATGGGTGCCAAATTCGGGTCTCCTGATCGCGAAGTCGTTGTCTTTACAGGTGATGGCGGAATGCAAATGACGATTCAGGAGTTGGGTACGATTGCTCAGGAAAAGGTAGCCGTTAAAATTGTGATTCTGAATAACCATTTCCTTGGAATGGTGAGGCAGTGGCAGGAGCTTTTCTTCGAAAAACGGTACTCATTCACAGAAATTCTGAGTCCTGATTTTGTGAAAGTTGCTGATGCATACGGCATTCCAGGCAGCTCAGTATACAGCCGACATGAGCTGAAAAGTGCCATGCAGAAAATGCTTGACAACGATGGCCCCTATCTGCTGGAAGTGATGATAGAAAAAGAGGACAATATTTTCCCGATGGTTCCGGCAGGAAAATCGGTTTCGCAAATCATTCTTAGTGCAGACGAACTGAAATAAATTTTCAAATCAGAAGAAAATTAAAATCAATAAGATGAAGCAAGAATACATCATAACAGCTTACAGCGAAAACCACATTGGTTTGCTGAACCGGATCACTATCATCTTCACGCGACGCAAAGTAAATATCGAGAGCCTCACGGTCTCGGAGTCTGCATTGCAAGGAATCAGTAAATTCACGATTGTTGTAAACGAAGAGAAAGAGAAGGTTGTAAACATAGTCAAACAGATTGACAAGCAGATAGAGGTGCTGAAAGCTTTCTATTACACCAACGAGGAGATGATTTTTCAGGAAATCGCCCTTTATAAGGTTCCGACTACAGCATTGATGGAAAGCGATCAAATCGAAAAACTGATCAGGAAGCATAACGCCCGGATCCTGGAAATCACACACGAATACACGGTGATCGAAAAAACTGGTCATAAAGAGGAAACGCAGGAACTTTTCGAAGGATTGAACACTTTCGGCGTTTTGCAGTTTATTCGATCCGGAAGAGTGGCAATTACACGTTCACCTATCGAGCGATTATCCGAATTTCTGAATGAACGC
Organism: Bacteroidales bacterium; assembly: GCA_015654795.1. Classification (GTDB taxonomy): domain Bacteria; phylum Bacteroidota; class Bacteroidia; order Bacteroidales; family Prolixibacteraceae; genus JAAFHB01. The sequence continues at coordinate 21,476 of JAATGF010000003.1, forward strand.
GATGCGCTTTTCGAAAAATTGGAAGCGAAGAAAAAAGCTATAAACAACTAAGTAAGTAATCGGAAAAGTAAGATGTCGCATTTCATTTTACTTTTACCGTACCTGTGTCGTACTTCAAGTAAGGTTTGAATAAGGTTTATGTAAGGTTGCTGTATCATTTGTTACAGTAATGATTACGGAAAGATTACACAAAGCCCGGAGTTGGTAGTATGAAAATTGGTAATAACAGTATGATGGTGAAAAAAGCTTTTCAGTGATTAAAATCAGGAAAAAAATCGACATTGAATCTTGACAATTACTTAAATCATTTTAATAAAAAACAATAATTATGGATAATCGTGTATATATTTTCGACACAACACTTCGCGATGGCGAGCAGGTTCCTGGTTGCCAGTTAAATACAATAGAAAAGGTAGAAGTTGCAAAAGTTCTTGAACAACTGGGTGTTGATATCATCGAAGCAGGATTTCCCATCTCAAGTCCCGGCGACTTTAAGTCAGTTGTCGAAATCTCGAAAGCGGTTACCTGGCCAACCATTTGCGCGCTTACCCGTGCAGTTGAAAAGGATATTGATGTGGCGGCTGAATCGCTGAAATATGCAAAGCGTGGCCGTATTCATACAGGAATAGGAACTTCCCCCTATCATATTCAGTATAAGCTAAATTCAAATCCCGATGAGATACTTGCAAGAGCAGTTGCAGCGGTAAAATATGCTAAAAAATATGTTGAAGATGTTGAGTTCTATGCCGAAGATGCAGGTCGTTCCGATAATGTTTACCTTGCCCGGGTTATCGAAGCGGTCATCAAGGCAGGAGCCACTGTTGTAAATATACCTGATACAACAGGTTATTGTTTACCTAATGAATTTGGAGAAAAGATCAGGTTTCTGATGGAAAATGTCTCAAACATCGACAAGGCAATCATTTCGACGCATTGTCACAATGACTTAGGAATGGCAACGGCCAACTCCATCGCGGGTGTGATGAATGGAGCCCGGCAAGTGGAAGTAACGATTAACGGAATTGGCGAAAGGGCCGGAAATACGGCTCTCGAAGAGGTGGTTATGATCCTGCGTTCACACAAAGATCTTAATCTTTACACAAATATCAATACGAAAAATATTTACAAGACCAGCCGCCTCATTTCGAGTTTGATGAATATGCCCGTTCAGCCTAATAAAGCAATTGTTGGCCGGAATGCTTTTTCCCACTCAAGCGGTATTCATCAGGATGGCGTGCTGAAAAATCGTGAAAACTATGAAATTATTGATCCGGTTGAAGTTGGTATCAGCGAATCTTCCATCGTTCTGACTGCCCGCAGCGGACGTGCAGCGCTGAAACATCGGCTTGATTTATTGGGAGTCTCATTGGACAAAGAAAAGCTCGACAAAGTTTACGAGGAGTTTCTACTGATGGCTGATAAGAAAAAAGATATCAAAGAAGACGATTTATTAGTGCTGGTAGGCGAGCAGGTAAAAAGCCAACACCGCATTAAACTTGATTTCTTACAAGTGGTTACGGGGAAAAATCTTGTTCCGATGGCGACAATACGATTGGATATTGCGGGCGAAAAATTCTCAGCTACCGAGTCGGGAAATGGCCCGGTTGATGCTGCCATCAAAGCCGTAAAAAGCATAATACATCGCAAAGTAACACTTCATGAATTTCTGATTCAGGCCATCAACAGAGGAAGTGATGACATTGGGAAGGTTCACATGCAGGTTGAATACGATGAGAACATTTATAATGGGTTTGGTGCAAATACCGATATAATCACAGCTTCGGTCGAGGCATTTATTGATGCCATTAATAAAATTGGAAATGCAGAAATAGCTGCTGCTAAATGAACAATTGCCAATTTTGAATTGTAATAATTCAGTAAATTTAAAAATATGATTTTGGAACCAAAAACACTTTTTGATAAAATCTGGGATGCCCATGTGGTGAAACAGGTAAAAGACGGCCCTGATGTATTGTATATTGACAGGCATTTTATTCACGAAGTCACGAGTCCTGTCGCTTTTTTAGGTTTGGAAAAGCGGGGAATGAAAGTATTCCGTCCTCAAAATACGATTGCAACTCCCGACCATAATGTCCCCACCATCGATCAGCATCTTCCTATTAAAGAAGAGCTTTCTCGTATTCAGGTTGAAGCACTTAAGGAGAACTGTGCAAAAAACGGCATCGAATTGTATGGCCTCGCTCATCAATATCATGGAATTGTCCATATCATCGGGCCCGAGTTGGGAATCACCCAGCCTGGGATGACCATTGTTTGTGGAGATAGTCACACATCTACGCACGGCGCATTCGGAACGATCGCTTTCGGAATTGGAACAAGCGAGGTTGAGATGGTTTTTGCGAGTCAGTGTATCCTTCAGCCAAAACCTAAGAAGATGCGAATCAGTGTTGAAGGCAAACTACAAAAGGATGTTACAGCAAAAGATATTGCACTTTATGTTATTTCAAAAATATCAACTTCGGGTGGAACAGGTCACTTTATCGAGTTTGCCGGTTCTGCTATCCGGAGTCTGACAATGGAAGGTCGTATGACACTGTGTAATATGAGTATCGAATGTGGCGCACGTGGAGGAATGATTGCACCGGATGAGGTTACATTTGAATATATCAAAGGACGCGAATTTGCCCCAAAAGGTGAAGAATGGAATGACAAACTGGCGCTTTGGGAACAATTAAAATCTGACGATAACGCTGTTTTTGATACAGAATATCAATATGATGCTTCAGATATTGAACCAATGATCACTTATGGTACAAATCCTGGAATGGGAATTGGTGTTAACGGGAATATTCCAACCGGTGAAAACCTGACAGGTTCGGATCGGATCACTTTCGATAAGTCATTGGAATATATGGGTTTCAAACCCGGAGAGAAAATCAAAGGGAAAAAAGTGGATTATGTCTTTATCGGAAGCTGCACCAACGGACGTATTGAAGACTTCAGACTCTTCGCCAACTTTGTGAAAGGAAAAAAGAAAGCCAATTCTGTTACCGCATGGATTGTTCCGGGTTCAAAAAAGGTGGAGCAACAAATCAGGGAAGAAGGTTTGGTCGAGATATTCGAGGCTGCCGGTTTTGCATTGCGTCAGCCGGGCTGTTCAGCTTGTCTCGCTATGAATGACGACAAAATCCCTGCAGGAAAATATTCAGTCTCAACTTCGAACCGTAACTTCGAAGGTCGCCAGGGACCTGGTGCCCGCACGATGCTCGCAAGTCCGTTAATGGCTGCGGCTGCGGCAATTGCAGGAGTTGTTTCCGATCCGAGAGAGTTCTGATCAATTATTCAATAACGTTTTTCAAAAATATTAGAAATGTCAATAGAAAAATTTCAAAAACTGGTCAGTACTGTTGTTCCGCTTCCCATTGAAAATGTGGATACTGACCAGATCATTCCTGCACGATTCCTCAAAGCTGTGGAACGAAAGGGATTTGGGGATAATCTTTTCAGGGACTGGCGTTACAAAAAAGATGGCACGCCAAATGCTGACTTTGTATTGAACAATCCCAAGTATTCGGGACAGATTTTGGTGGCCGGAAAGAATTTCGGCAGTGGCTCCAGCCGCGAACATGCTGCCTGGGCAGTTTATGATGCGGGATTCAGGGTTGTCGTTTCGAGTTTCTTTGCCGATATTTTCAAGAGCAATGTTTTGAATAACGGGCTGCTACCTGTTCAGGTTCCGGAAGCTTTTCTGGACGAAATATTCAGGATTGTTGAAACTGATCCGAAAGCTCAATTTGAAGTTGATCTTGAGAATCAAACGATCACAATTCTAAAAGCAGGAATTAGTGTAAATTTCGATATTAATCCATACAAAAAGGAGTGTCTGTTAAATGGTTACGATGATATAGACTTTCTGCTAAGCCTGAAAGAGGAGATCGTCGCATTTGAACAGGCTTAATTATACAGGTTTGATCGAAAATACAAAAAAGAGCATATGGTTTATATAATGGATACTACCCTGAGAGATGGGGAACAGACCTCGGGAGTCTCCTTTTCCGAACTGGAAAAGCTGAACATTGCCAAGATTCTTCTGGACGAACTTCGGGTCGATTTTATAGAAGTGGCTTCTGCGCGTGTTTCAGATGGAGAGTTACGGGGAGCCAAAAAAGTGCTCGATTGGGCAAGTCAGGCTGGCTATCTCGAACAGGTTGAGATTCTTGGTTTCGTCGACGGAAAAACCTCTCTCGAATGGATCGCGCGCGCGGGCGGGAAGGTGATGAATCTTTTAGCCAAGGGATCGCTCCGGCATGTAACTCAGCAATTAAAGAAAACACCCGAAGAACATCTGGCCAGCATTAAAAGCTCTCTTCGTTTTGCTGAGAAGTTGGGAATCAGAGTGAATATTTACCTTGAAGATTGGTCGAACGGGATGCGACATTCGCCTGAATATGTCGATTTTATGCTCGAAGGTTTAAGATTCGAGAAAATAGGACGTATGATGTTGCCCGATACGCTTGGTATATTAAATCCTACCGAAACCTTTGAGTTTTGTTCGCTGATGATCCAAAAATATCCCGATCTTCGGTTCGATTTTCATGCCCACAATGATTACGATCTTGCGATTGCGAATGTTGATGCCGCTATTCGTGCCGGCATTACTACTGTTCACACAACCGTGAATGGTTTAGGGGAACGTGCAGGCAATGCTCCGCTCTCTAGTGTGATTGCTTTACTAAATGATCAGCTTAAACTTCCAAACTCAGTTAATGAGAGAAAGTTGAGTCTGATTAGCCGGATCGTTGAAAACTTTTCCGGAATTCGTATCTCTGGAAACAAACCGATTATCGGAGAAAATGTCTTTACTCAATGTAGCGGAATTCATGCAGACGGAGATAATAAAGACCATCTCTATTACAATGATTTGCTTCCCGAACGGTTTGGCAGAATACGGAAATATGCATTGGGCAAAACTTCCGGTAAGGCAAACATTGCCAAAAACCTTGAAGATATTGGCATTCGTCTCGATCCTGATGATCTAAAACGGGTTACGGATAAAATAATCGAACTGGCCGACAAGAAAGAATCAGTCACATCCGACGATCTTCCTTACATTCTGTCGGATGTTTTGAAAAGTGAAGCCGTAAACGAGAAAATCAGGTTGCACAATTATGCAATCTCTCACGCATTAGGACTCCGGCCTATGGCCACTGTGGCTATTGAAGTCGATGGTGAGCTTCACGAGGCCGCTTCGTCAGGCGATGGCCAATACGATGCCTTTATGAATTCCCTGCGAAAGATCTATCAGAAACAGAATAAGCAATTCCCAGCGCTGGTCGACTATATTGTCACAATTCCTCCGGGAGGGAAAACCGATGCCCTGGTTGAAACATTGATTACCTGGAAAATGGGACGCGAATTTAAAACCCGTGGTCTTGATCCTGACCAGACGACTGCTGCCATCAAAGCAACCATGAAAATGCTTAATATTGTTGAAAACGATAATCAAATGTTCTAGTAGCTTAGCTTGGCAAAACCACGTACCGCTCTATTACAAATTAAATATCTCATAAATCACATCAAATAATGAAGCTTAACATAGCAGTGTTGGCCGGAGACGGAATCGGGCCGGAAATTATTGAACAGGCGCTCCGCGTCACCAAAGTAGTTTGTCAGAAATTTGGACATGAGCTGATTAGCAGAACCGCTTTGGTTGGTGCAGCTGCCATCGACAAGGTAGGTAATCCTTATCCTGACGAGACGCATACCCTTTGTATGAATTCTGATGCAGTCCTTTTTGGGGCAATCGGTCACCCTCGTTTCGACAACGACCCATCTGCGAAAGTCCGTCCCGAACAAGGTCTGCTGGCCATGCGTAAGAAACTCGGGTTATATGCCAATATTCGTCCGGTAGCCATCTTTGAATCACTGCTTGACAAATCACCGTTAAAGAGAGATCGCGTCGAAGGCGTTGATTTTGTAGCGATCCGTGAACTGACAGGCGGCATTTACTTTGGACAACCGCAAGGCCGTTCTGAGGATGGGAATACCGCTTACGACTCATCGGTTTATACGCGTGAGGAAATTGAACGTATCCTTGAACTGGCATTCCAGTTTGCCATGAAACGCCGTAAAAAACTTACGGTGGTCGATAAAGCCAATGTACTGGCTACATCAAGGTTATGGCGTCAGGTTGCCAAAGAGATGGAACCATATTTCCCCGAAGTGGAAGTTGACTATATGTTTGTCGACAATGCCGCGATGCAGATTATTCAATGGCCAAAAAAGTTTGATGTGATGGTTACCGAGAATATGTTCGGTGATATCCTCACCGATGAGGCCAGTGTAATTACTGGTTCAATGGGACTTTTGCCATCGGCTTCAATCGGAACCCACACCTCAGTTTTTGAACCGATCCACGGATCATACCCGCAAGCCGCTGGTAAAAATATTGCCAATCCATGCGCAACTATCTTATCCGCTGCGATGATGTTCGAATATGCATTCTCGTTAATGGAAGAGGGAGCTTTGATTCGCAAAGCTGTCGAAGCCGCCATTGTTGCAGGCGCTGTTACGGAAGATCTATGCGAAGATAAATCAAAAGCACTGAGCACTTCAGCCGTTGGAGACTGGATTGTGGATTATCTTAGCAAATAGGGGCAAGGCATATAATTACCAATATATTAATTGATTTAACAAAAGAAGCGGGATATTTCTTTGAAGAATTATCCCGCTTCTGTATTTCGAATATTTGAAATCTTAAACTTGGATACCGCAATTTTAGTAAACTCCATCATGAGTTCCAATATCAACAAAAACAGCTCTTTTCGGCTTTTCCTTTGTAAAAAAGAAAACCACTCGAAGATCATATTCAATTGAAAAACTCCACAAGTCCTTTAATCTTCCAGACAATTTATGAGTCTTCAACTTTGCCTCAAATGGATCATTTGTGAATAATTCCAGTCGAATCCAGAACTCATTCTCTATCTCAGTCGATTTTATCCTTTTTTGAAATACTTTATTGAATGAATCACTAAATGAAACTTCCATTAGAGCATATTTTTAAGGTCCTCAATCTTCGAAGTGAATTTTAATTTCCCGGCTTTTAACTCCTCTTGCGACTGTCTGAAATTATTAGCAATTTCACTTCTCCGCGTATCGGCAATATTATGCTCTAACAGCGTCATGATTTCTAATCTTTCCTCAAGAGGCAGGCTATACAAGGTCTCTACAATATGATTGAACTTCAATATTTGAGCTTTCATGCGTATATAATTTGTTTTTTAATGGTCGCATGGAATAGCCATCCGTCAGCTGACGGATTCATTTCGATTTGTGATTTTTCAATCATGGCTATTTCATCTCTATTACTTTTGTTACAAAGATAATTAATTTCTAAAATGAGTGTTTCATTAGCTCGTATTGTTTGTACTTTCGTAAGCAACTCAAAATTAATTTGCCTTTATGAAATTACCTGCCGAACAAATACCAGTTTACAGTCTGCATAACTTCAGTTCTCCTGAACGGAAAAGCCAGCAATTCCAGGTTGAAGTCTTCGATGCCAACCGGCATTTCAGTGTGAAATATCCACACCGGCACGATTTTTTCGAGGTGCTTTATCTGCAAAAGGGTTCGGGATATCATGTGATCGATGACAATAAATACGAGATTACGCCACCATGTGTGTTTTTCATGTCTCCCGGACAAGCGCACAAACTCGAACTTTCGCACGATATTGAAGGTTATATCTTTATTTTCACCTCCGATTTTTACCTGCTTAACCGGAGTAATCAGGATAGTTTGATCGAATTTCCGTTTTTTTACACAATACATCAGGATAATCCGCCATTGTTGCTGAATAATGAGAGTGATGTTCACTTTTTGGAAACTTTGTTCAGGCGAGGCATTACAGAAATTGACCAACCTGGTGATCATATCCTCGAAATGCTGCGTTCGATACTCGACCTTATTTTGATCACATGTGCGGCACGTTATCCGGTGAATGAGAATCTGCTTAACAAAGGCAAAGGACAATTCCTTGTAAAACGTTTCTTTCATCTGATTGAAGAAAACAAACAGAAAAACCTATCGCTGAACGATTATGCCAATATAATTGGCGTTACCGCCAATCATCTGACCCAAACAGTTAAGGTACTGACAGGCAAAACTTCCCTGCAAATTATAAAATCGAAGCAATTGCTCGAAATAAAACGATTACTGGTTCATACGAATCTGAGCATCTCCGAAATTGCCAGCCAGCTAAGTTTCGAAGATCAATCATATTTCTCGAAATTTTTCAAACGCGAGACTGGCTCAACGCCACTTCAGTATCGGGGTGAAACGCTGAAGTAGCCTGTAAAATTACCAATAGAACATAACTGGTAACTTACTGGTGTTTAGTAAATGTCTTCGTTTATGAAGTTCTAATCGGAACAAGTATCCATGAAAAGTGCCTAAAATAAATGGTTTTCTACATTTTTATTTGACGAATATTCAGTTGCTTTGTATTATCAAAAATCAATTATCGGCAGAATTAATAAACACTATAAAAAAATCATCAAAATGGGAAATTATTTCAACACATTGCCGCTTCGTCTTCAGTTGGCCCAATTGGGAACCTGTGAATTTATGGATCGTTCGGAGTTTGCAGACGGCGTAGATAAGCTCGAAGACAAGAAAATCGTGATCATTGGTTGTGGCGCTCAGGGATTGAATCAGGGACTGAACTTACGCGATTCGGGACTGGACGTTTCCTACACCCTTAGGGCTGAAGCAATTAAAGAAAAACGTCAATCGTATAAGAATGCTGCTGAAAACGGATTTAAAGTTGGAACTTACGAAGAAATGATTCCGACTGCCGATCTTGTCATCAACCTCACTCCTGATAAACAACATAGTGGTGTTATTAAAGCAGTAATGCCTTTAATCAAAAAGGGAGCTACCCTTTCGTATTCTCACGGTTTCAACATCGTGGAAGAGGGGATGCAAATCAGGAAAGACATTACCGTAATCATGGTTGCCCCTAAATCACCGGGGTCTGAAGTCCGCGCCGAATACCTGCGCGGGTTTGGTGTTCCAACCCTTATTGCTGTGCATCCTGAAAATGACCCGAATGGCGACGGTTTCGAGATAGCGAAAGCCTATTGCGCAGGAACCGGCGGACATAAGGCTGGTGTGCTTAAATCGTCGTTTGTCGCCGAAGTAAAATCGGATCTCATGGGCGAGCAGACCATACTTTGCGGATTGTTGCAAACAGGATCAATCCTGTCGTTCAATAAAATGATTGAAAAGGGAATTGATGCAGGTTATGCCGCAAAACTGGTGCAGTATGGTATCGAAGTAATCACAGAAGCGTTGAAACATGGCGGTATCACCAATATGATGGATCGTTTGTCGAATCCCGCAAAGATCAAGGCTTTTGAACTTTCGGAGGAATTGAAAACGATTATGCGTCCCTTGTTCTGGAAACATATGGACAACATCATGTCGGGTGAATTTTCGAAAACAATGATGGAAGACTGGGCCAACGATGATAAAGATCTGCTGAAATGGAGAGCTGAAACGGGCGAAACCGCCTTCGAGAAGACTCCGGCAAGCGATGTGAAAATTACCGAACAGGAATACTTCGACAATGGTACACTGATGGTTGCATTCATAAAATCGGGCGTTGAGCTTGCTTTCGAAACGATGACTGAAGCCGGCATCAAAGCTGAGTCGGCTTATTATGAATCGTTACATGAAACACCGCTGATTGCCAATACGATTGCACGTAAGAAATTGTTCGAAATGAACCGTGTAATTTCCGACACTGCTGAATATGGCTGTTACCTTTTCGATCACGCCTGTAAACCATTATTGGCTGATTTCATGGCAAAAATCGATACTAACGTAATCGGCAAAAACTTCAATGCCGGAATTGATGCTCACGTCGATAACAAGAAATTGATCCAGGTTAACGCAGCAATCCGTTACCACGAAGTTGAGATCATTGGCGAAGAATTGCGCGAAGCTATGGATGCGATGAAAGCGATTATCTAAGCGATAAAAAATTGATTAAAAACAGAAATGTGGCTATCTCAAAAGAACGGGATAGCCATATTTTATTTGTATACCACCCTTCTGTTCCACATCACATTTGAATATTCAACTATCGGGAATATAAATATCCGCACAATAATTACATAAATAAATTCGCAAATAATTGCGGGGAAACCGGAATTAAATTCCAAAGTTATCACTGCTGTTGAAATTGAGGATTTACCCGAGTCTAAAAATGCAGATAAGATACCAAGCCAAGAGGGCGAAAAGGAGAAAGGGTCATTAAAATAGTCATTGAAAAGGTCATTGGCTTCGCCGTCATTAAAAAGTCCAGACTCGATATGAACCAAACATAGAGCAGGAAAATGGGATGATGGGGCGCAAGGGCGAAAAGGCGATGAGGCGAGTCATTAAAGAATCTTTGATAAACGAAGTATGGACCAAACAAGAACCAAACATAGAGCAAACATAGAGCGGGTATAGAGCAGGTAGGGTCCGTTCCCGAATAAATCGGCTATAAAGAGTCGTGAAAAACTGCAGAAAGCCTTGTTGAACCTCCTGATTTTGCACCCGGAGCTACATATGTTTAGTTCCTTCAGGATTTGGAGGCTGTTGGTTGAACAATTTGTGACAATAAAAACAGGCTCCCGCATGTAATTTAAAGTCACAAGATAACTGCTGATAATCATGTTAGTTACAAGGATATTTGTCGCAATAAAGTCACAAAATAAGCAGATTTCCCGTGACTATATTGTGACTTTAAGTGTGACTTTATTTATTAAAATATCCAT
>JAATGF010000093.1 GCA_015654795.1 Bacteroidales bacterium
CAATGACGGCGAAGCCAATGAACTTTTCAACGACCGATCGCCCTTTCTCCCCATCATTCCATTTTCTGCTCTATGTTTGATTTAGTCCATATCGGGTATCAGATATCAGTGTCGGATGACCTTTTAATGACGGCGAAGCCAATGACCTTTTCAATGACTATTTTAATGACCTAATCGCCATTTCTCCCCATCGCCTTTTCGCCCATTCTCTCCCTCTCCCCATCATTCCATTTTTGCTCTATGTTTGGTCCATATCTGGTATCAGATATCAGTGTCGGATGACCTTTTAATGACGGCGAAGCCAATGACCTTTTCAATGACTATTTCAATGACCTTATCGCCATTTCTCCCCATCGCCTTTTCGCCCCATCGCTCCATCTACCTTTCCTGCTTTTGCAAATACGAACACACGATTATGCAATTTTGATCATGGTCAATAACATTTTAAAAGGGGTGACCGACTCTACCGAATGAACAATGCCCGCCGGTAAAATAATACAATCGCCAGTTTGCATGGCATTTTTTTCTTCTCCAATAAAGAAGACACACTCACCATCAACTACCTGAACCAATGCATCAAATGGTGCAATATGGGGACTTAATCCCTGACCTTTGTCGAAAGCAAAAAGGGTAATTGTGCCGGTTTCTTTTTTGATAATTGTTTTGCTGACAACCGAATTATCGGCATAAACAATGTGATCTGCTAATTTGAACAATATTGAAGTTTCCATAGATAAAATTATTTAAAAGTATCCGGGGAAATTCCCGAATACTAAGCTGAATATTAACCAAGTAAGATTTTCATGTCTTCGTCGACACTATTGATTCCGCTAATTCCAAAATTTTCAACAAGCACCCTGGCCACATTTGGAGAAAGGAACGCCGGCAATGTTGGACCAAGATGTATATTCTTCACCCCAAGCGAAAGCAGCGCAAGTAAAACGATCACTGCCTTTTGTTCGTACCATGCTATATTATAGGCAATTGGCAATTGATTGATGTCGTTTAATTTAAACACATCTTTTAAAGTTAAGGCGATCACAGCCAATGAATACGAGTCGTTACACTGGCCTGCGTCAAGCACACGGGGAATTCCGTTAATATCGCCAAGCGGAAGTTTATTATACCGATATTTTGCGCAACCCGCTGTAAGGATAACCGTATCTTTGGGTAAAGATTCTGCAAACTGGGTATAATACTCGCGATCTTTCATTCGTCCGTCGCAACCCGCCATTACAAAAAACTTACGGATTGCTCCCGATTTAACGGCATCAACAATCTGATCAGCAAGTTGCAGAACCTGATTATGAGCAAATCCGCCAACAATTGATCCTGATTCGATTTCAACTGGTGGAGCACACTTTTTAGCATGTTCAATAATAATAGAAAAATCTTTCGGTTGTCCGTCTTTCCTGTCCGAAATATGGGTATTGCCTTCGAAGCCCGACATCCCTGTTGTATAGATACGTTCTTTATACGAAGTTTTAGGCGGAACGATGCAGTTGGTTGTAAATAAGACAGGTCCGTTAAACGATTCAAATTCTGATGTTTGTTTCCACCATGCATTGCCATAATTACCTGCCAGATGCTCATATTTTTTGAATTTTGGGTAATAATGAGCAGGCAGCATTTCGCTGTGTGTATAAACATCTACGCCAGTTCCTTCTGTCTGATCCAGTAACTCTTCCATATCTTTAAGGTCGTGACCACTGATCAATATTCCGGGATTGGTACGTACGCCAATATTTACAGTGCTGATTTCGGGATTTCCGTAATTTGCAGTATTGGCCTTATCAAGCAATGCCATTACTTCGACGCCGTATTTCCCGGTTTCGAGCGTAAGTGCAACTAAATCATCAATGCTAAGCGAATTGTTGGTCGTTGCAGCCAATGCTCTTTGCATAAACGCAAAAACTGCCTGATTGTTGTAACCCAGATTAAAAGCATGTTCGGCATAAGCTGCCATTCCCTTTAAACCATAGATAATCAGCTCGCGCAATGATCTTACGTCTGGATTTACAGTGGATAGTATTCCTATCTGAAGAGACTTACTATAAAAATCTTCTATCGTCTGTCCATTCCAACTGGTTGATTCATGGAGATTTTCAGCCATTTTTCCACCCTCAGCTTCGAACCTGTTCCTGATCTCGTTGCGAAGTGCAATCCCCTCTCGAATTTTTTCTTCAATCTTATTTTTATCGAAATTGGCATTGGTGATTGTCATAAACAGTGCATCAAATACAAACTGGTTGGCATCTTCCCATTCCATCTTTATTTCGCGTGCAGCTGTTGTATAAATTGAAATTCCTTTCGTAATCCAAACCAATAAATCCTGAAGGTTAGCCACCTTATCATCTTTTCCGCAAACTCCTTTTACCGTACAACCGGTTCCTTTTGCCGCTTCCTGGCATTGAAAACAAAACATCTCCATATAAAGAATTTAATTAATTGATATTAAAGTATTTAATTATTGTAATAATTGAAAAAATATTAAATTTTAATAGAAAAAGGACTTCCGAACACCTTTAATTGCATTGTCAAACCCACTCTTCGCTAAGAATTTCACCCCTAATACTAACTGTAATTGCCTTGACAGGAACTTTTCTCCCGGCACGCTCAACAGCCATTTCAACCAATTGGAGCAATCCACCACAGCAAGGTACTTCCATGATCAAAACTGTGATTGTATTTACCTTTGCATTTTCGATCAGCGTAATAAACTTTTGTAAATAAACCTCTTTCCCCTGATCCAATTTGGGACATGCAATCACCAACGTTTTATTTTTCAACCAGTTTTGATGAAAATCACCTAAAGCAAAAGCACTACAGTCGGCAGCTACCAAAAGATCGGAACCAATGAAATGCGAAGCGCCAGGATTGATTAAATGTAACTGAACAGGCCATTGACGCAATTGCGATTGTAATGATCCGTTACTATGATGATCAGCCATTTTTATTTCGGCAGGATCGAAGATAATCGTCTTTGAACCAGGACATCCGCCACCGTTACAGCCTGCTCCGGCACTTGTATTATCTTGCTGATGAACGGCTTTCTTTACATCTTCAACCATAAATCCGAGTTTTGATGCGTTTGCAATCAGATAGGCCATCCCCTGTTTTAAAAACACGGTTTCGTTGTGTTCTCGCAAATGTCGCAAATGGGCAACAACAGTATTAAAACCGCTGGTTATCATGATTTCCATTACTTTAGCTTCATCGTAAGGTTCGGCTTCACGTCTTTCAATCGTAATTGCACCTTCGGGACAATGTCCGATACATGCGCCAAGTCCATCGCACATCAGATCGCTGACTAAACGAACTTTACCATCAATTATCTGAAGCGCACCTTCATGACAGTTGGGCACACAGAGTCCGCATCCTGTACATTTGTCATCATCAATTTTAATAATGTCGCGTTCCATTTTTTACATTTTTAAATAAATATCCATTTGTAAGAACAGAAGGGCATTTTCCCAGGCAATGCGCTTTTACTTCTTTCGGTGACAAAAATAGGGTGACTACTTTCGCAAAAGTGTAACATGTGTGACACTCTTATTATATTTGTCAAAAAAAATGTTTGAAATTTTAAAAGCATCTCCATTATTCATCGGACTAAGAGCAGAAGAGATTAACTTCCTGATAAATAATAGTTCCCATCAGATTAAGCAATTCTCAAATAAAGAAGTTCTGGCCTATGCTGGCGAAAGAGTTGAGAAAGCGATGATTGTACTTGATGGAAAACTTCAGGGCGAAATGGTTGATTTTGCCGGGAATAGTCTGAAAATTGAAGAGATAGAACCACCGCAAATGGTAGCTGCGGCATTTCTGTATGGTCCGCAAAGTGTTTTCCCGGTGAATTTATCAGCCATATCTGACGGTAAAATGCTGATTATCTTTAAAAATGATTTTACAAAGTTATTATCTGCTGATCAGCGTGTTTTAAACAATTACCTGAATATCGTCTCCGGAAAAGCTCAGTTCCTGTCACGAAAGATTACCTTTTTGAGCTTTAAGACTATAAAAGAGAAGATCGCCTACTATTTGTTGCAGAATTTAAAGACAGGTAATCAGATTATTGCAATGAATCAAAGCCAGAAAGGGCTGGCGGAGATGCTCGGAGTTGCACGTCCTTCTTTAGCGCGCACAATCAGCGAAATGGAAGCAGATCAGTTAATCAAGTGGGAAAGAAACCATGTCGATATTGTTGATTTGAAATCATTACGCGCAACATTAGGCAGATAGTCATGGAATACTCTAATTTAAAAGATGATATCCGGAAAATGAATCAATGGGGCAAAGAACGCAAACCCTTTATTTTTATTCTGGATTATGAATTGAAGAATACGCTGGTGCTGCCATTGGACGAAGCGGCTAAAAATAATATCTATTTCACATTTGACAATCTAAATAACACTGGTGTTCAAGATATTAAAAAGCGTGAATTTACATTTAGAAAGTTTCCTGTCAGTTATGAAATATTCAAAAAATCGTTTGATCATGTCATGACCGAAATCAAACGGGGAAATTCGTTCTTAACAAATCTTACTTTTCCAACATTAATTGAAACAAATCTTACACTTTCGGAGATTTTCAACCGAAGCGAAGCCCCTTATAAACTATTGTTTAAAGATCAATTCGTTGTTTTTTCGCCCGAGATTTTTGTAAATATCAGCGATGGAAAGATTGCCTCTTATCCGATGAAAGGAACTATTGATGCTTCAATTCCAGATGCTGAAACAAAGATTTTGAATGACCCTAAGGAAACGGCTGAACATCATACAATTGTAGACCTTATCAGAAACGATCTTTCGCAGGTTGCAACAAATGTGAAAGTCGAAAAATTCAGGTTTATAAATAAGATCAAAACCAATGATAAAACATTGCTTCAGGTAAGTTCTGAAGTGACCGGACAATTACAGCAGGATTATCACGGGCATTTGGGAAATATCCTTTCAGAACTGCTTCCCGCAGGGTCAATTTGCGGTGCGCCAAAAAAGAAAACGCTTGAAATAATCAGTCAGTCAGAGATTTATAAACGAGGATATTATTCAGGGATTTTCGGTATTTTTGATGGTACAGATCTGAAATCAGCTGTTATGATCCGGTTTATCGAAAAGAACGATGAAGAGTTTATTTTTAAAAGTGGCGGTGGAATCACTTTTTTCAGCGATCCGGAAGCAGAATATCAGGAACTAATCGACAAAGTTTATGTGCCTATTTATTGAGACAATATGCTATGAACAAGGAAATTTTCAGCAGATTGGGCGACATAATGACCGGTTCAACAGAACCCGTAAACAATTTTTCGGGTTACAAACAACCTCTCAGCTTGAATTATTGCTTTCCGTACCGCCACATCTCAAGAACGAAACAATAAAATGCGGTGTTACTTATGGAACTGAAATTGTCAGTGTAGAATACAATTTATATAAAATCAGGCCTGTTCATTCGCTTCAAATGGTCGGCAATGATACAATTGATTATTCCTATAAGTATTTCGATAGAACATTAATAAATTCACTTTTCGAATTGAAAGGTCAATCAGATGATATTCTGATTATTAAAAATGGATTGATCACAGATACTTCCTATGCGAATATCATTTTTAGAAGAGGTGAGATATGGTATTCGCCCAAAAATCCATTACTCCGGGGCACCCGGCTCGAAAGTTATATCGGGGAAGGACGCGTCACTCCTGCCCTTCTCCACCCCGAAGACCTGATACTATTTTCGGAAGCCCGTATTATCAACGCCATGATTTCGATTGAAAATTCACCTGTTATTCCAATCGAAAATATAATTTAGAACGATTGGAAATAGATTGAATCACTCATTTGATCAACATGTTTAGTAAAAAGATGAAAGTGTTCAGTAAAAAACCTGATAATGTCTGGTAAAAATGCAGAGAAGTAGTCCGAACCATATAAAATTGCCAAGAGATAACTTTTAATTAACTTTGGAGCACAACATAAAAATGATTTTTGTGTTATACTTATATTCTCAAAAAAATACAAATGTCTACACAAAATTATCTATTAAATATTCCTGATACGACTGATAAAAGAATAGTTATTGTCGGCGGCGGATTTGGCGGACTGAAACTTGCACTGAAACTTCACAAAAAGAAATTTCAGATTGTCCTGCTCGATAAAAACAATTACCATCTCTTTCAGCCACTGCTTTACCAGGTGGCGATGTCAGCTCTCGAACCCAGCGCCATCTCGTTTCCGCTTCGTAAGGTCTTTCAAAAGACCGGTATTCATTACCGTATGGCCAGACTGGAGGCTGTTGACCCAGAAAAGAATGAAGTTACAACCGATATCGGACAACTTAAATACGATTATCTTATTTTGGCAACCGGGGCAAAGACTAACTTTTTTAACCAGGAAAAGATTGAGAAATATACGCTTCAGATGAAGTCGGCTCCTGATGCACTTTACATTCGGAACCAAACACTTCTAAATTTCGAAAAAGCGTTGAATAAAAGTCATAAAAAAGATGTTAAGTCATATCTGAACGTGGCAATTATAGGCGGAGGACCAACAGGAGTTGAGTTGGCAGGCGCAATGGCCGAAATGAAAAGGTATGTATTGCCTAAAGATTACCCTGAACTGGATATGAGCAATATGAAGATCATGCTTTATGAGGCCTCTCCCCGACTTCTTGCAGGAATGTCAGAAACCTCTTCAAGAGTTGCAAATGAGTATCTCCAAAAACTGGGCGTTGAAGTGCATACAGGAACGGCAGTAAAGGATTATGATGGTCATACGCTTACTTTGCCTGAAGGAGTAAGTGTCGATGTGAAAACAGTAATCTGGGCAGCGGGAGTTACTTCTGCAAGAATTGACGGGATTGCAGAAACATCTTACGGACGAAATAACCGATTACTTGTAAATTCCTTTAATCAGGTTGAAGGTTACCAGAATATTTTTGCGCTTGGCGATAATTCGATAATGGTTGATTCCACACATCCGATCGGGCATCCTCAGGTTGCGCAGGTTGCTCTCCAACAGGCTTATTATTTGGCAAAGAATATAGTTCAACTGAACAAAAATAAGCCACTTAAGCCGTTTCATTATATCGATAAAGGGTCGATGGCAACTGTCGGTCGTCACCTTGCTGTTGCAGATTTACCATTTGCCAAATTTAAAGGTTACTTCGCCTGGTTGCTTTGGTCTGTTGTCCACCTTTTTTCAATTGTGGGGGTAAAAAACAAATTGTTTGTATTGCTTAACTGGTCGTGGAAATACATCACGTATGATCAATCTTTGCGTCTACTTGTGAAACACAAATCGAAAAATTAAAAGGAAACGACCTACACCAAAGTTTAATGCGAACTTCGAAATATGCAGAAGTCCACACTGATCTTATTGATTATTTGACTAATATAAGAAATGGGCTGAAAAATCAAAAGGGAACTTACAAATTTTTTAATATTGCATCAAGTGATTTACCCTTTTATTAAATTTGTAGTCAACTTAAACTTGAATATTATGCCCATATATGAAAAATCTGTAAGAATGTTATTCCGTGATTTAGTTCAAGATCTAGGAATACAAAAGGGAGAAATCATTGATAAGCAAAGGGTTCATTCTTGGTTTAAGGAAAAATATCCACTCATAAAAACAGGGACAATTTCTGCTCATATAATGTTATTGTCCATTAACGCACCTAGCCGCATCCATCACTCAATCGATCAAAATGGAAAGGATGATTTGTTCTATCAAATAGATGGTAAAAGATTCCGTCTTTATGATTCTTTATCTGATCCAAATCCAATATATGTAAAATCAAAAGAATCAGAAGTAATAATTGAATCAGCTGATGAAAATGTAATTGGAGAGAATGAGTTTGCCTATGAAAAAGACTTGCAGAACTTTCTATCAAAAAATCTTAATTTAATCGAAAAAGGATTGACCCTTTATAGAGAGGAAGGAATCAGCGGAATAGAATTTCCTGTCGGCAATAGAGCCATTGATATTCTTGCATTGGATAAAAATCGAGATTATGTGGTAATTGAACTTAAAGTATCGAGAGGATATGACAGAGTAGTAGGACAAATTCTGAGGTATATGGCTTGGATAAGGAAAAATCAAGCCGATATGAATCAAAAAGTCAGAGGTATTATTATTGCTCGGGAAATAACTGAGGACCTTATTCTTGCCTGTTCAGAAACTCATAATGTTGATCTTTTCGAATACAACCTTTCAGTTTCATTAAAAAAAATTGAACAACCTAACTATTAAAGATTTGAACTAATAAACGGCTTAACAGTACCTTCTTATAAAGTTTTTATTAGTTAGTCCATTCTCTTTTTGCAACTCGGTTATATTTACGACGATGTCTGAACGGCACCATTTTGTATTTGTTGTATTGCCATTCCCTCCATAACTATGAATAATTAATTCAGAACGAAAGCAATATAAAACTATAGCCTTGTCAATCTGCGGTATTATATTTTACTGCCACTTTTATCTATTCGCCCGTCAAAAGGCAATGCCTATACTTACCCCGCCACGCAGCCATGGATACGGTACACTACTTGCTCTGACATTAATTTGATTGCTTGATGGTTGTGTAACTTTAAGTTTATCACCGATAAACGAAGGCAGATCGTCGATCGATTTTTCTATCTCGGCTTTTAGATTAACAACATTATTCGCATCCGCAATATTAGGAGAAGTTGCAGTAACATTTCCGCTCAAAAAACCACCCTCCAATCCTAAAAAGTAAAGATCAAGCGTTACTCTATTGGCAATCAGAAACTGTACACCCAGTTGCATTCCCAGATTAAAGCTATGGAGCTTTATATCAAAGTCACCTTTATAGGGTGCAGTATATCCGTTTTCAACATTTTCACCCTCGACTCTTGCTGTACCACTAATATTCTGATATTTAAGATATGGCTCGTAATAGAACCCTACTGGCAATAATCGATTACCTGTATAATGACGATAAGCAGCCCTGATGTGCATTGTTCCTAGTTCAATGGCTTTTAGATCGGAACTTTCATCAATACCATATTTACCCATAATCGACTGTTGATTTGGCAGACCTATTCCCAGTGTTACCGAATTTTTAGGATTAATCATCCGTTCATATTCAAATGATATCGATTGAAAAGGGATATTTACAGGTAAAAACTTTACCACATTATTACGTTCTATTAGAATAATTGAGTCCATATCCTGAGCAAACCCCAGCGATGCCAATAAGGCCAGAAAAACAAGTGCAAGTAGTTTTTTCATTGTCTGATAGTTTTGATTGTAAATGGAGTACACAAATTTACTAAAATATTGGCTTCGCTGTCAATAAAAGGTCATTGGCTTCGCCGTCATTGAAAAGAGTCATTAAAAATCGTCGTTTGAGGGGCCGATGTTGATATAGGTCCTGATACCAAGACTCGATATGGACCAAACAAGAATCAAACAAGAATCAAACAAGAACCAAACATAGAGCAGGCATAGAGCAGACATAGAGCAAGTACCGGGAAAGTACAGGGAAGACATAACCACTTCAAAACTTGCTATTATAAAACAATAGTGAAAGATTTTTGCCGGCCCCTGAAGAAAATATGATCATAATTATAGAAAGTGATCTCGGTACGTAGACCGGAGATCACTTTCTAATCATTTATATTTCAGCAACAATCCTTTGATTTCATTTCATTCTTAATCGAACAACCCGTGCAGCCTCCGCAATGACTCTCGTTTTTTGTGCGGAGGTTTTTAACGATGCTGAATACCACATAAGTCAATGTGGCTGCTATGATAACAAATACGATAATGTATTGTGCCATGATATTTGAATTACGGTTAACTGATTAAACTCCCGATCTGATAAGTAAGGAAAGCGACTACCCACGCGATTAAAGTTGTGTAGACCATTGTAAATATGGCCCAATTCAGGCTTGATTCTTTCTTAATGGCTGCTATCACAGCAACACACGGAAAGTAAATAAGGACAAAAAGCATAAAACCAAATGCGACAAGTGGTGTGAAAACCCGTTGTCCTTTTAATACCCCTGACGTATGTTCCTGTTTGATCAGGTTGTCTTTTAATGTGCCCGATGTTTCATCGGCGTGAAGGTCGGCCTGGTAAAGAATTCCCATTGTGCTTACCACAATTTCTTTTGCCGCCAGACCAGTGAGGATACTAACGCCCATTTTCCAATCATAGCCAAGCGGTTCGATCACCGGTTCAATGGCGTGACCCAATTGCCCGATGTATGATTTCTCCTGGCGCTCGGCCTCTTGCGTTACTTCAAGGTGATTAATCTGTTGTTCTTTCTCGTCGGAAGATAACTGATTGTTGGTTTGTAATGACTTAATCTGAGTATTGTAATCGACAGAATAGTTCACATTGCGCGGGAAATAACCCAATGCCCATATCAGAATAGAAGCCACCAGGATAACATTTCCCATCTTCTTTAAGTATTGTACCCCCTTATGCCACATGTGAATAGTTGTGTTTTTCAGCGTAGGAATACGATAAGGTGGTAACTCCATCACAAAGGGAACATCTTTCTTCGAGAAAACTACCCTTTTCATCACCATTGCAACCAGTATCGCGAGGATAATTCCGATGAGATAGATCGAAAAGAGAACAAGTCCCTGGTTTTGTGGGAAGAATGCTGATATGAGCAGAACGTAAACCGGAAGACGGGCGCTGCACGACATAAACGGGGTTATAATCATCGTAAGAATACGATCCTTTTTATTGTCGAGCGTACGTGTCGCCATAATGGCCGGGACATTACAACCGAATCCCATCACCAGCGGAATAAATGATTTCCCGTGAAGACCGATTTTATGCATGAGCTTATCCATTATAAAAGATGCGCGTGCCATGTAACCGGAATCCTCCATCAACGAAATAAAGAAGAATAGAATGAGAATATTGGGCAAAAAGATAATCACTCCGCCAACACCTCCCATTATTCCATCAACGATCAGCGCCCGCAAAGGACCTTCCGGCATGGTTGTTTGCAAAAAACTGCTCAACGCTCCCACTCCCGAATCGATCAATTCCATCGGATAACTTCCCAGTGTAAAAGTAGCCTGAAACATCAGCCACATAAAGAAAAGGAAGATCGGGAAACCGAGTATCCGATTTGTAAGTATGTCGTCGAGTTCCCTCTTGTTAATCCGTTTGTCTTTGATCCTCTCAACAAACGTTTCTTTCAGGGCGCCATCAATAAATCCATATTTTGCATCGGTAATAATCGTTTCCGACTTCTCGGCATACTCTTTCTCCAACGTCTCAATGGCCTTATTAACTACCGATTGTATCTTGTTGATATTACTCAGACCCTGAAGTTGTGAGAGTGTGGTTTTATCGGTTTCGAGCAGTTTGATAGCGACATAACGCGATGAGAGTTTATCTGTGATCTCAGGATTCGCCCTGATCTCTTTTTGGATAGAAGCAATGGCAGCTTCAATCTCGCTTCCATAATTGATATGAATGTGGCGCACAATAGGATCGCGATCTTCGTAAACTTCGATGAGGCGGTCGAGCAGTTCGTCGATCCCCTTCCCTTTCGAAGCCACTGTCGGAACAATGGGAATGCCAATCATCTTACCCAACGCTTCGTAATCGAATTTCACATCGCGCTTTTCCAGTTCATCGAACATATTGAGGGCAATCACCACCTTTATATTCATATCGATGAGTTGCGTTGTAAGGAAAAGATTCCGTTCAAGATTCGATGCATCAATTACATTGACCACAATATCGGGCATCTTATCGGTAATATGCATACGGACATACAACTCTTCGGGCGAATACTCCGTAATGGAATAAGTTCCCGGCAAGTCAACGATCCTAAAATTATAGGAACCTCTTTTCATGGTTGCCTCCTTCGCATCAACGGTTACGCCGCTGTAATTACCAACTCTTTCCTGTGAACCGGATGCAAAGTTATAGAGGGTTGTTTTGCCGCTATTCGGATTTCCCACAAGAGCAATATTGATTTCGTTGCCCCGCTGTTGTGCCGATACCTTTAAAATCTCTTCGTCGATGGTCCCGCCAAACGGAACTTTCGAAAGTGTATTTGCATCTTCAACAGCAATTACCTCCACCATACGGGCTTCAGTTCGCCGAAGGGAGACATTGTAATTCATGATTTCGTATTCAACAGGATCTTGTAACGGAGCATTTTTAATCACCGTTACTTTTTTCCCTTTTACAAAACCCATTTCGGTGATCCGTTTGCGGAAAGCGCCGTGGCCAAGAACTTTTGTTATGATTCCCTCCTCGCCTGTTTTCAATTCGGAGAGGGGTATATTTTTAATCATTGTCATCCTTGCAATTATTAAAATTGGTTCACAATCCGGAAAATGCTCTTCTGGTTAAAAATCAAAGTTGATTGGGACTGAACTTGGAAGCGCATTTGGCAGACTGTTTTCGGTTCCGATCGGGCTTGATACTAATATTTTCACATACATGAACCAGACTGGTAAGTTCAATGGCAATTTCGCTAAGCGTCGATTAGC
Source organism: Bacteroidales bacterium (assembly GCA_015654795.1). Taxonomy (GTDB): domain Bacteria; phylum Bacteroidota; class Bacteroidia; order Bacteroidales; family Prolixibacteraceae; genus JAAFHB01. The sequence continues at coordinate 12,495 of JAATGF010000093.1, forward strand.
TAATCTAAGATTACCCGATCCTTCAATATGAAAAGGACTGACTTTATAAATTGCAGTTTTCTGTGCCTGAACTGATGTAAACCAAAGACAAATACGTGCAGTAAATGTAATGAGTATACGATATGAGAGCATCTTTTGAATGTTTTAAAATCAACACTGCAAAAGTATCCCGACCGCTCTCCGCTAACAATCCCTTAAACCGATGAAATATCGACTGAAGACTAGCTATTAGTAGGGATAAGCTCGAGGGATAAGCTTCGCTATTCCTTGAAATCTTCGAGGTTGATCAGGTTTTTTACTACTGCATAAATGGTGAGCCCCGACACAGATTTGATCCCTGTTTTCTGCGAGATATTCTTACGATGCGAGATCACCGTATGTGTACTGATGTTCAGTTTATCAGCAATCTCTTTGTTCGAATTACCGGCTGTCAGCAGTTTTAAAACATCAATTTCGCGTTCACTCAGCTTTTCCTGCTGAGGACCCTGTTCGTTTTCGTCGTGCTGATCGGTAATGTGACGCACGAGGCTAATAATTGATTCGGGAGTATCGTACACATTGAAGACATCGTCGAAGACTGAAAGCAAATGCTGATCGAAAAATGAATAAACAATTCCGATCCACCTGGTTTGCGGAAGGTTGCTCCTGATTGCGTCGTAGACTTTCAGATTGTTCTGGATCAGTCCCGGATTAATAAGAACAACATCAACAGTCTTTCTGACCGAGTAATTAGGAATCTCATCAATCTTTCCGAACCTGCTCACACTGAAATGATCATCAGAATACCCAAGTATAGCGTTCAATCCCTCATAAATGACCGATGAAGGTTCAATAATGACGATATGAAGGTTATTATTTGTCATGAGTGGTTTTAAGGAAGTGTTCCATTTGTTCGACAAGCGGAATCAATATTTTGTCTTCTATCTGTGTATGGATACTCAGATCATATTCAAGTTCAAAAAGACTGAAAAGCAGTTTGCGCCGTATCTGCTGATCGTCGCGCAGCGGAAGATGTTTGAGGAGCAAGCTCTTTAAATCTTCAAGTTTCTCTTCAATATCGCCATGGTGTTCCTGATAATCGTTCACCGAATAATCGGCGTTCAGACTTATGGCCTGCTTCTTCTCAAAGCAATCGAACAGATTATTCACATAATCGAAAACGATCTGATCTTCGTATTGAAGGTGTTCAGTCACTTCGGCGAAGTATTGATCGAAGAATTTCTCGACCATCACCATTGCCGACTGTTCGTTGAGTTCAAACATTTGTCCGATATAGCCTCGTATCTGGGGGTATTTTTCTTCAAGGTAATACTGATGGCTGTTTCGAAGGAAAACGATGATGGTTTTCAGATCTGAAAATGAGTAAGTAATGGTTACAGAAGGCTGAAAACCATTAAAAAGATTGGCAAATGAAAGAAACAACTCTTCACTGATGCCGTTCTCTTTACAGAGTTGCCGCACTGTTTTTTCGCTAACCACCAGATCGATTCCAAAATGTTCGAGCATAAGCATCAGATACGGATTCTCTGAAATCAAATCCGACATTCGTAAGTCGGGTAATACAAACATTTTCTTTACCTGGACCATAACAGTAATGTGTTATTAATTGTAGACAAAATTAGAATATTTATACTGAGAGACTAATAAATGTGAATAATTTAGGCGCTATGACGTTTGGTGTGAACAGGTGACTTTTAATTAACGAATAATCTACGAACTTAAACCCCGTTGGTATTTATTAACCACGATTCCGAATATTAGGAAACAGATTATGAAACACTAAATACCCATAAAACTGTCACCGGAAAAAGGAGCCCGAAGTTGGTACGAGGAAGGTCAGGAGTTGATACGGACCAGGTACGAAGGAAGTGGTGCGCCTTTATCGATAAGACAAAGGTAGCGAAGATTGGGATAATTCAGATCAATTTAAACTGAGAGGCCGCCAGAGACCGCGAGAGGCCGTGAGAAATTTAACCGAAATAACCAGACAATTTTCATTTCAACCTTTGCATATGCCATATTTAGGTCGTTAAATTGATAATCAAACTTTTTCTATGTAGTCCGAGCCATGAAAGCGCAATAATCCATATTACTCCATTCGCAAGGATTGCCAAAACAATCAGCAGAACAGTTATAAATGAAACATCGCTTCCGGGAGTAAGAAAATTAGGAAGTACCGCTACCACGGCTGAAATAAATCCGATCAGAATGCCCCATACAAGTAAAGTAATATATTCGCGGATCAGTAAACCGACCACTTGTTTACGCGTAAATCCAAGTGACTGCATCATCGCAATCTCCTTTTTCCGTTCGAGGATCGTTCGGGCTAATACTACTGCAAGTCCAACTGTTCCAAGGATTAATCCCAGAGCACCTAAAGCAAGGAAGATCGAAAGATAGGTATTCGTCACCGAATTAAACTCCATCAACCGCTGTGCCGCCGATGTCATCTCCCAACCGTAATCGCGGAAAACAGATTGGAGCTCCTCCCCGGCTGATTTCGCCTTCTCTTTCGGCACATCGATTAAAAACAAACTGGAACCGCTGCTTGTTGGAAAGTTTTTGAGAAAATTAGTATTGGAAATCAGCACATATCCCTGGAAAACGGAAGGTGATAATCCGGCAATCAGTTTAAGTCGTAAAGTATCGCCCTGTTCGTTTCGGTACTTCAGCGTATCGCCAATGTTCAACCCAAGTCCCCATTGAATCACTGTCTGATCAGCTATAGCAGGAACAACACCATCAGTAAGTGGCTCATTCAAAGCTTCCCAGACGTTATCTTTATTGATGTCAGCGTTATTTGATGCAAAACTAAACCGCTCTTTCAGCATTTCAGGGTCCGTTCCCAGAATTGCAGGATTGGAGACACGGTTCAGATTCAGACAACTCGCATCATCGCCATCCATCTTGCTAAACTGGGCAGCACTGAATTCTGAAGTTATCCCTTCGTTCAGGCGACGATCTTTATCGTTCAGACTATATAAAACAGGAATAGATGTCTCGGCAAAGAATTGAAAACCACCTGTGCCACTTGTCTTTTGGCCGGCATCCGAAAACGAATCCTGACGATTGGCTCCTGTGGAAACAACGAGGAAAGTTCCCAAGGCAAAAAGAATGATCACAGTAAGTGACCGGCCCAGATTTTGCGATCTGTTCCTCCTGTTCAGTTCGCGAATGGAAAAACCCGCCACCATATTATGACGGCTTCGCCGAAGCATATTATCGGCAAACAGCAATAGTCCAATCAGTAACAATCCGCCTGAAAAAAAGAAGAGCGATGCGTCAGTTTGTTTCGAAAACAGGAACTGAAAGCCCATCATTCCAACCGCCGCAAAGAGTGAAACAATCATCAGCCACGTTTTAATTGTTCCTGTCAATGGTTTCTGCGGTTGATCCTGTTGCCGCTGCAATTCAATGGCCTGCCGCTTAAAACTGCGGTTAACTGAATAGATGATGGTGAGTACTGAAATAAGTATGCTAATTACGAAACCTGTAATCAGCGTAGATGTCCTGATATCAATCTCCAGAACCGAAGTCCGCACTACTTCCCACCACAGCGAATTAAGCGCGACAAAAATAAGTTTTGTATAAATCACAGCAATTACAAGGCCGAAGAGCGATCCAACAAGGGCAACAATGGCTCCTTCGGAGAGTAAGAGCCTGCGGATTTGATTCCTCGTAAATCCCAGCATAAGAAGTGTTCCCATTTGTGATTGACGGCTTTCCAGATTTAACAGAAATAGTAATGCAGTGAGAATAAGGGCTGCAACCAAAAGGAAGAAGCTTAGTCCTAAAAACAACTGACTAAAATCGACACCATTGCGGGCTGCTTTTAGTCCATTATCACGTACAGGGGTTACCATCACACCCAGATTAGCCGGTTTTATGGAGGCAGAAAAAAGAGAACGATATTCTTTATCGGAAAAGGCACTTTCACCGATACGGATGGCCGTGTAGTTTCCGAACCTGTTTGCCCATAGCTGATGTGCTTTTTTAAGGGAGATAAACGCTTTGGGTGTCCCTTTGTATTGTTTCCAGTAAGCCTCATCCTTATCACGGATCGATTCAAGTTTGATCGGAACCCCTGCTTCCCAGTCGCGGCAGTTCCCTGCATCCGACATACCCGGAAGAAACGGCATCAAATCTTTGTCGGCATACTTTCCTTCGATCGGAACAACCGCATTAACCACAAACTTCGTCCCTTTTTCTATGAGCTCACGCAATGGACCAATCTCGTAATACTTTATTGTAAGCGAATCGCCTTGCTTCACATTCAAATCTGATGCGATCCAGTCATTGACAATTATATCGTTATCCTTCAGATTTATATCATCGATTGTTGAAATAAATGAATAAGGCGTCGACTTGCCATTAAACTCCAAACTATTCGCAAAATAGGTCAATACAGGATGCGATGCTTTGAATGGTTCGAAAGCTTTTATGATCTGATCATCGATAAACACTCGCTCAGAAGTGATCTCCACCTCGTGCGTTAGCGGGATCGCTTTTACTTTGAGACCTGCGTCTTCAGCTGTAAAACATTCCTGAAGCAAACTACTTATTTGCTGGTTATTAAGCGTTGTAGATGAAATAAGAAGATGATTGGCTTTTCCGTCAAACTTCATCAGATCATTCAGTTTCGAAAGGGAAAGAAATAAGTTATATGGCGCTGTCTGTGAGTTTTTAAGGTTGAAAAATCCCAATGTATGCTGATCGGCGATCTCTTTGACAACTGCCCGAAAGGAAACGCTTGTTTCGGCATCTGATACAAACGGTGCATTTAATGGAATCAGGCTTGCCTTTTTAATCCGGGCCAGGAAGCTATCGCCTTTTTTAAGCTTGAGCCGTTCGGCCAGATTCACACTAATAATAACTTCGTTTCCGGTTAGTTTTTCGTAGACCGGAGATTCAGCAATCTTCTCAAAACGATCATCAATACCTGTTATCTGAACCTTGTTGACACGTTCCTCGCCTCCGTCCGCCACTGCCATTCCTTCGAGAATTAGTGCCGGCGCTACCTCAAATCCACCTTTGGCAGCAAGCTCCCCTGCCAGTTCTGAACGAAAATAACGGTCAACGGTTGATACAAGATGAGTCGTGCTCCCCAAACGATAGAACGCAGATTGCTCAAGACTAAATGTAACCGAATCACCAATAATTAAGGCACCCGTCAGCACTGCTGTACTAATAGCTACACCAATAGCTACAAGCAGATTAGCTTTTAAATAATGAATAAAACTATCGAGTACGAGTTTAAAACGCGTCATTGTAACTTCCCGTCTTTTAAATGATATGCCTTGTCCATTTGGGAAGCGAGCTCTGACGAATGGGTAACTACAATCAAAGAAACCCCTTCTTCGCCACTCAAATGATTCAATAATTCAGCAAGATTACCGGCATTTTGTTCGTCAAGCGCACCTGTTGGTTCATCTGCAAGAATCAGTTGCGGTTTGTTGATCAGTGCCCGCACAACAGCGGTTCGCTGACATTCGCCGCCAGAGAGTTCTGAAGGTTTTTGGTATCGCTGTTCCCATATTCCAACCTTCCGAAGCAGATGTTCGGCCCACTCTTTCTCGGCCTTTCCCACTACTTTTTTGATCGGCAAAACAGGTAAAAGTACATTTTCCCACAACGTACATTGCGGCAACAAGTGGTGCATCTGAAAAACAAATCCAAGTTCCCGGTTGCGGAAATGGGCAAGTTCCTCCTGCGAATAGCCTGTGATCTGTTTCCCTTTGAAGAAAATCTCACCGGCATCGGGCTGATCAAGTGTTCCGATAAGATTAAGCAAGGTAGTCTTCCCCGATCCGCTTGGGCCCGCAATGGCGATCTTTTGATTGCTACCGACCTCTAAATTAAGTCCGTCAAGTACTTTTCTAAAGTTACTCTTCGACGGATCGCCATAACCTTTGGATATATTATTTAACCGGAGAATCATATTATTGTTTGTAGAATGAATAGTGATTTGATAATCAATTATTTTGATAGGCTTTCATAAACTTCCGTCATCTCTTTTACATGATCGTTTATATTGAAACTGATTTCGATACCTTTTCGGGCATCCAAGCTTAAGCTATTGAGTTTTTCCGAATCAGACAGCAATCCGGCCAACGCCTCGCATAGTGCTTCCGGCGTATTGGGTTCATAGATAATACCTCCGCCCGATAGATTGACTATTTCGGGAAACGCTCCCAAAGCAGGCTGAATAACAGGAACTCCCGAGGCCATCGATTCGAGCAGGTACATTCCGAAGGCCTCGCCATTTCGGACAGGGACAGATATGACCGATACCTTGTTAAAGAAAGCCTGCCTCCCCTCGCCTTCAAACGCTTCCCAAAATTCAACCTGATCATCAAGTCTCTCAACTGATAATTTTTTCCTGATTCCCTTGATATATTTGGTATCTGCTCCGGTTGAACCTCCTGTGAGAACGAGCTTAACATCATCAAACCCCATTTTCTTTTTTAACTGGATAAAGGCATCGACCAATATATCAAAACCGTTTTCGTGGCACATGCGCGAGATATAACCGATGTTTCGCCCCTTGTCTTGTGTCGGAATGTAATTGTAATCAGCAGGATCAACGCCAAGGTACAAACTTTGAATTCTTTCAGCCGGAAGGTCCATCCGTTGCTGCATTACCTTCGAGAAGAAATCACTGACCGCTATAAAATGGTCGACATCCTTCGCCTTTTCACTCATCAGTTTCCAGATCTGGTCGCGGAAAACAGGCTTCATGGCGTCGACCCAAACATCTTCATCCTGTAACGAACATACAATGGGAACGTTCAGTCTCTCTTTTATCCGGTGTGCCAAACCAAGCAGTAATGCATTCGAAATATGCACAACATCTGGTTTACAGTGCTCTGCCATCCAATCGACTAACCGCTCCAGCTCCTCCTGTTGCTTCCCGTCTTCACCCAAAAGCATCGACACCGTCATCTCTTCAAGACCTTTCGCGTTGGTCGATCCGGCCATCGAAGCAGCCATTTTAAGCAACGGTTTTGAATTGAGAAGTCCTTCCACCCATTGCGGCGCTTTGCGGAAAATGGGGTAAAGCTGTTTCAGGTAAATACTTACGGCACCATAAAATACAGGAATATCTTTGATGTCGCGTTCATCGGAGAATATGGGAAGGTACATCGGGATTTTTATCACCTGATGACCTTGTTCACGCAACGCAACAAAGTATTTGCTGTCGCGCAGGCAGTTCCCGCAGTAAAAACTGCCGCCGGAACCTGGAATAATCTGGACAATATTCATAGATGACGGATAATTTGATGGTTACATTGATTTGATGAACAATTAATTCCGATATAAGTTGACTTCTGCTCTACATAATTAGATTCAGAACTTCTCCTATTTTCCAAAGCAATAAACATTTCCATCTAACGCACAGACAACCATAAGATTCTCAATGACAGCCGGATTATGGAGAATCGAATTCCCGATTTCATATTTCCAGATCACCGATCCGTCAGAAAGCTTTAGAATGGACAAATCACCACGCATATTAGCAATCAATACTTTATCCTTAATGATGACGGGCGATGCCTCTACGCGATTGCCACTGTTGAAGCTCCACATCAGTTTACCGCTGTTCTTATCGAAACAATAGACAAACTTATCACGGTTGCCGGTCACGACCTTATCGCCTGACAAAGCTGCCGATGCGACAAATGGTTGTTTTAGCTCTTTGTTCTCCCAGCTCCAGACAATTTTTTGAGTTTGAATATCAACCTTCGAGAATTTTCCATCATAATCGCCGATATAGGCCATTTTATCGCTTACAGGACACGATCCGGCAACATAGGTGGCTACATTGATTTTAGACTCCGATTTGCCGCTGTTGATGTCGATAACATGCAGAAATCCGTCGCAACCTCCGAATATAGCTTTGCCATTGAAACAGGCAGCCGCTCCGTTTATAAAATTATCTGACTCGTACATCCATTTCATCTTACCCGTTTCGGCATCGACGCAGTGTAGATTATAGTCGTAACTTCCTACAATTAATGACGTCCTGGATCCTGATTTCCAAAAATTTGCCGATCCCATAATCTGGTTGTCTGTTTTATATTTCCAGATCAGCGTACCATCCGAAAGTTTGAGGGCATAAAGATTTCCATCGAGGTTACCTACATAAACCTTTCCATTCAGGATCAGCGCCGGAGCTTCGATCGAATTCTCCGTCTTGTATTTCCAAATTAGCTTTCCCTTAAGATCGAGACAATAGACAATTCCATCGGTAGCGCCGATAACAATCTTCCCATCACCTATTACGGCAGCCGACTTAATATTATCGCCAACCTGAAAGCTCCAAAGCTTTTTTGGTTTATCAGGGAAGCTCACATTCGTGGTTCCTAACAGATCCTGGCTTCCGCGAAAGTTATTCCACGAGGTTGAGTTTTGGCCAATCGCACCCAAAGATGCAATAAAAACGAAGAAGACAAAATATAATACTCTCATAATTATTATTTTACAGACAATGCACCAGTCGGGCATGCTTTTGCCACTATTTCTGCTGTTTCTGCCAATCCGGCTTCCAGCGATTCATTGAAAGGAACTCCAACCACAACATCGAACCCACGACCAATAAATGAAAAACCATATTTTTCCTGGTATTTCGATGTCATCCGGACACAGATTCCGCACTTGATACATTTTAAAGGTTCGTAAACAATCCGGTGAGCAAAATGCTTCGTCATTGCTTTTCGTTCGTTTCCCGCAAACCGGCGCTGATTTGCACCATATCGCCCTGATAAATCCCTCAGTTTACAATTTTCAATATCCCTGCAGTCACAATGCAGACAGCGCTTTGCTTCGAGAATGGCTTCCTCTCTTGTATAACCTTTTGATTTAATGTCGTCTGATAAGATTCTGTCCTGAAGAACCGATTCCTTAAGATATTCTGAAATTTCTTCAGTGAGCAGTTTTCCAAAACGCGAATTAAATAATTGTGGCTCTCCTTTGGGCTCTTCGCCCGATAAATATTGAGCAACGGAAAAGGCAACCTCCTTACCTTGTCCAACTGAACGAACCGCAAGCCTTGAAGAACGGAGTGAATTTCCAATCGCGAAAACTCCTTTTACCGAAGTCTCGTAACTATTTTGATCGGCTTCAATTCCTTTGGCATTTGTCGCAAAACCCCATGTCTTAATTTCGTCAACAAGCGTACCTGTTGCGACAATTACGGCATCGTATTGTCTTTGAATATCTTGAAATAATGTTGCATTAATTTCTTTTCCCCCTTCAAATACAACACCCGTATTTAAAATGGTTTTAATCTCTTTGTCTATTATGCTTAATGGTAAAACTTCAGGCTTGATCTCAGTACGAAGTAGTCCTCCGGGCAAGTTGTTTTTATCAAATAATACAGATTGATAACCATTTAGCTGTAAATAATAAGCGGCTGCCAATCCTGCAGGTCCTGCTCCTATCACAGCCACTTTCTTTCCCGTCAGCGGAAGTGGTTCAAACGGATGAACATCATTTTCATCACCGACAAACCGTTTCAGGAGACAAATGGAGACCGAAGCATCAACAGTCTTCCGGTGACAAGCCCCTTCGCAGGGTGCAGGACAGATTCTTCCCAAAATAGCGGGAAGTGCAATATCTTTTTTGACTAGTTTTAATGCTGCTTCAAATTTACGGGCAGCAATTAGTCTGTTCATTTGAGGAATATCCATATGTGCAGGACATGCCACCTGACAAGGACCTTCACAATCGCCGACATGTTCGCTTAAAAGAAGTTCCAGACCAGTTTGGCGTGCTTCCTGAATCTCCTCATCGTCAGTGATTACCGACATTCCTTCGGTGGTTGTAACAGAGCAGGATGGGAATAAGCGACCATTTGCAGCATCTTTTACAAGACACAACATACACGAGGTAAAATGCCCTAACTCTTCGTTGTAACAGAGCGCAGGAACCTTAATTCCCACCTTCTCTGAAGCCTTTAAAACTGAGGTTCCTGCTTCAACCTCAATCTCTTGACCATTAATCTTGATATGAACCATTATTTTAAATCGGTTGTATTTTTGAATCGTACGTTAGGGGATGAAAGTAACATATTCCGGTAAAAGTTCAATGATATTGTCTGGAATATTTAAACTTTAATAATCGGGATAATAAGCCAGGTAATGCGAATCCATAGATGTCGAATTCTCTATTCTGATATGCCGGAAGCACAACTCTGCAAGATTCGCGCCCTATCTTCCCTTATTTCTACACTTATGACGTCCCCAAACACAACGTCAACCAACAAAAATGCCACAAAATTTGTATCGCGGCTCGCATTTTACCCTGACAATTGTTTCAATTTATTAAAGAAATAGCCAAAGATATAACACTGTATTATAATGCTTTAATCATCGAGATTCCTATAGCCTTATGAAATAGACCAAAATGTATTTTTACCGCTTCGAAGTAATTATCTGATTTAAACCCTCAATCCAGCGATCATGATCGTTGAGGCTTTCTACCAGTTGCAGTTGTTCGCCTCCATGTTTTCTGAACAGAATGCTGTACTCTTCTTCTATCTCAACTTTTGTTTCAAGACAATCTGCTACAAAAGAGGGTGCAAAAATGAGCATTTTTTTGATCCCTGCCTTTGCTTTTTGAATCACCATCTCGTCCGTAAATGGTGACATCCAGTTTTTTGTGAGTCTTGACTGAAAAGATACTGAAAAATCATCCGCTGAAAGGCCTGTTTCGCAGGCAATTAACCTCGCAGTTTCATAGCAAGCCGCCTGATAACAAAATTGACCTTCTTCAATGGATTGTGTTTTACAAAGGCATTCTGCACAATCTACTCCCGGATGGGTTTTGTTAATTTGGCGCAATGGTAAACCATGAAACGAGAAAATTATATGATCCCAATTTGCAACATTATATTTTGCTGCCTGCGATGCGAAGGCCTCAATAAATTCGGGATGATTGTGAAAATGATTGATAAATTGAAGTTCAGGGATCACATTCCAATGACTGATTTTCGACAAAACAAACTCAAAGACCGATCCTGTTGTTGCTGAAGCATATTGTGGAAAAAGCGGAAGAATAATTATCTTATTATAGTTCTGATTTTCAATAAGTTTTAGGATATTTTCAAGCGAAGGATTACCATAGCGCATGGCATTGTAGATTTGGTAATTATCCCCTGTTCGCAGCTGAAGTTTAGCGGTTACACTTTGGGAATAGTATAAAAGAGGAGATCCTTTATCACTCCACAATTGCTTATACAGCTTTGCTGATCTGGGTGCTCTGAACGGGACAATAATCAAATTCACAAGTACTTTCTGAAGCAGCCACGGAAGATCGATCACGCGTCTGTCGTTCAGAAATTGAAATAAATATCGTCTTACATCAGCCACTGCCGGCGAATCGGGTGTTCCAACATTTACAAGAATAACAGCTGTCTTCCCCATTTTCTATTTGTTAATAATTTCTTCAGCTATGGCACGTCCCTGTTTTATCCGGTCTCCCATACCGATTCCATCGCGGATATTTCCGGCAAGAATCAATCCGGGATAATTCTTCTGTACAAAACTAATTGCCTCTAAACGTTGTTCAGAAGTTTTGGTGTATTGTGGAATCGCATACTGATACCTGAAAATTTTAAGTACATCAGCTTTTATTCCCTTAACGTTCAGCATCTCTCCTATTTCCTCTTCAACAAGCAGTTGAATCTCTTCATCCTTCAGCGAATAAAATTCGTCGTGTTTGATACCACCCAGAAAAACAGAAAGCAACGCACCACCTATGGGAGCCCTGTTTTCGAAGAAGGAGGAGGGAAAAAGTACACCAAGTATGCGGCGTTTCTCCTTCGATGGAACTAATCCACCAAATGCATTAACAGATATCCCTTTCCATTGCCGGTAGCCGAGAGCAACCTGAATAACTTTAGCATATTCTAACTGCTTGATCGCCTGTATTTTCTCTTGTCCGATAAATGGAAATAAAGAATCGATCTCTTTTCCGCCTGCTGTTGAAATGATTTTCTCGGAGGTAAGACTAACAGGTATGTTACCCATTAAGAAGGCTGTATTAAATATCTTATTATCATTGCTTACCGCGACATCCTTGCAATTAAGCAGAATATTTTCGGTGCCGATACTTTTCACAAGTGAATCGATAAGGTTTTGAAGCCCTCCTTTTGCAGAGAACACCTCACGCGTTGCTTTTTTCGACCGTTCTTCTTTTGGTTCTGATTTCTTTTTTATTGACCCCCCAATGAAACTGCCGTAAGTTTGTTCGAGTTTATAAAGTTTCGGCAAAGCAAAACGGGTCACTAATTTGGCCGGATCTCCGGCATAGATACCTGAAATAAAAGGATCTATGGCATAATTGAGATAACTTTTGCCCATTCTTCGCACTACGAGTTCTGCAATACTTTCGTCCGGATTCGTTCCTTTCTTTCGAAACGGTTCACCTAAAATACGAAATTTATCACCAAACGAAAAAAGAGGAGTATTAATTGCCGAAAAAAGACCGGAAGGCAAAGCATGCCACGCTCCTTCTTTCCAGATTAATCTCTTTTTTGCTTCAGGATTTGCAATATCAATCGTGCAATCAGCCTTAAGGTCTTCGAAAAGCTCTACGATCTCCGGATGGGAGACCACACCCGTGTTGGGTCCTGCTTCTATAGTAAAACCCTGTTCTTTAATTGTTTGCATTACACCACCCGGACGGTTGTTTCTTTCAACGATCTTGACGCTGATCCCGCTTTTCAAAAGGTAGTGAGCCGTGACCAGGCCTGTCAGTCCGGCGCCAATTATAACAACATTTGTCTTAAGATGAGGCTCCATATTTAAACCGGTTTTGAGAACTGTTTGAATTGCGTATTTGTGAGCGGATCGAAGGAAGCAGCTACATTTCGAATAAAAAGAGTTCCGCTTTCCGTCATCTCCAGTCCCTCCGCTGTTAATTGCAAAATACCATCCTCCTCAAACTTTTTCAATTCTGCGCCATCGTAGGTAATTGCATTTTTGACAGCCGTTTGCGAAATATTTAACCGGTCAGCCAACTCTTTCCAGTGAATATGCATATTGCACATCAATTGATTAATTACCTCACGCACGATAATTTCATTATCACTGAGCATATAACCTTTATCAATTGGTAAATGCCCCGAGTTAATCGATTCAATATAATCTTTGACCGATTTTGTATTCTGTGCATATCCTTTCTCAAGCTGACTTATGGATGACACTCCAAAGGCATAAACCTGTCCGGTTGTATGGCGTGTGCAATAACCCTGAAAATTTCGGTGCAGGCTTTTATTCTGCAGTGCCTGGTAAAGCTCATCACTCTCAAGCACGTAATGATCAAGACCTATTGATTTATAGCCATTTGCAAGTAAGAAATTATGCGATTCCGAGAACATCTTCATTTTCAGTTCACCATCAGGCAAACCTATTTTATCGAGAATTTTCTGAGCCTTTTTCACCCATGGTACATGTGCATACGAAAACGTGACAAGCCTGTCGGGACGAAGATCGACCGCCTTCCGGATTGAATCGAGAAAACTTTCGACAGTCTGTCCCGGCAATCCGTATATAAAATCAAGATTAACAGCAATATGTTCTGACCCTGATTTTATTTTTTGAAGGATTTCTCCGACGGGAAATTCAGAAGGATCGCGGTTGACAGTTTTTAGAATATCTTTGTTAAAATCCTGTATTCCAATACTAAATCTATTAAAACCAGCTTTCTTTAGTCGATCAATATAATCAAACGACAGATGTGCAGGATTGCATTCAATCGCAATTTCGGGCTGATCAGTTAACTTGAACAATGAATAAATAAGTTCGTTAATCTCCGCAATCCATTCAACCGGTAAAACATTTGGGGTTCCGCCGCCGTAATGAATTTGCGAAACTTTACGCCCCTTGTCAATCAACGCAGCAACCATTCTGATCTCTTGCTTCAGGGTAGTCACATAATTTTCCATCGCGCTCATCGTGGCCAATGGTAAAGCATTACAACCACAGTAAAAGCAAAGTTTTTTACAGAAAGGGATGTGAATATAAATAGAAATATTTTGCGGATTTCGGTTATTGGAATCCTTTACTGCCTCAATATATTTACTCTCAGTCACTTCTCCGGTAAAGTAGTTGGCAGGCGGATAACTTGTATACCGCGGCACAGGGGAGTTGTATTTTTCGAGCAAATGTTCCGGAATAATCATAACAAGTTTTTTTACGATAAAGAAAAAACAATGCTGCAAATGTAGCAACACTTAGCCGCACTTCAATAAGAAATAAATCACTGTATGAGAGATCAGTCATTAAAAAAGTCATTGGCTTCGCTGTCATTGGTCATTAAAATCTTTGTTTTAACCTGAGTTCGATATAAATTTGAATCAAAAATTTCAAAAAATAAAAAGGAGGGTTTCAATTAAATGTTGTCACTTTACCATAATGACTCACGCTTTATTTTATGATTAATTGACACTGATCCAATCCTGTAAAACTACTCCAAATCTTCCCTTTTTTAAGCGCTTTTTAGGATCCAATTCTCATTAGGGATTCCTTAGGGTTTCCTTCGCTCCAACTTCGGGACTAAAAAACAGGACAAAATAGTCGGTTTTTGCTTAAAAAGTACTCCTATCGACCCATTTACAGATTATAATCATAAATTATATATTTATCTTTTCGGTACTCGCAGAATTATTATAGCATTACGATATTGACACTAATCCGTTAAAAGTTAAGGTAGTTTCATATTTTTCAGTAAGCGAGTCTGCCAGTGGTCAGACACTAATAACCAGTATTAATCCTTAAAAATCCAATTACCCATATCTTTCGTTATAGCGCCAAAATGTTTTGGTTATTTGTTTATGAAAGTCATTCCACTCTGATCGTATCTGTCGCCATGGATATTTCTCATGAGAGCACCAATCTGGCAAACTTCAATACTTGTCAATGAAATATTCACTGCCTCAATATTTTCCATTAAGTTGGTCACCTTTGTTGTTCCGGGAATTGGAATAATATCTTCCCCCTGACTTAGGAGCCAGGCAAGAGCAAGCTGCGATGGTTTACAACCTTTATCTTTTGCAATATCTTCTACAAGCCTTAGCAATTCCAGGTTTTTATTAAAATTCTCACCCTGAAAGCGTGGAGAAAAGCGCCGATAGTCATCTTCAGCGAAATCTTCGAATCGCTGAAATCTGCCGGTAAGGAATCCTCTTCCCAAAGGACTATAGGCGACAAGGCTAATTCCAAGTTCTCGGATTGTTGGAAGAGTTGTTTCTTCAACATCCTGCGACCAGAGTGAATATTCACTTTGCACAGCTGTGATGGGATGCACGGCATTTGCGCGGCGTAAGGTTTCGCCCGAAACCTCCGAAAGACCAATGTACTGAACCTTTCCCTCCGCAACCAGTTCGGCCATAGCACCAACTGTTTCTTCAATCGGGGTGGACTGATCAACACGATGCAGATAGTAAAGATCGATGGTTTCCCGGCCAAGTCGTTTTAGACTCGCCTCACAAGCCTGCTTCACGTACCCGGGTTTTCCGCTAATGCTGCGTGCTGTCGGGTTTTGTTTGTCGCGTACAATACCAAATTTAGTTGCCAAAACAAGCTTATCCCATCGGTCGTGAAAAGCTTTTTGCAGGAGCTCTTCATTGTCTCCAATGCCATAAATATCAGCCGTATCGATAAAGTTAACACCAAGTTCAAGGGCAGAATGCAATGTATGAATTGACTCTTTTTCGTCGGCTTTTCCATAAAACTCAGACATTCCCATGGCACCCAGACCGATAGGAAACACTTCCAGATCACTCTTCCCAATTTTTCGTCTCATTCGGCAATAATTTTAAGTTGTAATCAAATAAACCCCAACCCGGTTTCCCGGGACAAGGTCTGTAATTGTAGTATTTCGATAAAATATAAACTAATGTTTTTTCTGTAATATTTCCAGCAAAGCATCGGCAGCAGCTTCAGATGAGGCAGGATTCTGGCCTGTAATCAGCAGACCGTCAGTCTTTACATAAGAACCCCAATCCGCACCTTTACTATAATGACCTCCCAGCTTTTTCATTTCGTCTTCCAATAAAAAAGGTACAACCTTCGTGAGTTTAACCGCTTCCTCTTCTGAATTTGAGAATCCGGTAACTTCTTTACCTTTTACTAATGGATCGCCATTCGGCAATTTCACTTTGACCAATGCGCCGGGAGCATGACATACAAAAACAACCGGCTTTTTCTTATTATAGAACGATTCGATCAGCGCAATAGAGTTCTTATCGTTCGCCAAATCCCAAAGCGGACCATGTCCGCCGGGGTAGAAAACTGCATCATAGTCTTCAACTTTGACTTCACTTAATTTTAATGTGTGTGCAAGTTTATCTTTAAGCGCCTTATCACTGTCAAATCGGCGGGTTGCTTTAGTTTGTGAATCAGCCATTTCACTCTTCGGATCAATCGGAGGCTGACCTCCCTTAGGTAATGCAATTGTAATTTGTACACCTGCATCAGCCAAAACATAATAGGGTGTTGCGAATTCTTCTACCCAAAATCCGGTTTTCTGTCCGGTATTCCCTAAATCGCCATGCGATGTTAAAACGATTAATACTTTTATTATGGTATCCATTTTATTTATTTATGTTTGTTAATAATTCCTTTATAAGATTGATCAAATACAAATACCTTATTTTGCAGTTTATTCAACTTCAACAATAAGCTTTCCGAGATTTTTCCCTGAAAAAAGAGCGATGAAAGCTTCAGGAAGTTTATCAAACCCATGATAGATTGTATTTTTATACGTCATTTGGCCACTGCCAACCCATTGGGATAATGCTTTAATACCCTCAGGAAACCGGGATGCATAGTTGTTGATCAAAAATCCCTGCATGAGTGCACAATTCTTAAGAAGCGCAGATTGAACACGAGGTCCTGTTGGTTGAGATGTTGCATTATAAAGCGAAATCTGTCCGCAAATTATAATTCTGGCACCGTAATTAATATGTGACATTACAGCATCTGATATTTCGCCACCCACATTGTCAAAATAAATATCAATTCCTGATGGGCAGGCAGATGCAATGGCGGATGAAAGATCAGTAATGGTTTTATAGTTAATTCCCGCATCAAAATGGAGTTCATTCAACAGGTAATTTACCTTTGTATCGTCACCCGCAATACCAACAATGCGACAGCCCTCAATTTTAGCGATTTGGCCAACTACCGTTCCCACTGCACCCGCAGCGCCCGAAACAACGACAGTCTCACCTTCTTTAGGTTTTCCAATATCAAGAAGTCCAAAATAAGCCATAAGCCCCGGCATTCCAAGAATGCCAAGATAATAACTTAACGGTGCAAGGTTTTCATCAATCACCTTTAACCCTGTGACATCAATAACTATTTCCTCTTGCCATGGCAAATAACCCATTACAAAATCACCTGTTTTAAAATCTTCCGCCTGACTCTCAATCACGCGGGCAATACAACCACCCACAATTGGTCCGCCAACTGAGTATGGAGCGGCATACGATTTGGCATCGCTCATACGGCCTCGCATATAAGGATCCACCGAAAATGTGTGGGCTTTCAACCGAACCATTCCGTTTGCAACCGGCAGATTTTCAATACTTTTTGTTTCGAAATTATCAGGAGTAGGAAAACCGGACGGTCTCGATTTCAATATAATCTGCTGTATCATTTTTTTAAAAGTGTTTTTTGTGATTATAACACCTTTGGGGGAAAATTGTTGCGGATTGAATATTAGTTGGAGTTAAAAGGCGCTGTATTCTCGTCGGCGCTTCCGATTGAAACATCTGAATCATCGTCTTTAAAATCTTTGCACTGACAAAATTCAATACCAAACGGGCACTGTTCGGGTTCATAATTACAAAAAGTGAAGCATTGCTCCCATCCTCCCGGCCAATGCTGACAAGAATAATCAAGATATTCACGCATCAATTCGTAACGACGCTTTGCCGGTAATCCATCAGGGAATTCGGCGAAGAATGAATAGGCACCCCACAATTGCTCAAACTCGACGCACATCAAATCCAACTCCTCAGGCGTTAGCTTTTCGGAAGGAGGAAACAGCTCCTTTTCAAGTCCAAACCATGTACTCATGCGGCGGTCGGGGCTCGCCTCAAGTTCATCCTGATAATCAGGATCAAAGGTACCCTCCGGGATTTTTGAAGGAGGAACACGTTGGGCTGAATCATGCATATCTGCAATCAACTGATCAAGGTAATGCTGTATCATGGTTATAGCAGGTTTAATTGTTGTTCCGATACTGAATATATTTTTCCATAAGTTGATTTTCGCTTTTTTGGAGCTGAATTTCAGTGTCTACAATTCTTGCAAACTCCTCTTTTGCTGGCATAACTAATTGATATCTCGATGCAAATATTTGATTGTGGTCATTAAGTAAAGAGTATTTTACCACTGTTTCATCACTTTGTGAGCATAGTATGATACCTAATGTCGAATTATCGTCTATGGGTTTGAACTTATCATCATACATCCGGACATACATATCCATTTTTCCCACATCTTCGGCAGTTAATGTGCCAATTTTCAAATCGATCAATACAAAACAGCGCAAAATGTAATTGTAAAACACCAGATCGACGTGATAATGTTTGTTTTGTTCGGTAGCTATATGCTTTTGCCTGGCCACAAAACAAAATCCTTTGCCAAGCTCTAAAAGAAAATCCTGAATTTTATCCAAAACAGCCTGCTCCAGTTCATGTTCCAAATAGTCACTATAAGGTTTTATGTCCAAAAACTCAAGCACATAAGGATCTTTTATAAAATCGGATGGCTTAAATTGAAATTCATTTTTTGGTAATATCACCGATTCGGTCTCATTAGTTTGAACAGAGAGCATTCGATGATAATAAAATGATTGAATTTGTCGTTCCAGTTGACGGGTACTCCAATGATTTTCGGCCGACTCATTAATATAAAACAAACGTGCTTTATCATCTTCTACATTGATAATCATACGATAATGAGTCCAACTCAATTGTGAACGCAGTGCGTTCACAATTGGAAATGCACTATAAAATTTTCTCATGTAGAATAAGTTGCGTCGATCGAATCCCTTTCCAAAATCCCTTGTCAACTGTTCAGAAAGATTTTCAATCAGGAACGTGCCATAATCCGCTCTCTCTTTGCCATTTTGTTCCTCTTCACAAATTCGTTTTCCAATTTGCCAGTAGGTTTGTACCATCGCGAAGTTGACCGCCTGATAAATCTTCGAACGTGATTGTTCAATCAGCGTTTTTATTTCGAAATAAAAAACAGTTTGAAGTGAATGATCCATGGTTTATAGTTTTAAAGTACTGGTCTATGAGCCATTAGAATGCCCTTATTTGTAATCAGTTCGCATTCGAACAAATTTGGTTTCGCAGATTAAATTTACAAAGAATTTTACTAATAAAACTTCGGCTTAATGACAAATACTGTGGGCAATTTATATGGACGTTTTATTAAATATTTTTGTGATCGGTACATTGAACGATTTTAACATTATTTCCCGGATACCTAAACCTCTTAGTAAAAATGATGAAAAAAAAAAAACCTCGCCTTTTTTGGCTGACTCATTAATGTAAAACAAACGTGCCATTATCTTTTGCATAGATAATCGTTTGATAATGAGTATATATCAATAGTGAACGCAGTGCGTTCACTATTGGAAACGCACTATAAAATTTTCTCATGTAGAATAAATTGCGTCGATCGAACCCCTTTCCAAAATCCCCTTTCGAAATCAGTTCATTATTTTCGGGCGTCACCACCACACTGAGCACCTTCAGCCCTTTACGACCAATATCAGTTGCATCTCCGCCTCACTTTTTCACATTCTACCTCCCATTTTCCAATTTCCCTTCTGCCTTCCAACTTATCTTTCGCCGATTACAACCCGCTTATCCTTTTATCTTTGCAAGCTCTTCCTGCATTTTTGCGACCACTGCGCTCAGCTTTTGGACATTCAGCGCGTCCGGTTCCGGAAGTTCGAACGAGAGGAAACCCAATGCACGCCAGATCTCAAGTACTGAAGTGGTTTCAACTGTATAAGGTTCATATTCCGGGTTGTCCGATTTCAACTGTAACTGGTTTTCACCGGGGAGGAAGATGCGCTTATACACAATTCCTTCATCAGAGGTGATCAGAACGTAAGGTTTGCCCTCACGAATATCGGAAGCTTCCTCTACATAATCGCAAAAGATATACGATCCGGGCGGCACGGGCAACATGCTGTCGCCTTTGATCTGGAAAACCCGGTAACTGCGTCCCTGCGACAACTCGGCCACGGGCATTGAAAAGTGAGGCAATTGTCCGACATACTCAGCATCGGCGCGACCATTAAGATACCCGGCAGAGGCTTTCACGGGAACAATTGAAATCAGTTCATCATTTTCGGGAGTTACCACCACACTGAGCACCTTCAGCCCTTTACCTCCAGTTTCAGCTGCATCTCCACCCTCCGCTTTTTTCCCTTCTGCCTTCTTCCTTCTGCCCTCCAACTCTTTTTTTGAAAGATCAACCGCCAGCAAATCATCCATGCTCACTTCAAAGATTTCGGCCATGTGCCGGATAATTGAAAGTTTGGGCACACCCCTTCCCTCTTCATACGAGCCAATCAGCGACCGTTTGGAATTCAGTAAATCGGCTAATTGACCCTGTGTGAGTGCGCGCTGCTTTCGCAGAAATTTCATATTTTCTTTCAGATAAATCATAGACTAAGTAACAATTAAGATATAATCGAGTATTTTTTAATCAAAGTTTAAAGATAAATATTTGTAGTTATTCTGCTTTCGCAAAAAGATAACACCACAGATTACGCAGATCCCGCAATAAGCGGGACCGATTGAAAACTCACAAAGGGAGTTTATTATTCTGTGAAAATCAGGGAATCGAAGGATTGACATATTCATAATACGAAATTTTATAGTTCTCATTACTTAAGTAGGATGAATAATATAATGTCGTGTTTCGTAAATTTTACAAATCCCCCTTGGTCCCCCTTTTTCAAAGGGGGAGTCCTCCCAAAAAATGACTTATTTTCTAAAATAAAACATTCTAATATATTCCGGTTTAATAAAACTCATCTAAATTCATCCTAAAAGGAAGGGACTAGTTCAGGTGAGATGAAGAACGTTTTACGACATTATTTATTTCTCATTACTTACTTCGATTTAAGATTCCGAGTATTGTTAATAATTTTTTTCATATTTTGATGTAATTGCTAATAATATTAGTATTTTCGTAGTAAAATTACAGAAAAATTCGCTGACATGAATGAAACTGTCCAGAAAAAACTAAATATATTAGCCGATGCTGCCAAATACGATGTGTCGTGCGCATCAAGCGGAAACAATCGCAGCAACACGCCAGGAGGGATTGGAAACGCATTAAACTGCGGAATTTGTCACAGTTTTACTGAAGATGGCCGTTGCGTCAGCCTGTTAAAAGTGCTGATGACCAATCACTGCATTTATGACTGCGCCTACTGCATCAACCGCCGCACCAACGATCGGCCGCGTGCGACACTCACGGTTGAAGAGCTGGTCGATCTCACGATTGGTTTTTATCGGCGAAATTATATCGAAGGGCTGTTCCTGAGTTCTGGTGTGATTAAAAATCCCGATCATACAATGGAGCGGATGATGTTGGTAGCTAAAAAACTAAGGACTGAAGAGCGTTACAACGGCTACATCCATATGAAAGCCATTCCGGGTGCAAGTCCGGAACTGCTGAACGAAGCCGGAAAATATGCCGACAGACTTAGCGTGAACATCGAAATTCCTTCCAATCCCGAGCTAAAACGGTTGGCGCCCGACAAGAGTTACAAAGATATTTACGGACCGATGAACCTCATCAAAGACAATATCCTGGTGAACAAAGAGGAGCGGCAGAAATTCCGTCACACGCCCGCATTCGCTCCCGCAGGACAAAGCACTCAGCTTATTGTAGGCGCCACACCCGAAAGTGATCGGCAGATACTAAGTCTCGCATCCGATTTGTACAGCGGTCAACGACTGAAAAGGGTTTATTATTCGGGTTACCTGCCTGTAAACGAATATGATCAACGGTTGCCGGCCCTCAAAACCCCGCCACTCGTGCGAGAAAATCGCCTTTACCAAAGCGACTGGCTGATGCGTTTTTACCGGTTTACAGCCGACGAAATTCTCACGCCTGACCAGCCTTTCCTCGATCTGGAAATCGATCCGAAACTCGCGTATGCGCTGCGCAACCTTCAGTTGTTCCCCATCAACGTGAACACGGACAGTTATGACATGATCCTGCGCGTACCTGGAATTGGGGTCCAATCGGCACAGCGGATTATTGAGGCGCGAAAATTCAGAACATTGACTACGCAGCACCTGACCAAAATCGGCGTGGTGATGAAACGTGCCAAATACTTCATTATAAGCAACGAACTCCCCTCTTCAGTATTCGATCTGCCTTCGGAAACACTGCGAAGACAGATACTGCTGAGTGAAAAACCAAAGATTAAATCGCAACCCGACACGCAACTGAAACTCTTTTCATTTGGCGAAGTAATTCAGTTACCTGCACCCGTGAGCAGCCCGAACAAAATATTAACCGCCTGATTTCAATGCCATGATCTTAGTTTACGACGGAACATTTGAAGGATTTCTCTCGGTGGTGTTTGAATGTTACAGCCGCAAACTGGAGCCGACAAATATCTGTTCGGAGAAAAACCTTCAGGAGATACTATTTATCGGAAAAGAGTATATCCACACTGAGACCTCGCATTCTGACCGTGTATGGAAAGGACTCCGGCAAAAACTAAGTACTGAGCTGAACCAGTTGCCCTATTCGGCATTTCTTTCGGGTGAAGAAGGCATCGAAATGGCGCTTTTGCATTTTATCCGGATGGCTTTTGCCTCGCCTGTTCCCATCGAAGGTAACTTTGGTGACATGGATGTGTTAATGGTGCGCAAAGCCGCCCGCCGCGTGATGAAGGAAGCGATGCGGATGTTGCAGTTTATCCGGTTCCAGCGCACACTCGACGACATTTACTTTGCCCCGATCAGTCCCGATTACGATGTAATGCCCATGACGCTCAGGCATCTGAAAGAGCGTTTTGCCGATCAGTTGTGGCTCGTTTACGATCTGAAACGTGACTATGGATTTTTCTACAACCTGCAATCTGTTGAAGAGGTAACACTCAACGAAAAATCGTTCAACACGAGTAATGGCGCCGTGCCGCTTAACTTATTGCAGGAAGAGGAAGCGGTTTACCAAACAATGTGGAAGGGCTATTGCCAGAATATCACGATACGCGAGCGGCTAAATCCGAAACTGCAAAAGCAGCACATGCCCAAAAGGTACTGGAAATTTTTGCCTGAAAAGAGATGAATGAATATTTGTTGCAGATATAAATAGCTTAAAAACATACCGAAAAGAGAAATCACCCAATTCATCCCCGATCCTGTTGATCCGGAAGCATTAAACACATTTACGGCCAGATACATTGAATTCCGTAAGAGTCACCTCTGTTCTCCTCCGTTTCACACTTCTGTTAAATTTGTGGCAATGGACGACAGGCTTGAGGCTAAAGATCTGTCGACTAAAGACCTTCAGACTGCAGCC
>JAATGF010000075.1 GCA_015654795.1 Bacteroidales bacterium
CATGGTATCAGATATCAGCATCTGATGACCTTTCAATGACGGCGAAGCCAATGACCTTTTCAATGACCTTTTCAATGACTATTTTAATGACACTCCCTCAGTCACTTCCTCTCTCCTTTTCCCTATCGCCTTTTCTCCCCATCGCCCCATCATTCCATTTCCCTGCTCTATATCAGGTAGGGTTCAAAACAGTAAATTCTTTACCTGAAAAAATCGGGGTTGTATCAAACGAATCATTTTTATAAATCTCCACAACAATTCAATGTGATCCGTGAAATTTCGAAAATTTCCCTAAATCTACTACCCGAATCATCACCCCCAAGACGAATAGGAAATAATGGATGGTTGGCGAATGAAACAGAGAAATTAACAGTGATTGATAAAGGATGAGGTTTCGAAGGAGGACTATTGTAAGACAGAATAATTTATGATAGAGATTGTAGCGAATATTTATGTGAAATTCATTTAAAACAACATTTTATCTTTGCTGTTATTTGAATATCAATTAATTAATCAAATACAATTCTTCTCATCGAAGTTCTTAAATTACATAAATCCAAGCTCCAGGCGCGCTTCTTCAGACATCATCGACTTTTCCCAGGCTGGTTCGAAGGTGATCTCAACTTTACACGATTCGATCCCCTCCACTTTTTTCGACACATATTCGACATCAGCCAGAATCATATCGGCAGCAGGACAGTTTGGTGCGGTGAGAGTCATAAGTATTTTGGCCTCATTGCCTTCTACATCAACACTGTATACGAGCCCTAAGTCATATATATTTACAGGAATTTCCGGGTCGTATACTTCCCTCAATTGCTCTATGATTAAATCTATTCTTGCATCCATCTTTGTTATTTTTTTGATGAAATTTTCTCGTATGCCAGGGCATAAAGTTTCATCTGTTTTACCATGGCAAGGAGACCATTCGAACGGGTGGGCGAGAGGTGTTGCCGTAAACCGATCTCATCGATGAACCGTGGTTCGGAAGAAAGGATTTCGTGTGGTGTACGCCCGGAATAAATTCGGAGCAATAATGCTACTAATCCTTTAACAATCAGGGCATCACTTTCGGCCTCGAATATGATCCTGCCGTCGGTAAATTCCTGATGCAACCAAACCCTTGACTGACATCCCCTAATCAGATTGCTTTCAATCTTGTATTTCGCATCTATGGGAGCCATTTCATTTCCTATTTCGATGAGATACGCATACTTGTCCATCCAATCCTCAAATCCTGAAAACTCTTCGACAATCTCCTGTTGAATTTCGTCTATTGTCATTCTAATATTTTTGTTACTATATATTTCCCAAAAATAGCGAATTTTAAAACATCGTCTTCAATCTGATCAAAGCCTTATAAAAAGCTTCAATTTCGTCGAATGTATTATAGAATGCGAATGAAGCGCGTACCATATTTTCGACGCCGTAATGATCCATCACGGGATCAGCGCACATGCGGCCGGTTCTGACGGCAATTCCCATCTGGTCAAGTAGTGTTCCAAGATCGAACGGATGAATACCTTCAATATTAAAGCAAATTACCCCCGCTTTTAGAGTCGCTTCGCCATAAATTCTCAATCCTTCTATCTGTTTTAATTTTTCAGTCGCGACAGTAAGAAGATCATGTTCATAAGCCGCCAATGTTTGATTGTCCTGGCTTTGAATATATTTGATAGCAGCGGCAAATCCAATGGCCCCCACATAATTAGGGGTGCCGGCTTCGAATTTGTAAGGAAGCTTATTATAGGTTGTTTTCGCAAAAGTTACGCTGTCAATCATTTCACCTCCTCCCATAAAAGGAGGCATTTTGTCCAACCATTTACGTTTTCCGTAGAGGGCCCCAATTCCTGTCGGGCCATATATTTTGTGTCCGGAAAAGGCATAAAAATCGCATCCAAGTGCTTGAACATCAATTTTGAAATGAGGTGCACCCTGAGCTCCGTCAATCAAAACCGGCACATTTTTCAGGTGTGCTTTCAGAATGATTTCTCTGATGGGATTGATCGTTCCTAAAGTATTCGAAACATGTGCAACAGCCAGAATCCTGGTTTTGTCGGTTATTAAATTGTCTAACAACTCAATTTGTAATTCTCCATTGTCATTAAACGGAAGTACTTTAAGAATTGCACCACGTCGTTCGCACATCATTTGCCAGGGAACAATATTGGCATGATGCTCCATTTCGGTAACAATTATCTCGTCGCCAGCTTTGACAAATGCTTCGCCAAATGAAAAAGCAACAAGATTGATCGATTCGGTCGTCCCGTGTGTAAAGATGACTTCCGCTGCTTCTGCTGCATTAATAAATTGACGGACAGTCTCTCTGCTTTCTTCGAAAGCTTCGGTTGTCTTATTCGCCAAATAGTGGGTGGCGCGGTGGATATTCGCATTCGTTCTGAGCGAGAATTCATCCACCCGTTCGATCACCTGAGTTGGGCGCTGACTTGTTGCCGCGTTATCGAAATAAATCAAAGGCTTTCCATTGACTTTTTGATCAAGAATCGGAAAATCTCTACGTATTTTAGAAATATCAGGAGTCATGTTATATGTTGTTGATTATTATTATCTATATAAAAAGATGAGGAGTTCGTGGCAATTTACCTTCAAAGTACAAAAATCTTGATGCGAAGCAAGATATTCCACCAAGTTTTCGTTATTTTAGCATGAGGTATAACGTCTGGCGGTATGAAACGTTGGAGGTTTCGGAGTTTCGAACCTATCAACCGATTGATGCACCTGGCAAACCACTAAAACCCCAATGTTTTCGGATATTCATAATCCAATTCGATTACATCATTGTAAACTCATTTTAATGTTTGCCAACTTGTTTATAACCTGAACTAAAGTCTGCTAAGCCATCAGTTTTACTGCATAACCACACCTTTAGGATCGTTATGTATTTTAATTTTGTTTAATTCAGCTTTTTTATTTTTCAAAGCCTCTTCTAAATCAAAATCATCTTGTAGCCCTAACCAAAATTTAGGAGAAGTCCCAAAATACAAACTTAATCTAAGGGCGGTATCCGCAGTAATGCCTCGTTCTCCTTTTAAAATGGCGGAAGTCCTTGTTTGAGGAATCCCAATGTCCTTAGATAATTTATATGCAGTTATATTCATTGGCTTTAGAAACTCTTCTAAAAGAATCTCTCCCGGATGCACATTTGCTAAAGTTTCCATAATCAGTTCTTTTTAATGATAATCAACAATTTTAACCTGTTCTGATTGTCCATCGATCCAATGAAAAATTATTCGCCACTGATTATTAATCCTGATGCTATAAAATCCATCAAGATTTCCACTTAATTTTTCAAGTCTATTGGATGGTGGAATTCTTAAATCAGTTATCGTTTGAGAGTTATTCAACATCCTTAATTTACGACGACCTACATTTTGTATATCAAGGGGCATGTTTTTCACTCGGATCCCATTCCAAATTGATTCAGTATCCTTATCTCCAAAAGTTAAAATCATACTTGCGACAATCGTTACTTACGACAAAAGTAAGTGTAATTTATTAATTGCAACCAGCAAATTCAAAATAATCATATATCAATAATATGCTGAACCTCTTAAAACTTACTACTAAAGCGCAATAAATGACTAATTAGCGTATGCAATCCAATGCGCAGGAGTGACATTTTGACACTTCGCCCCTTAATCTTTTATTCACCAATTTGTCGATCACATCGCGTAACTTATCAACTTTAATTTCAGCAAGTACCTCATGCGCAAAGGCAAACATCAGCATTAATCGTGCCTCCTTTTCGTTGATTCCTCTTGACTGAAGATAGAACAGCGCCTCCTCATTAATGCGGCCGACCGTTGCTCCGTGCGAACATTTTACATCGTCGTTGTCAATTACCAATTGCGGTTTGGTATTCATTTTTGCAGCGTTCGTGAGCAGCACATTGTTGTTTCGCTGATAAGCCTGGGTCTTTACCGCATGTGGCGCAACATGTATTCTTCCCGTGAACCCACCTGTGGAGCTGTCATCAAGAATATTTTTATACAGCTGATCACTTTGGCAATTGGGCTTGGCATGTTCGATAAAAGTATAATTATCAACATGTTGGTTTTTGTCCGATAATGCAAGGCCACAAATTTTTGCTTCGGCATGTTCTCCGTCAAGTAAAACGTTGAGATTATTGCGGATAATCCCGCCATGAAGAGAAACCGCATTGGTCACTAAATGCGAATTTTGCTGCTGCCGGATATAAAGACCGATAAGATTTGCAGTTTTATTATGTTGATTTTGAATACTGTAAATATCAATTACTGCGTCTTCCTCAATTTCGAATTCGGTAATGTTGTTGACGATGAAATTCTGAGGCAGTAAAGTGTGGTCGCAGAACATGATCTTTGCCTGGCTGTTTTTACCGGCAATGATCAGATTGCGCTGTGTTACATAAAGGTCATCTTCGCTTCTTAAAATGTTGATAAGCTGCAATGGTTTGGAGATGTGTGTATTATCAGGAATGTAGATAAACAGTCCATCCTGTGCAAAAGCGGTGTTCAAAGCCGTCAAAGGATCAGCTTCAGCTTTCGCTATTTTCCCATAGTATTTCTCAACAAGGTCGCGGTTTTCGACAACTGCCTTTTGGAAGCTCTTGATAATGATGCCTTCAGGATGCGACGCATTCGGATTGTTCTTTTCGTCATACCATCCGTTGACGACCAGAATCAGGTGAGTATCGAATTCGGGGACGTCGCAGCTGAAAACATCTTTCAGATCAACGTCGAATTCGTCAGTTTTGAAAGCCCGCCTGAAATTCTCGTTATCAAAAAGACGCGTAAGATCGGTGTACTTATAATTCTCGTTTTTAAAACCGGGAATCCCCATTCGCCGGAATGCGGCAAGTGCAGATCGCCGGGAATTGTTGACATAATCGGGCAATCCGCTACTAATCTTCGACAGATTCGCTTCATAGATGTCGCTAATCCGTTGGACGGCTGTTATTTTATCTATTACTTCTGCCATAGCTATTCTCCCAGCTCTTTTTTGATCCAATCATAACCCTTTTCCTCAAGTTCTAAGGCAAGTTCTTTACCGGCAGATTTTACAATACGACCCTGATAAAGCACATGTACGAAGTCAGGAATAATATAATCGAGCAAACGCTGATAATGTGTGACCAAAATCGTTGCGTTATTGGGCGTTTTCAGTAAATTAACACCATTTGAAACGATACGAAGTGCATCAATATCAAGGCCGCTGTCAGTTTCGTCGAGGATGGCTAACGATGGTTCGAGCATTGCCATCTGGAAGATCTCATTTTTCTTTTTCTCTCCGCCCGAAAACCCTTCGTTCACAGAGCGGTTGGTTAGCTGAGAATCAATCTGAACCAGTGTTTTTTTCTCACGCATGAGTTTCAGAAAATCACTGGCCGACAGTGGTGGTTGATCTCTATATTTACGATGTTCGTTAACCGCAGTTTTCAAAAAATTCACCATACTCACACCCGGTATTTCGACCGGATATTGAAAACCAAGGAACAAGCCCTCTTTTGCTCTTACGTCGGCCGACATTTCGAGCAAATCTTTTCCATTAAACGTGGCGGTACCGTGTGTTACTTCAAAATTGGTGTTACCCGCCAAAACATTGGCAAGTGTACTCTTGCCCGAACCATTCGGTCCCATGATTACGTGAACCTCACCGGCATTTACAGTAAGGTTTATTCCTTTCAGTATGTCTTTTTCTTCGACTTTAGCGTATAAATCTTTAATTACGAGCATATTTTGTTATTATTTGACTTTCCCATTTTTGTTTTTTTGCTATAACAAAAATGTAGTAAATATTTAGTGCAATTGACAATCCGGAGAATAGCCCCTCAATAAAATCAAAAAGATTATTGGCTGGTAAGAATTTTCCCATCAATATTGCGATGGACAAAAATATCATTCCAATTGGCAGGGCTAAAGCTTCCTTGATTTTCATTTTTTAATTCTTTCATTCAAAATTAACCAACACTGCCTTCGAGGCTGATCTGCAATAACTTTTGGGCCTCCACCGCAAATTCCATGGGAAGTTTGTTGATCACCTCACGCGCATAACCATTGACAATCATTCCAATAGCATCTTCAGTTGAAATTCCGCGCTGGTTGCAGTAAAAGATCTGATCTTCGCCAATTTTCGAAGTTGTTGCTTCGTGCTCAACTATCGAACTGCTGTTGGCGACTTCGATATAAGGAAATGTATGGGCGCCACATGTATCGCCAAGTAATAGCGAATCGCATTGCGAATAATTGCGCGCATTCTCGGCTTTCGGCGAAACCCGCACGAGACCACGATAGGAATTTGAACTATGTCCTGCCGAAATTCCTTTCGAAACGATCGTACTCTTCGTATTTTTCCCGATATGGATCATTTTGGTTCCCGTATCAGCTTGCTGAAAATTATTGGTAAGCGCCACAGAGTTAAATTCTGCCACAGAATTATCACCCATCAGTATGCAACTTGGATATTTCCAGGTAATTGCAGACCCGGTTTCTACCTGATTCCAACGTATTTTTGAAGAGATTCCCTTACAGACACCGCGTTTGGTTACGAAATTAAAAATTCCACCTTTGCCATTTTTATCGCCGGGATACCAGTTTTGAACGGTCGAGTATTTCACTTCAGCGCGGTCGAGAGCAATGATCTCAACGACTGCCGCATGTAGCTGATTCTCGTCGCGCATTGGAGCGGTACATCCCTCCAAATAAGACACATAGCTATCATCGTCAGCAATAATCAATGTGCGTTCAAACTGTCCCGTGTTTTGTGCATTAATCCTAAAATAGGTTGAAAGCTCCATCGGGCATTTGGTTCCTTTGGGGATATAAACAAACGATCCGTCGGAAAAAACAGCCGAATTGAGCGCCGCGAAATAATTATCATTATAAGGAACTGCCATTCCCAGGTATTTTTGAATCAAATCGGGATGGTGTTTAACCGCCTCGCTGAATGAGCAGAAGATAATCCCGCGCTCAGCCAAAGTCTCTTTAAACGTTGTTTTGACTGAAACACTGTCGATTACAGCATCAACGGCAACGCCCGAAAGCATTTTTTGCTCTTCAAGCGGAATTCCCAGTTTTTCAAAAGTACGGAGCAACTCAGGATCGACTTCGTTAAGGCTTTCATATTTTGCCTGTTGGCTTGGTGCGGCATAAAATATGATCTCCTGATAGTCGATCTCGGGTATTTTCAGTTGAGCCCATTCGGGCATTTTCATCGTCAGCCAGCGTCTGTAAGCTTTGAGGCGGAATTCGAGCATAAATTCAGGCTCATCCTTTTTGGCAGAAATAATTCTTATTACCTCTTCGTTCAGACCTTTGATAATTGTATCAGTTTCTATATCTGTCACAAAACCAAATCGATAGTCTCGCTGGGTGACTTCATGTAATAATTTATTTTGGTCTTCCATGAGTGTTTCTGTATTCAATAATTTATCCGGTAACAATTAAACGCCTTAAATTCCTATTTTGCGTTTAAATAGACTGGTTATAAATTGCAAAGATACAAAATGAACACTACTTTTGGAATCGCAAAATTCTGAATTATGATTTATTACATATGGCAAACACAACAAACACAAAAACAGCGCTTTCCGAGCTTGGTGAATTCGGATTAATCCGACGACTCACCAAAAATATTGTTTTGAAAAACGAGAGTACGCTGAAAGGCGTGGGGGACGATTGTGCCGTTTTGGACTTTAAAAATAAAAAAATCGTTGTAACGACTGATCTTCTGACCGAAGGAATTCATTTTAATTTGATGTATGTTCCTCTGCGGCATCTGGGTTATAAGGCTGTTACTGTGAATCTAAGCGATATTTATGCAATGAATGCAACCCCAAAGCAGATAACGGTTTCAATTGCTGTTTCGGCTAAGATGTCGGTTGAGGCGCTCGATGAACTTTATTCAGGAATATACCTTGCTTGCGAAAGATATGGTGTCGACCTGGTTGGCGGCGATACGACTTCTTCGCTTACAGGACTTACGATTTCTGTTACAGCAATTGGTGAGGCAGACGAGGAAGATCTTGTTTACAGAAATGGGGCAAAAAATACCGATTTACTGTGTGTTACCGGTGATCTGGGGGGGGCTTACATGGGATTGCAATTGCTTGAACGCGAGAACGAAGTGTTTAAAGTGAATCCAAAAATGACACCACAATTTGCAGGTTACGATTATATTCTTGAAAGACAGTTGAAGCCTGAAGCCAGGAAGGATATTCCGCTTCTGTTTAAAGAATTAGGTATAAAACCTACTTCCATGATTGATATTTCTGACGGACTTTCTTCCGAAATACTTCATTTGTGTACGCAGAGTGAAGTGGGTTGCCGGCTTTATGAAGATCGGCTCTTATTTGACAATCAAACTAAGGGAATGGCTGCCGAGCTAAATATCAATCCGTTGGTTGCAGCTTTGAATGGTGGCGAAGACTATGAATTACTTTTTACCCTTCCCGTAACTGATCATGAAAAGGTTCGGAATCATCCTGATATCTCAGTTATTGGTCATATAACCGATAAAAGTGAAGGAGTTAACCTGATTACAGCTGGCGTTGGGCAGGCAATCCCGTTGCAGGCTCAGGGTTGGAATCCGCTTAAGAACTAACACCGATTGATGGCAATCCCAAAGTTGGTTAGTTTGGCTGAAAAGGAGAAAGCGCGATTTGGCGGTTTGTCGATTTATGATACAATCGGGTGATCATTCGATAGTTAAGCAATCACAAATATGGAATGGTGCATTTCAACTCCCCCAATGAATTAGAGATATTCCGATTGCATAGTAATTTATTCTTATATATTTCTATATATCAATTATATATAATAGCATATCCGCTACCTAATGCATAGCTAACGCATATTGCTATTTAATATATTATTAAAAACTTTTATGCAATAGCTATGCTTTAATTCTTCATTTATCGCCATAAGTGTCAGTATTACAGTATTATAAACTCCAAATTATTTATGCAAACAAAAATTACAACATTCTGCCAATTCACAATTCCGGCACTACAACGATCTGCGATCCCTCCCGTTTGCAACAGGGGTTAAAACCTTATTTTTAAAGAAAAAAATCTCAGTAGAAATGGAATAAATAATAGAACCCAACCTTATTCCCTTATTTATCAAGTTCTATCAGAAAACCATCAAACCCAAATAGGGTAATGATGTGGGCTGTGAGCGTTGGTTTTTTACTAAGTCCCCTCGATTTTGGAATCGGACTTCAAAAC
>JAATGF010000127.1 GCA_015654795.1 Bacteroidales bacterium
AAGGCGCCCCGTTTCCGTCATATTTGGTTCATACCAACTTCATACCTTCGTCATATCAGAATCGGGTTCCTTTTTCCGGTGACAATTTTCATGGGTATTTAGTGTTTCATAATCAATGACATGAAGTAACTGTTCAAAAATCCCGTGAAGGATTCGATATAGGTAGAAAATTGTCTGGTTATTTCGGCTAAATCTTTCGTGGCCTCTCATGGACTCTGGCGGCCTCTCAGTTTAAATTAATCTGAATGATCCCACTTTTCACTACTTTATCGTATCGATAAAGGCACCCCACTCCCTTCGTACTTGGTCCTGACCAACTCCTGATCAACTCCGTACCGAAATCGGGTTCCTTCCTCCGGTGACAATTTCATGGATAGATTACAGGGTATCAGGCAAAAAGGCCATACGACGTTTCCTGAACCCGTAAAGACGAGGCATGCCTTCTCTCTGCTCTGAAACATAATTCGTAATTCTTAAAAATCCCGTGAGAAATTTGATACAGGTAGAAAATGGATTGAAATTCAAGGTTTCGTCCCGTACGGGTGGGGTGACGTAAATCAAAAAATAAATTGCCATTAATAAATACCTAAGTATTTACATTGTGAATATTATCCGGAAAACAGAAATTGAATTCAGAAGTTAAATTGTAACCTTACGGCGAACTGCTTATAATTTCTTTTAAATTTTAGTGTTACTTTTCCCCGGGCAGGAGTGTGTACTCCAAAATTCTTTCCATTTTTCAACTGTTAAAGTCCCTTTTTAAAGAATTCATTAATTTGAAGCCAGATCGTTATAATCAGTGCCGGTAATCACATCATACCATTCTTCGATGTCTTTCTGAAAGGCCGCTGTTTTTTCACGATACCTTTTTAAGGTATCATTCCCTAATGGTAAGTGTACCGGTGGTTTTGCAACGTTCGCCAGCTTTATAAATGCGGCCGCAAGTTTACTGGGGTCTCCAGGTTGTTTATAATTTACCTGGGTGGCAAACTCACGCATTTTGCCAACTGTTCCGGAATAGTCCTTAATAATGTTGGACGTGCGGAAAAGCGATGTTTGATCAAGGAAATTAGTGCGAAAATAACCTGGTTCAACCACTGTAGCCGAAATCCCCAGTGGAGCAAGCTCGGCGGCCAAAGCTTCGGTTATTCCTTCCACAGCAAATTTAGTTGAACTGTATAAGCCCCATCCAACACTGCCGGCTAATCCTCCAACAGATGAGATATTGATAACATGTCCGTTACCCTGTGTCCTCATGTAAGGCAATACTGCACGGGTAACATTCAGTAACCCGAAAACATTGGTTTCGTAATTTTCCCTAACCTCATCCCCGGATGCCTCTTCAACTGCGCTTAGCAACCCATACCCGGCATTGTTAACCAATACGTCGATGCTTTCAAAATGACTTATGGCTTGTTTTGCAGCCTCTTTAGCCTGGCTTTCGTCGGTAACATCAAGTTTTACAACTAAAAGATTTGCATGATCTGCCTGCAAAGCCGAAAAGCTTTTAGGATTCCGGACAGCTGCTACTACTTTGTCGCCACTTTCCAATACTGCTTTAACTATTTCGAGGCCAAAACCACGGGAGGCCCCGGTAATAAACCATACTTTCTGTTTTTTCATGTGTAAATAATTTGTTTTCATACTTTATTTCAAAGATTTATTGTTCTGTGGTATGTGACTGTTTTAAAAGCGAAGACATAATCTTGTCTTCACCCTGATTGTATCAAAACTGTTTTTCCATGACCTCTTTAAAATCGAGGGTATCTAAAAATGCCGTGACTTTAACAATTTTATCCCCATCAAATTCCATAACCCAGGCATAAGACATATTGTAAGATTCTCCACTCAGAGTTGCAGCCTTACCATCCCAGATTACAATAACCGTATTTCCGTCTACATAAGCAGTGCGTACGGTTGGAACAATTTTTTTGGACAAGCGCTGATTTAAAGGAGTGATTACCTCATCCATCAGCTGCTTTTTGCTGTGATACGTTTTTGAAAGAGGAGCTGTGCCCGAAATAATCCAGGTAACATTTTCGTCCAGTAAGTCAAAAATACTGCCTGTTCCATTTGCCCAACTCTCAAATCCATTAACTACCAAATTTTTATAATGAATTTCCTGTTGTGTATATTCCTGTGCTTTTGCGATACTTATATTCAAAAACAGGGATACAAATAATATTAAAGCGAGTTTATATTTCATAACTATCTTATTTTGAAAGTGTCAAAAATTCTTCTTCGCTCAGTTTGATTTGCGAAGCCCCTAAATTTTCCCGGAGATGCTCCGGTGAATGAGTTCCGGGGATCAGGATAATATTTTCTGCACGGTGATAAAGCCAGGCAAGGGCAATCTGTGCCGGCGTGGCGTCATGGGCTATTGCAATCTCACCTATTTTACCTTTTAAAGTTTTCGGGTTTGAAGCCAGTGGAAACCAAGGGATAAAGGCGATTTGATGTTCTGTCGTATAATTCAACACCGATTCCCATTCACGGTTGCCTAGGTTATACATGTTTTGAACAGATACAATAGGCAAAACCTTTTGAGCTCTTTCAATTTCCCGAACAGATACTTCTGAAAGTCCTACCTGCCTTATTTTTCCGGTTTCCATGGCCTCCGCCACCGGAGCAAGGGTATCTTCAATCGGTATTCGGGGATCTACCCGGTGCAATTGCCAAAGGTCTATCTGCTCCACTTTCAGGCGCTGCAGACTTCCGTCAATGGCTTTCTTAATATGATCCGGGTGCCCATTAATAATCCACTGATTTGGCCCGGTACGTTCGAAGCCCCCTTTCGTGGCAATGGTTATTTTTTCATAATAAGCAGACAAGGCCTCCTGAATGAGTATTTCATTGGTACTTGGCCCGTAAGAGTCGGCCGTGTCAATAAAATTTACACCAGCCTCAACAACTGCATGTAAAACCCTTTTTGCCAAATCCCGTCTTGGGGTGTCGCCCCAAATACCATCTCCGGTTAGCCTCATAGCACCATAACCGAACCGGTTGATTTCGTAATTTCCTCCCAGTTTAAATGTCGGTTTTAAAAGTTTTTCTTTATCCATAACATTTGATTTTGATGATTAAAATATTCTGATAAGGTCTCTCTAAATCCCTGCCTTATTTACATATCAAAGATACCGGGCTTTCAGGAAGTAAGTTATAGGAGAATAAAAGATGATTATATGAATTTCAAAGATGGTATAACAAATGAGTAACGAAAAAAAATCCCCCTTACAGGATGCAAGAGGGATGTAAAATATACTGCCGGAACATTGTAATTAATTGAATCCCAATACCGGATGTGGCTGATATAGTTCTTCCAACTGTTTAATTTCTTCATCCGTCAACCGAACAGATAATGCAGCTACTGCATCTTCCAGGTGCCCCGGTTTACTGGCGCCCACAATAGGTGATGTGATATAAGATTTTGATAACATCCAGGCCAAAGCCACCTGCGCATCTGGGATATTTTTCTTTTTAGCTACTTCCGCTACCCGATTCACAACATCAAAGTCGGTATCCGCACCATATAATGATTTTCCGAAATTATCGGTCTGGGCACGTTGGGTTTCATTACGTTCCCTGCTCCTTTTCCCGGTAAGCAAACCTCTCGCCAATGGCGACCAGGGAATAATAGCCACTTTCTGGTCGATACAAAAAGGTATCATTTCCCGTTCTTCCTCCCGGTAAATCAAGTTGTAATGTGGTTGCATCGAAACAAATCTGGTCCATCCGTTCAATTCAGCCGTATATTGCGCTTTCGCAAACTGCCAACTGTACATAGATGACGCACCGATGTAGCGTGCCTTTCCAGCTTTTACCACATCGTGCAGGGCTTCCATCGTTTCCTCAATGGGCGTTTCATAATCCCAGCGGTGAATCTGGTAAAGGTCTACATAATCTGTTCCCAGCCGCTTTAAGCTGGCGTCAATTGCACTCATAATGTGTTTGCGCGACAGCCCTTTGTCATTAAGTCCCGGCCCCATGGGATTAAACACTTTTGTGGCCAGTACAATTTCATCTCGTTTGGCGAAATCGTTTAAGGCCCTTCCTACAACTTCTTCACTCGCTCCAAGTGAATAGATATCGGCTGTATCAAAAAAGTTAATGCCCAGCTCCAATGCTCTTTTTATAAAAGGGCGGCTCTCTTCTTCTTTTAATGCCCACGGCCAGCGTTCCGTAGGTATTCCGTATGTCATGGTGCCCAGGCACAGGCGGGAAACTTTCATCCCCGTATTACCAAATCGAATATATTCCATAATAATGAATTAATTAAAGGTTTATCAATAACTGCGTCTAAATTCATTGGGAGTAATACCAGTATTCTTCTTGAAAAAATAGCTAAAATTAGGTTGGTCTGCGAATCCAATACAATGGCCGATGTTTTGTAAGGTCCAATTCGTTTGTAAAAGCAGTGCTTTACTTTCCTCAAGCAACCTGCCTTTTATATGAGTACTCACATTTTGGCCGGTATATTCTTTCAAAAGTGCATTCAGGTAGTTTGGATGCAAGGCCAATGCGTTGGCAAATTCTTTGGCTGATTTGATCTTTATCGGGTTGTTATAATTAATGTCGGAAATTTCGCTCTCCAGCAATTGAAAAAAGCTGTGAATATGCCTGAAATCATTAGTGATTTCGTCCGGCTCGGGGAATTTAGCATTTTTCATACATTCAATCATTATGAGCTGAATGTAAGCCTGCATGGCATCTTCCCCCAAGCTGCTGTTTTCTTGTCCTTCCTGATGTATTTGTAGAAAAAGACTATTGATTGCATTTTCTGTATTTTTTTCCAGTCGGACGACACTTTTTTCTGTATTCGTAAAAAGCCCATATTTATCGATCACTGATTTTAAAATGGGGTGTTTATCAATGTACCTCCTTTTAAGAAGGCAGTAATGTCCAGCGGACTCTCCGGATTCAGAAAGGTTCTTCCAGGAAATAATCTCATTGGGATGGATAAAAATAATCGTGGGTTCCTTGATATAATAGATCCGGGTACCTAAAGTGAAAACTCCTTCACCTCTTGTAATCAAAAGGATTTTGTAAAAATCCCTTCTGTTGGGAGACAAGTAATTTTTACAGGCATTCAGCTCCCGGTTATAAACCTTGATATTCCAATCTTCAAAATATGTCCTTGTCACAGGAGTTAAATCGGGAATATCTCTTAAATATTCGATGGCATTTATATCAAAAGTATTTAGCATTGCAACCGATTAATCATTTATTATCAAAATACGACAATCCTGATAGATTAGACCGTATTAAAATTAAAGACTTTTATATGAATATCAAAGATTAGAAGAGAGCCTGATCTTGATTTTTCCAAAGCGACTTTTTTTCAAGACTGCTCACACCAGGTTTCTTTCTTTTATCAGGAAAGGCAAGATAACGCATGCCCACAGCAACATTTGCAGGTTCACGCCCAGCCAGCCACCAAAGTGCCATGAAACAACACCGGCAAAAGTACCAATAGCTCCACCTACAAATACTGAAGTCATAAAAATAGTATTGATACGGCTGTGTGAAGTTTCATCAAGCGTGTAAATTAAAGCCACATTGGTAACCTGCATCGATTGGATGCCAATATCGAGTAAAAGAACGGCCACCACCAGAGCAATAACAGAGTAAGGGAAAAACAGCATCAGCAAAATGCTGAAAATTACCAATCCCAAAGCCAGGAAGCGTATATTGCTACTCCCCCCTTTGTCGGTATGTTTGCCAATATAAGGAGCCATAACTGCACCGGCAATGGCTACCAATCCGAAAAGCCCGATTTTGTCACTCGAATAATTAAAAGGCCCGCCACTTAAATGAAATGTCAGTGTCGTCCAAAACGAGGTAAACACTCCAAACTGCAACGCCCCTATTGTTGAAGTTGAACGCAGAAGCTTAAACCGTTTTACCTGCCACAACGTCGATCCCAGCAATTTCATATACGAACCATCAAAGTGATTTGCTACATTGGGCAGGCTTATTTTCAACAATACGGATAAAATCAATATGAATACAGCCGAAAGGCCATACACGCTGCGCCAACCAAACCATTCAGCAATAAAACCGCTAAATACCCTCGCCGCCAGTATTCCGATAAGAACACCGGTAAAAATGGTTCCCACATTCTTTCCCCTGTTTTTGCTGTCCAGCCCGGCAACCAACGGCATAACGACCTGTACTGAAACCGCAAAAAAACTGATAAGAACACTCAGTACCCAAGTCTGGCTTATCGTTCCGGAAATAGTAATCCCTATTAGTGAGAGCACGAGCAGTAACTGCAAAACGAGGATAAGCTTTGTTTTGTTGATTTTATCTCCCAAAGGAGTTATAAAAAACAAACCCAATCCGTAACCGACCTGGGATAAGATGGAAATAAAACCCGCCTTTGTTTCATTTACCTGAAAAGTTTCCGCAATCTCCTTCAATATCGGTTGATTGTAATAGATATTGGCAACGTTAAGCCCGGCAGCAACTGACAACAATAAAATTTGTCCGCGGGAAATTTCTTTGTCTGTTTTTCTGTCCATTGTACTTTTCATATAAATCGATAAGAATCATTTACTGATCAATTTAATTGTATACACCAAACACAGAATCTCCGCGTCTGTAATTTAATTTGCAATAATCTAAAGTTTAGTTTGATTTGAAAGTCCGCTTAAATACATAACCGGATGGCAGATTTATTCGCAGTTGTCATAAATAATTCGCTGACAAAAATAACAGAAGATAAATAACCACACCGTGGATTAATCAAAATAGATTTGTAAACCGCATAAGTTTTAATAATAACTTGACAATAGAAGAATTAAAAAGTAGTCCATGACCAAGACATGATTTATGATATTAAGATTTACTTTAGCAATGGACAACGTGAAATAAGGGTTTAAGATTGATTTCTGATTAAGGCATTGTTAACCTGAAAGATATAACTGGCAGGGTTTTCCAGTCTCATCGCCTCCATTCTTTAATCCTTATTTCAGACCATAATTCAGTTGATTCATTTCCTGCCAATGGTATATTTTAACTTTTTCGGAAGGATTTTTTGCGGCCTCAATCATGGCTGTTGCAATTTGCTTTGCCTCGATACCTCTGTATTTATTCATTCGTCCGGAGAGAAGAGGAGTTACAGCCTTCCATATGATTCCGATTATTTTCTCAACCGGACGTTTTTCAGTTCTATTTCCCTGAATCATTGAAGGACGAAAAATATGCGTATGTTCAAAATTCAACGCAATTATATCCTGTTCGGTTTGACCTTTGGTTTTAGGATAAAAGAGTGATGAATTAGCATTTGCCCCAATTGATGAAACTAAGAAAACAGAATTTGCCCCGTTTTCCCTGGCAATCTTTGCTGCTAAAACAGGATAATCGTGATCTATCTGATAATAAGTTGTGTCATCGGGAGTTTTCTTTCGGGTAGTCCCAAGGGCAATGTAAACTTCATCAGCCTTAACCTCATCGGCTAAACCAATGAGAGAATTAAAATCTCCAATTAAGGTTTTTAATTTGGGGTGTTTTACGCTTAAGTCTTTTCTTGCTACAGCGGTTATTTGCTCATAATCGCTATTGTTCAACAGTTCCTGCAGGATATTGGATCCTACCAAACCACTTGCTCCATAAAGAATTGCTTTTTTCATTTTCACATTATTTTTTTATAATGGTTAAAGTATCACGACCATACTATAGCAAAAGCAAATATGGAAAGGGTTCAGATAATTGTTTTTACAAC
Source organism: Bacteroidales bacterium (assembly GCA_015654795.1). Lineage (GTDB taxonomy): Bacteria > Bacteroidota > Bacteroidia > Bacteroidales > Prolixibacteraceae > JAAFHB01. The sequence continues at coordinate 7,724 of JAATGF010000127.1, forward strand.
CCCTCCGTCAACTCTGATAGCAGCTCCATTGATTACTGATGCAAGGGGACTGGATAAGTAGACCACCATGTTTGCAACTTCTTCGACTTCGGCAAACCGCTGAATTAATGATGTTGGCCTGACTTTTAAAAAGAATTCCTTTTCAACTTCTTTTTCAGAATTTCCTCCGCTAACTGCAAGATCGTGGATAAAACCTGTAATTCCTTCCGATCTGGTTGGGCCGGGAAGAACAGTATTAACGGTTACGTTTGTTCCTTTTGTTAATTCGGCCAATCCTCTGCTGATTGCAAGTTGCATTGTTTTAGTGGCGCCATAGTGGATCATCTCCGCCGGAATATTGACTGCAGATTCGCTGGATATAAATAATACCCGACCCCAGTTTCTTTCCACCATCTTTGGAAAGTAATAACGTGACAAACGAATACCGCTCATTACATTTACTTCGAATATTTTTAACCACTCTTCATCAGAGATTTCTGCAAATGTCCGGGGTTCAAAGAAACCAACATTATTGATTAGAATATCCACTTCCGGGATTTCTTTCAATAATTGGGAGACTTCCTCCGCATTTGAAAAATCAGCAGCGACTCCAAGTACCTCACCATTGTGTTCACTTTTAAGTTTGTTTACAGCCTCGGTGACTTTTTCTTTTGTTCTTCCGTTTATGATGACTTTTGCTCCTTCTTCCAGCAATTTTTTAGCTATGGCAAATCCTATGCCCTGTGTGGATCCGCTTATTAAAGCGGTTTTTCCTTTTAGTTTTAAATCCATATCATTCAATTTTAGTTTATCAAATAAATTCTTCCGTACTTTTAGTAATTGGATAACCAAAGCTTTGAGTCGCCTTTTTGCCATGCTTCCACAGCGGCCCTTGCAATTTCACTGGTAACACTATTGATATTCATCGTTTGCGCTTCTTTATGTGAATGGTTCCCGATTTGCCTGCATGCATTTTAACTGCACGCAAGCAATAACAGGGTCGCTATGTTAAAAGTTTTCATATTTTATGAGTTACTGAATAATAAATCTCTGCAAAAAAATTAAATTAGAATCCTCAGTTGGGCACCTAATGACCTGGAATATAAATTTACAGGAAAGCATCCTTTACTACCTGAACAATTCTTTCTTTCTCAAGCCAATCTGATGTTCTTGCAAAGTGTTTCAGTGTGATACTATGACGTTCATGCTTTTCGAAAGAAGGAAAATCTTTCCAGGCTTCATAAAGTAAAATACTACCGTCATTAGCATCAAGGCTAACGTGGTATATGACACTGCCGCTGTTTTGTGCGGCCAATACCTGCTGTCCTTTATATGAAGCAAGAACCTTGTCAATATATCCAGGCTTCGCTGCCAATCGGATGACAAGACGAAACGGCTTATTTTTGTAGGACAAACTGGTTTCGACTTTCTTTACTATCGCATCAACGGTTTTCTGGGCCATAGCAATGGCTTGCACCGAAAATATTGTATCCATGGTATTTACTCCATTTTGAGAGAACTTGTCGTTTTGCCCGTATACATAACTGCATGTGAGCATTATCAGGGTTACTACTATAAAAGGTTTCATTTTCATGGTATTGTAGTTTATTGTGTTGCACCGCCATTTACCAATAGATGTTGACCGTTTACGAAGGAGGAAAGATCGCTTGCAAAGAACTCGGCAATATTGGCCACATCTTCCACTTCTGCCAGTCGGCCCATCGGGCAACTATCCACTAATGATTTTCGCAATTCAGGATAAGCCTCCTGATCTGCAAAGATGCCGGAATGATCAACAGCAAAAGGAATAATGGAATTTACAGTTACCCCTCTGTGACCTATTTCCTTAGACAGTACATCGACCATGTACCGGGGAGTTGTTTTACTGCCGCCATACACCGCCATGCCTGCAACCGGGAAGGCTGTAGTACTTGAGGCTATGTAAATAATGCGACCGTTATCTTCGATGTTTTTAGCGGCTTGTTGCATAGTGAAATACGCTCCTTTGGTATTTATTGAAAACAATTTATCGAATTGTTCTTCAGTGAATTCAATAACAGGTGTTTCTACCATTTCAACACCGGCATTAGCCACAACAATATCTATTTTGCCAAAAACATTTTTCGCTTCAGCAAATAAACGCTCAATATCTGCAACTTTACTTACATCCGCCTGTACCGAAATTACTTTTGCTCCCATCGCTTTGATATTGCTAACAACTTCATCGGCAGATGCTTTATCCTTTGAATAGTTGATTACGATATTTGCTCCCAATGCCGCGTATCGTTCAGCAATTGCTTTCCCCAGGCCTCTGGCTGAGCCTGTTATTAAGGCTACTTTATCATTTAAATTGTTCATGATTCTTGTTTTTTGATAAAGTAATTTTTAAGCCATTCCACCATTTGCCCCGATATTCTGTGCAGAGATCCATTTTGCTTCATCGCTGGCCAGGAATGACACAACTTTAGCAATATCCTCCGGTTCTCCAATACGGTTAAAAGCAGATAATGATGCAAGTTTATCGATAACCTCTTGTGGTTTACCTTTCGTAAATAATTCGGTGTTAGTGGGCCCCGGGGAGATAGAGTTTACATTTATGCCCCGGCTGCCTATTTCTTTGGCAAACACACGGGTTAATTGTTCTACAGCAGATTTGGTGGCTACATAGGTGCCATATGTAGGTAACATCAACCGGTTCACAGAGGTGGAAAAGTTTATAATGCTGCCATTATCTGCAAGTTTGGTGGCGGCTTCTCGCAGCGTATTGAAAACTCCCTTTACGTTTACATCAAACTGTCTGGAGAAAACCTCATCTGAAGTGTCTTTAATAAGGGAATTGATCATGACACCGGCATTATTGACCAGCACATCTATTTTTCCGTAGTGGGCTATGGCTGCATCAAAAAGATTTTTAACCTCATCGGATTTACTTACATCTGCCTGGAGAGTGATGGCGTCGCCTCCCTGAGTTTTTATGTCAGTTGCAACTTGTTCCGCGGCTTCTTTATCTCCGGCATAGTTAATGATTACTTTGGCTCCCGCTTTGGCCAATTCGCGGGCAATTGTAGCCCCGATGCCTCTTGAAGCTCCTGTTACCAGGATTACTTTTCCTTCTAAACTATTCATAATTCTTTATACTTAAATTAACAATACAAAGGTGACTTATGAATGGCTTTAAAAACGTACAAAAACTACTGTAACAATTACAAATTTCAAAGGTTGGTTACCTGAAATATTGTTTCCGGTATTCAGCGGGACTTAACGAAGTGTTTTTCTTGAAATATCCGCTAAAATGAGAGGCTTCCAAAAATCCCAGTTTGTTGGCTATTTCTTTAATGGAAAGGTCGGTATCCTGCAACAAAACTTTTGCCTCTGTAATTGTTTTCCCGGCAATCCAGGTGCTGATTGATTTTCCTGTTTTGCTGCTAATAACATTGGAAAGATAATTAACGTGAAGGTATTGCATATCGGCATAATCCTGAACCCTAAGCTGTTTATCCACTTTCCCGCTAACAAGTTCCCTGAAGTGGTTTTCCAGATTACGCTTAAAGGTTTTAACAATCCGGGAACTGCGGTTTCCTTCGTAGATGGGGTTATAGTTCTGGAAAAAGTACTCTTTTATTTTTAGAAGCAACGTCACCATCAGACTGCCAATTACCTGATTCTTATATGGAGAATCTGTAAGATATTGCTCGTGGATAAAATGATATAATTTTTCTATCGTTTCAAATTGTGTTTCAGATAGTTTTCTCGGTTCAACAGTTTCGGTTAATAGAAAGGAAAAGCTGTCATATATATCGGCATGTACATATTCTTTTAAGTAAGATTCGTTAAAAGTAATCAGGCAGGTATCCGTTATTTTGTGCCATTCAAATATCCTGTAATTCCCGGGATTTGTAAAATAGACTGTTCTGGGTTCTACATTAAAACTTTTTTCATCAATGGTGTATTTGCCAAACGCATTTTTAATGAACAAAAAACTGAAATAATTAGGCCGATAGGAAATTGATTTAAAAGGGAATTCTTTAAAAGTCTGCTGTAAATAGTGAATAGTAAACCCGGAAGAACTGTCAATCTCATCAAGAGAAAGCCCCATTACTTCATAAAGCTCGTGTAAATCTTTAACCGTTACATCTTTTGATAACATGCTGCTAAATTAATCAATGATTTAAACATTGCACTTCAGCTGAACTGTGAGCTTGTCTTACCATATTTCCCAAATGTAGAGAAAGTCTGAAATATTCCATATATCATCAGTATTCTACACATTAAAAAATGCAGTTCCATACATTAAGTTTAGCCAGTGACTTGTTTTAATGGGAATAAATAAATGTCATCTTTTGCCAATAGGAGATTTGTAGACTTTCACAGCACAGTGCACTTTTAATGTATATTTATCGTCATTGAAACAAACAGCCCGGATGGGTTTGTGCCATATATCCCTCGTACCCGCTCTATGCCTGCTCTATGCCTGCTCTATACCCGCTCTATGTTTGCTCTATGTTTGGTCCATATCGAGTCTGGTATCAGGTCCTGTATCAGCATCGGATGACTTTTCAATGACGGCGAAGCCAATGACATTTTAATGACCTTTTCAATGACTTTTGCAGAATAACCTATTCCAATGACCAATGACGTGAAGCAATGACGGCGAAGCCCAATGACCTTTTCAATGACTATTTTAATGACGGCGAAGCCAATGACCTTTTTAAATCAGTTTCTGATAAATTCAACAATCTCGTAGGGCGTTTCCTTATTGAAATCGGGATAAATAAAACCTTTACCATTGTTATCCATCATCTCAACCAAGTACATCAGGTTATATTTTGTATCAACGCGGTCAGCCGGAATAGTTGCCTTAAAAATATTCTTTTCACCGGTTGCAGTCATCGGCAACATTTCGAAATCTTTGTATTGATTAACTGCTCTGTATTGTAGTCGCACCCATTTTAATCCTGGAAATGAGCTTATTTTAATTTTGATGGTAACAGGCTGTCCTGCAACTGCATTTTTCACAGGGATATTGTTTATGGTGAAATAATTACTGTTGCTGGCATCGTTAACGGATTTGTAATGTGGTGACACCTTAACCGGGCCAGTCGGTCTGAAATTTAAGCGCTGTTCCTTCAGTTTTTCCAATCCTTTATTTAACAGTACCAATTCGTCTTTCCAATGTCCTGAAAGCGGATTCCTTCCAATTAAAATCCTATCCGGATAATAATCACCTGCAGCGTTCACGAGTTGTTGCCAGGTCTCGAGGGCTTTATTCTCATTAGCGATGGCGTCATCCAATGCAGCAATATCCTGTGTTCGCAAAAACAAGCAATAGCTTACAGCCGCGGGAATTCTGCGTGAATGATAAAGCGCAAGGTTTGATAACATCTTCAGATCAACCACCGTAGAGTTAAATTCTTTATTAGTTTTTGTGCCGATGGTTTTCTCTGCTTTAGCTACTTTTTTATTAATATCTTTTGAAAGCTGTTCCAGCCAGAAACTGGTAGTCGAAGGCCTTGTTTTAGCGGTTTCCAGATCGCCCAGAAGCACCCGGGCTTCTTCATCAAAGCTTGCAAATTGCTGCAGGTCGCTGCCCTCAGCTTTGGCATATAGCGGCAGATCGCCCAAACGCTGCTTTTCGGGCCAGGCACTCGTTGTAGGGAAAAAGCTGTAAGGATAACAGGAGGCAACGATACGGGGCAATATCCAGCTTGCTTCATTGAGCGCCGATCTTACAATTGGGCCTGTTTTCTTACCGAACCGTTTCTCAAATTCCATATCCCATGTTTCGGCAGGAGTTTGCGGGTCATACCCGATCAGACCGAACGTCTGAAAAAAGTGCCAGTAACGTTCAAATTCATATTTATAATACTGATATTCCAGCTTGAGCAGCTCAAAAGGTTTGGCATCATGCGCCTGGGATTCCATTTTTGTGGCAAGCGGCTCATATACTTCAAAAGCACTGCTGTTATAGAAATGGCAGCTTTCGGCGAATCGCCTGGCATATTCGGGGTCGCCCCATAAAAACACGCGATTGGTGCCGCCGTTCCATAATTTCCATAGCATTTGATACTGTTGCGGGTAACGTAACATATTGCCATAACCGTGTCGGCGGTTTTTTTGATCTTCCCGGTTGACATGAGTCGGGCTGAATGGCAGACCCATTTGTTCCATCCAGTATTTGGGGGCAATTCTGAAATTGATGCCCAATTGAACCGCTCTCGATATCAACGTATCGGTAAGGCCTTTGCCATGAATATCGATCTTCATATTGGGGGCGCTTTCCTTCACTGTTTCAAAAAAATTCAATCCAAATTCCAGTAGTTCGCTTTCCTTCAGCCCCGATTCGTTGTTTGTCTTATATAAGATTGCGTCCAGATCAGGTATCAGCTTCACAAACCTGGCAAATGCCGCTTTTGTGTATGGCCTGACATTCGCCGAATCAAGCCCTCCTACCTGGAATGGCTGCGGACGGTTCGGTATATAATCGAAATCGGAATTTCCTCCGGCCTGTACGCCGCCACGATAGATATGGTCCCAGATACTTAGCCGGATGCCGACACCCCGGTCGTGAGCCATTTTGATCACATGGTTCATGGTTGCCAGGTTGTGCTGCTGCTGTTCGGCAGTGATACCTTCCATTTTCACATTTGGAAACGACTCAACATCAAAGAAATAAGGATAGCAGGGAGCCATAAAGCCGCCGTTCTCATATCCAAAAAGGATTTCGAGCATATTAAAACGATTCTGCGCCATCATATCGAAATACTGCGTCCAGAAATTATCGTCATAAAAACGGCTTTCCCAATAAGCACGGTTCATGGTATACATTGAAAGGCCGCGCTCTTTTATATATGGTTCCGAGGTAATATCTTTCACAAAGTGTAACGGATCAGCACGTTCGGTGCTCCAGCTGATTCGGTTGGCAACGTCGAGCAGCGCATACATGAGACCTTTCTCATCATAGCCGCTGATCACGGTGGCTGGTTTATTCTGCCACTCGGTCTTCCAGATCGTTAGTGCTTCAGCAGTTTTCGGAACGTCGTGTTTGCCATCTTTCAGAAGGCGGGCGGCCGTTCCATTGCCATCCGCTAACCCGACAACAATTAATGTTTTGCCAACTGCGCCGGAGGCAGACGTGACTTTTTCAAAAGTAATTTTCTTTGCGTGGAGTGCATCTGACAGTTTGTCGAGGCCATGCAAACCTTCTTGTCCCATAACGCCGTCAGTAACAACTGATATTACAGGCACCTGTGATAGGACGCTGATGTGCAGCAATAAAAACGGTATTAAAAATAGGACGAGCCTAAGTCGGTTAGGTATTCTCATAACACTAAAAATTAATAAGTCGAATTAGATTTCAAATATAGTAATTTAGAAACTGTTTAAAAATTTCCCGTAAGGACCATTAAATAAAAATTTAAACACTTTCTTAATATATTCATAAACAATTGTCATTAAGACATTTGCCCGGCAAACACCTTAATGACAATACAATAAAACAAAGGGATACCCAACCATGGGGCTAAAAATATAAGGGCCTTCTGCCCACGAATTGACAATTTCGGCTCTGTAAAGTTTGGTATAGCACTATCATGCCAGCTGCAAGTTACAAAAAACCAGCTGCTTATTGCATAAACCATTTGAAACGAGCATGGCACAAATACCACATAAAGAGATGTATATATTCTAGCGAGTTCCACACAGGATCGAATATTAAGTCAATGAACGATATTTTATCCTACAGATGATCAACAACTCAAAATGAATATAAACGTGTGAAAGTGGCTTGTAAAATATACCCACACGATCCGTCATGGAGCCAATATTTCCACTAACTTTTATTTGCTTTCCTGATAATCGTTTGCGCCATTTTCTGAGCACATTTTCTACTCGCAGCCTTCATTTCGATGATTGGAACCAGGTCAAACGTATTATAGTAGCTTGAAAAATCCAGAACTTTGTTCTTTTTACTGTCGAAAATGCTTAAGCTGATGGTATGGAAAACGGTATTAAACGGCTTGTCTCTTTTATTAATATAATAACCATTAATAAAAACGACATAGCCAACTCCGGTTTGCTCAATCAGGCTATTATAATCCCTGTCAGAAACTGCACTCAGATCTGCAATCTTAACATCGGAAGAGGAATCTACAAGTTTCACTTGTTGCTGAATCTTGTCCAAACCCACGATACCCTTACATTCCTGGGTGGTAATAAACTGTGAATTATTTTCGCTGATATTATCTGCAACCATCTTGTTGATAACAGCAACAATGGAGTCTTCCTTTACTTTCATATCGTGAGCAATCATGGTAAGGGGATAATAATTTGAGGAGACATTTCCACGCAACGGGAAAACCAGAACTTTTGTATTACGATCAAGCTCTTTATCGTTCCCTTTCACCATATGGCTTGAGAAGCCGATTAACACCATTAATAATGTAAAAAATGATTTCTTCATCTTATCTGATTTAATAATCTGTTTCCAATTAACAATATGTATTAATCAACGCTAATCCTGTTCCGGCCAAAATGTTGGGTAAAACCGACGATATTACAAGAAATCTTCAACGGGATTTCAGGCTTTCGACCGGGATCTCAATCTCCAGGTTTTTATCCGGAGCAACAAATACATTTTTAACGAGTACTTTCAAAGTCTGAGGCAGAGCTTTCCCTAAATTAGCAGTTAATGCGCTGACCTGATGTGGATAAACACCGCAAGATACATCATTTCTAATCTTAAATCCTTCAGGTAATTCGGGAAACTCAAAAACAAACGGAATGCCGGATAAGTTTTCAAGTTCAAACAAGCCCTGTTTATCAGAGGAAATCCGGAGCTTTGCTTTCACCGAATTTAGCACAATAGGCTCAACATGCTCCTTTCGCCCCATTAGTTGATTATTCCACAAAGCAACAGTCCGGTGATCTCTTAAAGCTTCCATTACGGATTCTTTGGTTCGCTCCCTCGCTAAAATCAAAGTCATAACTTTAAAAGAATCTGCTTTGCGTTTTTGAGCCATAGTCGTGTGCACATCAGTATTTGAGAGAATGGTTAAATTATAGTCAAGACACCACTGAAAGGCAATTGGCTCATACCGCTCTCCGTTGACAATTTCAATACCCATCATAAGCCCCTTATTCTTGAGCTCTTCATGTTCGGGATGCCATGTCGACTTATTATCCTTTGTCGGATAAGCAGTATGATTCCAGAAAATAAAACCACCCTGATTTTTTGCCGCTGTAAGTGTTTCAACGATGTTGGATGCATCTCTGCTGTTTGCCGGATTCACAAATTTCTCGAACTCATTCGCATCCTTTATATCAATGATATTCAGGTGTCCCGGTGCCATTGCTCTGGTAATCTCTGCCGAACGCATTAGTATGATATTATAGCGTTCTGCAGCACTTTTAGCCAGATCGTATGAATGATTGTGATCCTTTGATGTGAATTCGTTAAGGTGTGGACGATATTCAATGTGGTCCGTAAGACAGATAACATCGATATCCTCCTCATAAGCTTCTTCAACTCTGGTTGTAGGCCATACAAGACCATCCGAGAATACAGTATGCTGGTGAAAGTCACCTTTTAACACTTTATATTCACCTGCGTCAGGAAAATAAAGGACATCTTTTCTGAGTTGGCCATTTGTTACCAGTGTTATAACTGATAAAAGCAATAATATTACCGAACGTTTCTTCATAAAATGAATTGTTGAATAATTGCAGCAAAATGGACTCTCCCGTTTTGCTGCAATTTGTTTGTTTTTTTAAAAAGCGTATTTAACTCCAATCTGAATCTGCCATGGATTACCTCCATAAGCAATTTTACCTGCACTATTGTTAACTGTATATTTATAATTCTTTGTCGCAGCGTCAAAACCGGTTACATTCAGCAAGCTTTGTTTACCCAGTAATTTTGAAACACCTTTAGTCTTGTCGATAAGATTGGCGACGTTAAAAGCATCAACCGACACAGTAAACAACTGGTTCCCGAATGTTTTGAAACTCTTTGCAAGACGGAGATCCCAGGTTCCGTAAAAACCGTTAATACCGCCATTTCGTTCAGCCACTTTTCCAAAACTAGCTTTCAGGTAATCCTTGAAGCCCTTATCTATATCCGGATTGTTAAGTAGCCCGTTAATACCATCCTTTATAGCCTGGGGAGTGGTTAGACTCTCGGGGTCGAATACAAAAGCAAGATCGTTGCCATTAACAAAGTCTCCGTTTATATTTCCGTTTGTAACCATCGAATAGCGTGTACCTCCTATGCCGGAATATCTTACACCGACAGAAACACCCCACATCGTTGGCAGCGTGCCATAGAAAATGATCTTACTGCGGAACTGGGCATCAGAATAGGACATTTCACTCAGACTTCGCGGATCATCCCTGACCATCTGATAAAGAGTTGCACTATTTGCTACGTTTCCGTTGTAGGACGTGTTGTCTTTCGAATCGTTCCAGGTATAACTCAGCGTAAACTGGCCGTCTTTGAAATACCGGTAAGTTGCATCGGCGACAAACGTGTAGGTATTTATCTTACCTTCGCTAACCAGTTCAAGAACACGTCCGATTTTATCTGACTTGCGACCCTGGGTCCAGTCAGTTGTTCCCCTTGTAGTGTTGATACTGGCTAACGGAACAAATACGCCTCTGTTATCTTCTGATGAAAGGGTGAAATAAGCATTGTCCTGCATGTTCCGGTCAATATACATATAGTTGTTCCGGCCATATGTACCGAAGAATGTCGCTCCGACCCGTAAACGGTCAGAAAAGAAACGATTGTACGATACATTGAATTTGTATACAGTAGGAATCTTTACATCAGGTCCGTTAATATTGAAAGTGGCGACTTTTGACAGTCCGAGCTGGTCAAAAAGTTCAGCTCCGGGAGCTTTTGACGGATCCTGCCTGTACAACTTAAAGTCAGGAGTAGGTATCGTATATGTCGGAGAAGAAATATCAACAGAAAGAACTTTCAACCCATCAAATTCAAGGTTGTTAACCATTGCATAATTATTCATGTTCGATCCGAAAATACCCGCACCAACACGAAAGATATCAGTTCTCTTGTCATTTATATCCCAGGTGAGCTGAAAACGTGGCTGCGGCTGAAAACCGGCCACACTGTTATTTGTTTTAAAACCCAATTCACTTGTTAATAGCTTGTTGTCATCCGGATTATTAAAATAAACCGTATAATCAGCACGAAGACCTAAAACCAGATCAACACCGGTAAAAAGTTTTAGCTGCGCCTGACCATATAACGCAGAGTTAAGTATTCCCTGATCAACAGTAGGATCACCAATTGCAACTTCCCGTGCATAACGATATGGATTATTGTTTCTGAAATCATCCAGACCCTTGTAATAAAAACGTCCGTTCATTTCGCTGGTTGCCAACGAGTTCAGATCAGTAAACATTACGTCGGCGCCAAGCGTGTAATTTATCTTGTCAGTGTTATAGTATAGATTATCAACGAACTGGAATACGTTACTGACGAATTTCTCAGGTTCATATCGCTGTCCTCCGAGCTGAATACTGCTCAGGGTATAATCAACACCGTCAATCGTTGATTTGATATTCTCGACAATGGCACGTGGTATATTCGAAGCGGGCAACTCTTTACCAGGTTTGCCATCGTCTTTTGTATAAAGGTACTGAAATTTTGCTTCATTTGTCATCCGCGGGCCCAGAATGGAACGTAACGATGCCAAAAAACTATTGTCTAATGAGAGATGTGATCCATATACTTCAAACAGGTTGATCCTGCTATTATCATTGACTCCCAAGTAGTTATAATCCCTGTTGTAATTATTTCTCAATGTTAGCATATTGGTGGCATTGATCTGCCAGTCAATCCGGGCAAATACCGAATTACTGCCGCGGGTTTTATCAAACGAACCTGTCTGTTGTGTGGAGGCCACGCCGTATTTTTCCCGGGCAATCGCTACGAAATCGTCAAGATTTGCCTTTGAAATCCCATTGGTTATTTCATCATCTTTATTTTGAATATCTGCAATATAAAGTGGCCTGGCATCTTTCTGATGATCAAATGAAACGAAAAAGTGAGCGCGGTCTTTTATAATTGGCCCTCCAAACGAAAACCCATATTGTGCAATTGAGTATTCATCAGTTCGTTTTAATCCGCGTGCATCAAACTTACTTGAAAGATTATCTGCCCGGTTGTAAAAAAAAGCAGATCCTTCAAACTTATTCGTACCCGATTTGGTGACGGAACTAACTAGCCCTCCACCCGCACGGCCTTGTGTAACATCGTAATTGTTAGTGACTACTTCAAATTCCCGGATGGCTTCCATTGAAACGAGGTAAGGCCCCCTGTTGGTTGTGCCGCTCGAAAGCGGACTTTTGGCATTCATACCATCAATGGTATAGGTGGTCGACGAAAAAAGTTGTCCGGCAAGATTACTGCCGGAGCTTAACGGAGAAAGATCGGTAAGTGATGTGAAATTCCGACCGTTTACAGGAAGCGTCTTGAGGTTTTCTATTGTTACAGAGGTAGAAGAACCCAATTTTTGAACACTCTTCTTCATACTGTTTGCTACTACTGTAACGGTGTTGAGTTCCTGTAATTCTTCTTTAAGTTGAAAATCAACCCTTAACAGATCTCCCTGGTTCAATACATAGTCTCTTTGTATCTGGTCACCATATCCGACAAAGGTGGCCTTTACCGTATAAGGGGAGCCAAGCGGCAACTGTTTCAGGCTGTATTCACCTTTGGCATTTGTTGTCGTTCCGGTACTAAAACCGGTCGATTCGTTCCGGAGAATAATTGTCACAAAAGGGAAAGGTTCGCCCTTCTCGTTTATGACTTTTCCGGCAACAGAAGCATTCGTTCCCTGTGCCATAAGATCTGCGTAAGGCACACATATTAAATACAAGAGTAACGACAGAACTCCTGTTAAAGTTCTCTTTGTTCTTTTAAGTTTTTTCATTTTTTTTATTAAATTTTTACTTCCCAAAGTAGCAACAGTGACGTTTCATTTCTGTTTCGCTTTCATAACAAAACCATTAAAATATGTTACGTCTGGGTTTCATATAAAACTTAAAAAAGGAGCTCTGCCGTTAAAAACCATACTAATGCAAACCTTTCAGAATTCAAGATTGTGTATTTACGAGCGGTTATTCCGCATGTGCGGGATTGTAGGCATGACCGCACAACAATTGTTATATTCTATTAATCTGAGTTCGAAATAAAAAAGAGCCGAAATAAGCCTTTATTTCTTTCTAAAAAAGCGATTAATAAAGCAGGTTGCAGAACCGGCATTCAGCGAGCACACTAAAAACAAATATATAATTTATGATTATAATTGGCAGATGGATCGGCAGGGGATACTTTTTAAGCAAAAACCAACCATTTCCGCTTGTTTTTAAGGTACAAATATGGTACGAATGAATCCCTAATGAAATACGGACCTTAAAAAGCGCTTAAAAGGGAAGATTTGGAGCAGGGTCAATTAATCATAAAATAGAGTGCGCGTCATTATGGGTAACTAGTTCTTGTCGTTACAAACGACGGACAGTTTACCCCTC
>JAATGF010000156.1 GCA_015654795.1 Bacteroidales bacterium
CCAAAATAATTTTGATTGCCTTTTCTTTAAACCTTATTTTTCAGGGCTACCTCAGTAGAAAACCAACTCTCACAACCCACAACCTTATTACCTTATTTGGGTTTGATGGTTTTCTGACAGAACTTCATAAATAAGAAGGAAATAAGGTTGAATTCCGCACGTGCGGAATTCAACGTATTGATCACAAAACTATTTAGTAAACGTTCACATAAATCATAGAGCCTTAAAATTAACCGGCAGAAAATACTTGCTCATTTTCCGGTTGCAAAACCACAATCACAAACCTACTTTTGTATAAAAAAACGATGCTGACAAACGCGATAATGTATAAAGCACTTGTCGACAAGGATGCTTCTTTCGAAGGAACATTTATTGCCGCGGTAAAGACAACAGGAATTTTCTGCCGTCCAACATGTACAGCACGAAAACCTAAAGAAGAGAATGTCGAGTTTTTTCATACAACCAGGGAAGCAATTTTGAAAGGTTACCGGGCTTGCAAGGTTTGTAATCCAATGGAGAAACTGGGCGAAACCCCCGACTATATAAAAGAAATTCTAAAAGACCTGAACACAAATCCTTCCTTGAAATTTAAGGATTGGGACCTAATCCAGCGGGGAATTGAACCTGGCAAGATAAGACGATGGTTTCTGAAGAACCATGGCATAACCTTTCATGCCTACCAGCGAATGTTTCGGATTAATTCCGCTTTCAATAAAATTCAAAATGGTGAATCTGTCACTTCAGTTGCATTCGACGCGGGTTACGAATCGTTAAGCGGCTTTAACGATTCGTTTAAATCCATCTTTGGCGTCTCTCCATCAAATAGTAAGGAAAAGAAAATCATCAACATCACGCGCCTTGAAACGCCATTAGGAACAATGTACGCCTGCGCAGTTGAACAGGGTATCTGTCTTTTAGAGTTTACCGATCGAAAGATGCTGGAGACAGAGTTGAAATCATTGGCAAAACTTCTGAATGCAAACATCATCCAGGGAGCAAACAAACATTTCGGCCTTTTGCATGATCAGCTCGACGAGTACTTTGAAGGCAAACGAAAAGAATTCACTGTAACGCTATTTACTCCGGGTTCCGAATTCCGGCAGGCAGTCTGGAAAGAACTGCAAAACATACCTTACGGATCGACTCATTCCTATAAACAGCAGGCCATTGCGTTAAAAAGACCCGAGGCCGTCAGAGCTGTAGCCCATGCTAATGGAATGAACAGAATCTCGATCCTCATACCTTGTCACCGTGTGATTGGCGAAGATGGAAACTTAACCGGCTATGGAGGAGGCATCTGGCGAAAGAAATGGTTGCTCGACTTCGAAAAGCGAACCGCTCTCTAAAGATGGTCAATGAATTAGTATTGTGAGGATTAAAGTCTTCCAGTCCCGGTACAAAAAAACTTTTCCGTGCGATCTTTCCGCGAGCAACAAATCGGCTCCCGATCTGCCTTTCCTATTGTTTCCGTACTATTTGCTCCGTGATTTGGGTAATGTCTGTGTAAAATTACACAAAGCCCTGTTTTGGCATATCAGAATAAACCGTTTGGCAGGATTTAAATGGTTTTTTGGAATTGAAGCCTGATTTAGCCGTTACAAACGGTTTGCCATTAGGTGAAGATATTTATAATAATAACGCCGTTGTACGATGCTTTGTAAATTGGAATTATTAGCTTTACAAATAAATAAACGGAAGAGCCGTATAAAGCCACTCAACTGGGGATGCATTGTACTGGTTTTACTTTCAGATAAATGTTAGTGGCATCAAAATTGAAATGTTATGAGCTTTTTCAAAAATTTATTTAAAAGACCAGTTTTAAAAAGAACCGTAGATAATAGCGATAATGTTTTTAATTATCTTTTTCAACAAGGTGAAGATTGCGATCATGTTAACAATGCCTATGGTGAATTTGGTAAAGAACCAACCAACCCTATACCTGTGAATGGGCCAAGAGGAGAAATTCTTTATTTAAATCAATTAAGAGATGAAACAAATTCACCGATTTTGTTTCATCGAATTACTTATACGGAAGTTGCAGGTCTAACAGAAGCTGTTGACGTATTTGAAATTGTAAATTTGAATGGACAAAAGTGGGATATTTTATATTTTCATATGTATCATCCTAGAAATTCATCACACGTCCCTAATTTATTTAAGTTTACAAATTCCGGTTCTCTTTTTGCCAATTTATCTGTTGGTCTTGGAATTTCAGAATTTGTTAATAATTTTCCAAAAGGATTATCCACCGTCATTAATAGATTCTATGGAAATATAGCTGATCTTTCAAAGACTGTTACAAATTTAACCGCAAACAATCAATACATTAGACCCCAAACACATTTACAACGATTGTTACAAGTAAATAATGCGAACAAGTTTTTTGGTAGCCTTGTTATGGACATGGCCTCTAACTACCCTGATAATTATTTTGTCAATTTGCTAAAATCGCAGAGTATGCACTTGCATATTTTGGCCCATAAAGTAGCCCAAAAAAAGAAATCAATATCAAAGGAATATTTGAATGAGATATCCATGAGTACGGTAATACATAAAGATTCTGCATTAATTGATCTCGCTATTGAAGTAATATCTAGTAAAAATAAAGACGCTCATGTTGCATTAAGGGAAATAAACAATGAAATAATGTGGCCAATTTATGAGGGAAGTAATTTACTTGAGATGCTTGATAATACATATGGACTTTTGGCAATCCCCTATTTGTTAACAGCTTACTTAAATCCTAAAACTAATAAAATACTCAAAAAATATCTTATGAATGAGGTGGAGAGATTGATTTACACTCGATAGTTTAAAAAACACTGATGCTTATATCGCATTTTGTGACTAGAGTGCAGGCTCCATTCGACATTAAAAAACATGGCGACAAAAAGAAAATCAATAACTATTACACATTATCATTCATATATTGGATTACATTTACAAGACGAAATCAATTGATATGAAAAGGATTATATTAATTACTTTCTTGACATTTTTTTTATTCTCTTGCGGTTCAAAGAGCAATAAGAAAACGGAAGCACAACAAAGAGATGTTGAACAGAAATCAAGATTAGAAACGCTCAATAATTTGGCAACTCACTACGGTGCCGTTTTGGGCTTCGACACTTTGCGGTTTTCATTAACATATCTGTATCAAAACTTCCTCAACGAAAACAATAAAATAATTTTAGACAAATTCGAATTTTGCGATGTTACAAAAAAGGACTCAGCTTACATTGTCTCATTGGAAATTGGATATTATTCAAAATTATTTATTGACTTAACTTGCAATGAATCCCAGGTTCAAGAACTATTGGCAGGCACATCAAAAAAAAATACAAGACGAATTCGGTCTTCTGATAAATTCATTATAGCAACAATAAACTCAATTCATAAGATAAAATATCAAATTAATTCAGATGTGGTAAGTCACGGAGATGAAGACCCAACTGTCTATTTAGAATTGGATGCATCTTACGCCTTTCTCTGTAAAGGCAAATTAATTGATGTTTACAATAACTCAAAGTAATGAAAAAGTAAAATTAATCAACTAATCGACTATTTGTAAATCCTTTAACTCAAATGTATTATGAAATGGAATATAAAAAGAATAGCTGGAGTAATAAGTTTTATTTGTGCGCTAGGTTGGTTGTGTTTCGGAGCATTTTGTACAGTGAAATATGATGCGGATATTTATGCTCTAATTTCGATGTTTTTCACAGGGTTTTCGACAATAGTATATGTAACCCTAACAAAATTTGGAATTACTGATTTGAAAGAAATCGACAAAATTACTACTGAAAATCAAATTTTAAGACTTCAAATTGAGCAAAAAGAATTGAAGAAAAAACTTACAATAGAATAAATGGAATAAGAAAGTAATATTGTCTATTATATTGTTTGCATTAAACTAAATTTGAACCTATGGAAACTACTGAAATTTCAAATGTACATGAGCAAATGGAGACACACAAATTATTGAAATCCAGGTATAAACGTGACAGTATTACTTTTTTGGAAATGAGTAACATTTTAAATTGGGTTATTAGTTTAGTAACTGCACTATTTATTTTATTCATAAACAAGTTTTTTGTACCAAATAATTGTCATAATTCATGGTTTTTTGAATTATTCGGGATTTTATATTTTGCCTTAATTTTAATTTATGTTTCATATAAGTTTGTATATGTATCTTACAAAAGAGTGTTAGATAATATATTGACGAATTGGGAGGCAGATTTATTTAAATCGAAATCAATTGAATTATTAAACTCTGAAACTTTATTAAATGTCATAAATGAAAATATTCGTTTGCTTAATTTAATTTCAAATGAGAAATTTGAATTGCGAAAATACGATGATAAATCAAAAGATTCATTTGAAAATAATAAATTGGATTGTTATGTAATTTTTTTGAAATACAGTTATTACTGTGGTATCCTGATTTCATTTACATTGGCTTTTGTACCTTTCTATTACTTTTTAAGTACCAATTAAAACCTTTTAAAATAAAAGTGTTCAAATCGAAAATAATACCGCATTAATAATTGTACTCTGCGATTCACCTCGTTTGGAACAATAAATAATTCATGCAGGCAACAAAGAAATATTAAATATTACAACACAAATTTGAATACGAGTTAAAAACTCAAGACAATAAATCCCTCGTTACACAAAGGTGCATTCCGGAATATTTACAATAATTAACGCAATAATACGATGCGTTGTAAATGGGAATCATTATCTTTTCTAACAATCCATTTAGATAAAACTGATATTAGTCAGAACTGCAAACAAGTTGAATTTAATTATACGCGGAATGGAACTACCTGAAAATGTCTATAAATATCGTGTCTGGAAGAATGGCTCCCATAAAAACCTACTGTTACATAATGAGTTGTATTTAGCATCGCCAAAGGATATTAATGATCCTTTTGATTGTAGGATTCCTCCTAACTATAAAAACCTTACAGTTAAAGAGAAAGATAAATATGCGAATGATATTGCACTAAAAGTTAAGCTTCAAGGATTAAATATTTCCGAGAATGATATTAAAGATTTTAAAAATGGAATAAATAATACAGAAAAATTTCAAAAAGATGCTGAAAAAATTATTTTTGAATTTCAGGATAAGCATTACGGAATTTTATCATTTAGTAAAAGATGGAATGGAATATTACTTTGGTCGCATTATGCTGATTGTCACAAGGGATTTTGTGTTGGCTTTTCAACTGAAAAGTTATGGAAAACAGGATTGTTTGATAAAGCTGAATTAATAAATTATGATAAAACATTTCCCAAAGTAAAACCATTTGTAGCTAAGGATGAAGATAAGGATAAAAATGAAGTAGTTAAAATTGCATTTGTTCAAACTCATACTAAATCAGCGGACTGGACATATGAAGAAGAATTTAGATTTTTGAAAGTCTTTCCATATGGACCAAAACCTCTTGAGAGAATTGTTTATGTTCCAGATCATGTATTTTCCGATGTAACAATAGGCATAAATACTTCGGATGAGGATAAAGCTGAAATAATTGAAATTTGTAATGGAAAAAAAATTCCAGTTTATCAAGCGAAGAAGAAAGGTTTTTTGTTTGAAATTGATAGAGTTCAGATTACATTCCCAGAAACATAGTTGTCGGTCGTTTATAAAGTGAGCTGGTGCAGATCTAAAGAACTGAAAATGGATTGATACGATTTGATTATTTCACCAAACCCGACTAACCAGAAACGGTTTTCGTCGAAATTCCGGGCCATCTCACCGAAATAATTTGAGGACAGTAATTTGTTGATCTACTTTCGTCACAGAAATCATAACAAATACTGCCATGAAACGAAAATTATTATTTATCACCGGATTACTGCTCTTCCTGATGGGGTGCGACAATTATTATATGATGTGTTCCCTCAACCCGTTCTATGTTGAAAAAAATATTACGCTTGAACCGCTGATTGAAGGTTCCTGGATGGCAAAAATCGCACTGCCAACAATAGATTCAGGTTCTTCATCCGGTTCCGGAATCTGGGGTACTGCCGACACCGCCTCGACATGGACAATCAAACGGGCTATCACAAAATGGGTGGAAAAAGATAAACAAGGGGCCGATTCAACAACTTTCAAGCCTGAAAATTACTACCTCGCCAATTTAAAGCATTCATCAGATTCAACCAATTATGAATTTAAAGTTGTGCTGTTTCGCGTGAAAAAGGGTCTTTATGCCGATTTTATTCCCAATAATAAGGAGGCATTGATGAAAAGCAAACTGGCAATGAGCAGCTTATTTGAAGTACATACCCTGGCGAGGGTTATCGTGAATAATAATCAAATTAAACTATCGTGGCTGGGGGCGGATTGCATGAAGGATATGATCGAAAAGAAACGCGTACGCGTTAACTACCAATTTGTTAAAGAGGCAAATAGATTTATCCTTTCATCCTCACCATCCGACCTGACTGGCATGATTGAAAGATATGCCGATCAGCCGCGTTTTATTGACTGGGAGAACCAGAAAGCTAAATTAGAATTAACCAGCTTAAATTAAGAATGTTATGAAAGATCTAAAATATAAAAGCCAATTTGTTGCGGCACTGCATTTATTGTTTTGGATTGTCTCCTTCAATGTATTTAATTCATTTTTCAGTCGCGGCATTGAATCGGCCTATTCATTAGACGGCTTTGATCTGACGTGGTGGAATGTTTTTTACATCAGCAATATTATTCTTCTCTTTATTCTATTGCCATTTATATGGTTAGTGAAGGGGATCGGCCGAAAGATAAAATGGGGAGTAACTTCGATATTTTTTATTGTAATTTCATGGGGAATCCTATCGGTATTCTTTAACACCGACCAGGCAACCGTATTCGCAATTATTTTAGGCTATTTTCTCGATAACTTCCTTTACGTGCTTATCTTTCATATCACAATAATTGCGGCAGTCTATCTGAATATTAATCTGCTGATTAAGCGATATTTTCCGCAGGGTAAGTTTGGCCTTTACCTGATTTCCGCACTTGGATTGGCCATTGCCGCAGGAGCGATAAATTACGCGTTATTCGATTTGCTGATCGACCAGCTATTCCCGCAACTTTTCTACATTTCGTGGTTTAAAGTCTGGGAACTGATCCTCATAATAATTGGTTATATGGCAATTACAACAATTGTTTCCCTGCTCTGGCAATATTGGCTGATGCTGATCGAAAACCGCGAACAGGCCCGTCACGAATTGTCAGCCCTCAAGGCACAGATCAATCCCCACTTCCTGTTCAACAATCTGAATACGATTTATGCCCTTGCTGTAAAAGGAGATGACCGCACCAAAGATGTGATTCTTCAGCTATCCGATTTTCTGAGATATGTTTTATACGATACGTCGAGCGAGAAAATAGAACTGGAGAAAGAGGTGGAGATTATTAAAATCTATGTAGAGCTGCAAAAAGAACGTATCAATAAGGATATTACAGAAATCGTACTGAATATTGAAGGGGAATTTAAAGGTGCGGGTATTGCACCTCTGTTATTGCTTCCGCTTGCTGAAAATTGTTTTAAGCATGGAATCGGAAAAAGCAGGGGAACCATTCAGATTGATATTCAATATTCGGATCATCAACTCCGCTTCAGAACAATAAACCCAATAGCCCGGCGTGAAAATATGGTTAATCCGGAGCAGGGTGGCATTGGGATTAAAAACGTAGAAAAAAGATTAAATTTGTTGTATCCCAATAAACACCTGCTTACGTTTACTGAGGAGGCAGATCTATTCAAAGTTGATATGAGGATCAATTTAGACTGAGAACTATGACAATTAAATGTATTGTTATTGAAGATGAGCCTGCTGCACGAGAAATCCTGCAGCGAAATATTTCGCAATGCCCCGATCTCGCGTGGTGTGGTTCGTTTGAAGACCCATTCTCGGCGCAGTCATTCCTTGATAAAAACAGTGTCGATCTTATCTTTTTGGATATCAACCTTCCGGGGATGTCTGGCATCAGTTTTCTGCGCACGCTTGTAAAACCGCCACTTGTCATTATCACAACGGCCTATCCGCAATATGCAGTCGAAGGCTTCGATCTCGAAGTGGTCGATTACCTGTTAAAACCATTCTCATTTGAACGGTTTTACAAAGCGGTGAACAAAGCAAAGGAAAGGCTAATTCCGAGGTCGCTAAATGGACAATCGCACAAAATTACGATAAAAGCAGATAAGCGGCTCTACCAGATTGACCTTGATGAACTTTTATATGTAGAATCGTGTGGCGATTATACAACAGTCTGCTGCACAGATAAAAAACTGATTGCACACGAAACGCTGAAAAGCTGGGAAGAGAAACTGAAAGGGCACTCCTTTCTGAAAATACACCGCTCAATAATTATCAATCTTCAGAAAATCGATCATATCGAAGGGAATATGGCGATTATCGGCAAACACAAACTCGTGGTTTCGGAGGCCTACCGCGAACAGTTAATTACAATGTTACTGGGTAAAAACCTGACGCATATTGGGTGAGACTCAAACAGGTCTTTGTAAATGGGATAGAAATTATAGATTGCATAGATTTATGCGTTTCTGCCAGATTTAAGAAACTATAATAAGACACTATTTGTTTCACAATAAAGAAACATTTATTTTTGTTCTATATTTAAAAATATGACTTAAAAATTTCAGGCAATGGAAGATAAGCCACTTAAGACATATAGTTTGGAAGAAATGCTGGACAAACATATTGGCAAACCAGGAACGCCAAAACGCGAGGAATTTGAAAACGAGTTAAGACTTGACTTATCTGAAGAAGCAATCAAAATAGAAGGCGAATATGAAACAAAATAGTGATTTAAAATCTCTTGACCAGTTTCTTGACGAACAATACGGGAAAAAAGGGACGATTAAACGAGACAAGTTAGAGAAGGCCATTATCGCGCTGACAGAGGAACAAAGGAAAGAAATCATTGAATCGAAGAAAGAAATTGAAAAGTGACTATATATTGAGCATGAACTCTTAGATAAAGAATTTTCAAAATGGGTAAGTGCAAAATAGCAGAAACTCAAAGAGCCCAAATTAAATAGGGCTGTTGAAAAACCAGCAAAAGATTAGGAGGACCACATAGAACAAGCATCAAATTATCGGATTAACACGAATACAATGTCTTAAAAAAACCTTATTTTTAAAGAAAAAAACCTCAGTAGAAATGGAATAAATAATAGACCTCAACCTAATTCCCTTATTTATGAAAGTTGAATACAATAACCTTTATACACATTTTGTGTTCACCACTTTACGCCGATTGCCTTTGATTGTTGATCCGTACAGGGAGCGTATTGAAAAATACATAACCGGAATAGTTAAAAACAATGAAAGTCACCTCTACGCTATTTATGCGAATCCGGAACACGTTCACTTTCTTATCTCCCGTTCACCAAACATTTCTGAAGAAACAATCGCCACAATA
>JAATGF010000117.1 GCA_015654795.1 Bacteroidales bacterium
AAATCCATTTATTATACATTCTTAAAATATCTTCCCCCGGAATTCTCTCTTGATCCGTTACTATGAATTTTGTCGTACACCCGTTATCAGTTTTGAAGTTCGATTCCAAAATCGAGAGGACTCAGTAGCAGAGATTATCCTTCTCAATCCCTAACCTTATTTCATGTTGTTAATAAGATATGCTCGCTGAATGCCGGTTCTGCAACCTGTATTATATTATTAATTATATTATTAATGGTTTTTGTCGAAAGAGATGAATATGCTAATAATCCGGAAATAAAGTTTGCAAGGCTTATTTCGGCACTTTTTTATTTCGAACTCAGATTAGTATGATTATATTTTCTTAAGCATCCGGCACAAATAATGAAAAACACAACACTAATTGTCGCCTTTTCTCCACATCGCTCTCTCCCTTTCGCCTTTTCTTCCCATCGCCAATCGCCTGTTTATCAGTTAACGCTTTCGTGGCCTGTCGCGGTCTCTGGTGGCCTCTCAGTTTATATTGATCTGAATGACCCCAATCCTTACTACCTTTATCGTATCGATAAAGGCACTCCACTTCCTCCGTATCTGGTCCGTACCAACTCCGTACCTTCCTCGTACCAACTTCGGGTTCCTTTTTCCGGTGACAATTTCATGGGTATGTAGTGTCCGTAATCTAATTTCCTGACCTCCATGAAACTGGTATCCATGTTCAAATACACCCAAACTACTTTCAATTTAAAATTCAAAAACAGGAAGTAGAAGCAGGCGCGCTATTTATATCGACAGAAAGACAGATGCAGCATTATGATTGCTGCTATATTTTGTCAACATTAACCGATTGAAACAATGCGATCGAAACGGTAAGTAGGATTAGGTCGGCCTGGACTTAGGCAGCGCAATGAAACAATTTTCAATTTAAGTTCTCCCTTTGCATTGACACCGAGTGTCTCACGCACAATCTGTTCCAATGCTTCCGGACTCATCTCCACACGGGCATTCAACGTCAATCTGGCATGATTGCCCGTTCTTGCCGACCCGCGGAAATTCAAAGTGTCGCTCTTGCCTGTTAAATTACCTGTTAAATAGTTGTCGCCGGCTTCAAGAATAATCTTGACATGACCAACTGATGCCTTGCGACTATCGAATTGTTGACTCAAGTCATGTAAGAGATCACGGGCAAAAGCATCCCAATCTGTCTGTTCGCCACTCAGTTCGATGTTACTGTTCAGCCAGCCAAGAACAGCTTCGCCTTCGGCATAGATGTCGTAATCGACTGATGCCAATCGCTGACCGGCATCAATGCGGTTCATTACTTCCTTCAACCATTCTTCAATTCCTTCACCGGTGATTGCACTTACTGTCATCACTTCGGCATCAGGGAAATTTAGTTTTACCTTTTCTTTCAGTAAAACCAGATCATCTGTCTTAAGAAGATCCGCTTTACTGATCAGGATAATATCGCTTTCTTCCAATTGTTTCCGAAAGATGTAAGCTGCGCTGGGATGTAATCCTGCCGTTCCTCCGTTCATAATATCGGTAAGGTGAGCAGGATCAGCCATTACCGAAAGGGGACTCACCAAAAGCTCGCGCCCCATGTTTTCCTTGAGTGGCTGAACAATAGTGGCTGATAAATCAGTACAACTGCCAACCGGTTCTGCAATTATGATATCGGCATTTGCTTCATCGCGAACCTGTTGCATAGCGCTGATCAGTCCTTTGAAATTGCAGCAGAAGCAACTACCGCTAACTTCTGCAACCTTTACTTCGTTGCGCAAAAGAATTGCTGTATCAACGAGATCAGGAGCCTGGTCATTTGTGATCAGTCCTACGCGTTGTCCTTTGTTCATGATCCTGCGCGCAGCTTCCCATAACATGGTTGTCTTTCCCGCGCCGAGGAACCCTCCTACCAGAATAAGTCGTGTCTTTTTCATAACTACTAATTTTTATTGATTTATGGATATATCATTTTCACAATCGCACTTTTCAGATGAACGTTTCATGGTTGGTTCAAAAGCATACATAAAAAATAAGGAAGCCAATATTCCACCAACGATTGGGCCTAATATATAAACTAAGAAAAAACCTCCGCTCTGATCCGGAAAGGCAGCGGATCCCCATCCTGTTGCCCATGCAACCATCCTGGGTCCAAAATCGCGTGCAGGATTTAGTCCTGCCTGGGTCAAAGGTGCAACAAGACAAATAATTGAGCTAACTGTCAGCCCGATGAACAACGGAGCCATCGCATCGTGCGGACGCCCCACATTACAACCTTCAGTAAGGGCAAAGATCATCAATACCAGCAAAAAAGTACCAAAAGCTTCAGCCCCAATGGCAAGTGGCAAAGAAACAACAGCTGTACTGCCAGGTGCAGAATAATATTCTCCAAACATTTTAGCCGTTTGTACCGATTCAACCGATCCCCGGATAATGCTGTGCGTACTTTCGAAAGCAGAGATTGATGGCGAAAACAATGCATAGATAGCTATTCCGGCAATAAAGGCCCCTAAAAATTGTGCGCTAAGATAAACAGGCAATTTTCGGGCCGACATCCGTTTGCTCATAACCATGGCGACCGTTACTGCCGGATTAAGGTGTGCACATGACAAATGCCTGGTCAGGTAAATAGCAAGCGTAACGCCTATTCCCCAGGCCAGCGCAATTTGCATCAAACCCTGATGGGCATTAAAAAGCACTGATACTGCTACTGATCCACATCCGAACAACACCAGCAAAAAAGTACCAAGTGTTTCACCTTTAAATTCTTTTGATAGTCGCATTTTTTAGTCGTTTGATAATCTTCGTTTTTATTAATCTTTACAATTTAACACCGATGTTTCTTTCGGCTTTGCGATTAAAACTTCCAGTTTATGGTTGTTCCAAACATTCGGGGAGCACCCGGTATTTGGGTTGGATCGCCAAATAAACTACCAGTATTCCCGGCACTAACTATATATTCTTCATTCAGCAGGTTATTCCCCCAAAATGCAAGTGTAATCTTTTGATCAGCCAATTCAATTCCTCCCCTGAAATTCAGCAGCCCATAAGCAGCCTGTTCCAATCCGGGAGTATTGGCATCCTCAAAAAATATCCTGGTTTTGTATGAATAGGAAGGGATTCCGAATAGATAAATGTCTTTGGCAATTTCTCCCCGCGCATTCAGGCCAAAGGCAAAACTGTGATCGGGTATAAGCCTGAACCGGTTGTTGGCATATTCCTGTTTCACCCCATCCACATCGTTGTCAGCAAAACGGGCATGTATGTAAGCATAGTTTCCAAAAAATTGTAATCCCTTTAAAACGGCATACCTGAAATTAGCCTCAGCGCCATAAGCCGATGCTTTTCCTCCATCTTTCACCAAATAATTGAATTCGCCTGTGCTTGGATCAGCTACCCATGCTGAGGTCTGGAAATTCAAATAATCGTGGTAAAAAGCTCCAAAATCGAACCACATACGTTGATTTACAGCAATTTTAAATCCCAGGTCGAAGCTATTAACCGTTTCGGCAGCAAGAATCTGTTCTTCGCCTGCCGAAGTAAATTGAAGGACTTTCGGGCGACGACCTTTTGAGTACCCGGCAAAAAGACTGGAATTCTCGTTAAAAGCATATTTTAAACCTCCGCGCCAGGTAAAAGCAAGTGATGATTCTGTAATTTCTTTCTCGTTGCTGATTTTAAAAAATAGGTTGGGGTAGTTGCCCGATAGGAATCCAAGCGTTGAAGGGTCTCCTCCTGTCATTTGCGCAGAACTGGTCAGATTAAACCATTCGCTGATAATACGTACACCGCCTGTAAAGCCTAATCTGTCAGTCAGCTGATAACTGGCATCGGCAAAGCCCTCAAGCGCCTGATTAATTGCATTGCTGTTGTTTTCTTCCTGATGGTTTGTTCCCAAAGGAGCCCCGCCCAAAGGACCCAATTGGGGATCAGGCGGAAGGCTGGTCATCGGATAAGGTTGGCCATCAGGAGTAACCAGGTAATCGGTATTTAAAAACAAATGTACCATATTTTGGTCGTTAGGCGAGAACCAATAGTTCTGACTTGCCTTTTCATTCCAGTAGCTTCCGCCAATACTTCCGTTCAGTTTATTTTTTATCGAATAGTTGTACCTGATTTCCTGGTAAAACTGCCGGGCACCGTCATCTTCACTCATATCAATGGCCGCCGCTGCGGTTCCGTCACCATCCCAACGCGAATAAGCGCCAATTTTACGGTACGAACTTATTGATGTCCAGTAATTATTTTCATTGACATAGTGCTTTGCCGATAAGGTTGCATCAAAAATATCTCTCTGAACTCCAAGGTTTTTTCCCTGTTCGAGAGACGCAACATAGTCAAAAGGATTTTTACTTCCTTCAGTGTTAGGATAGCTCATACTCATAAAGCCCAATCCCTGATCATCATCCTTTTGATAGTTTACGACCAAATCAATTTTATCTTTTACAGATGGCAAATAACTGGCCGAAAACCTTCCTGCAATGGTATTTTTTCCATTTAAGTTTCCTCCAAAGGTATTTCTGATATAACCATCGTGGTAATCGTAATCCCCTGCGGCACGGACCAGTAATTTGTTTTTTACGATTGGAATATTTATCGCTCCGTTAAGCTCTCTTTGATTGAAATTTCCCACGCCGGCAGTAACAAATCCACCAAAATCATTGGTTGGCTTTTTACTGATATAGTGGATGGCTCCTATTTGTGCACTGCGCCCAAACAGTGTTCCCTGAGGACCTTTTAGTACATCGATTTGTTGCATATCAAACAATTCGACAGCCGCGCCGCTCGTGCGACTGATGGGAACGTTATTGTAGAATACAGAAACACGAGGTTGGGCAGTAGGGCTTACTTCATCACTGGTAAGTCCGCGAATTACAAAACTCGGACGGTCAGCTCCCTGCATCCTGATTTGCAAGCCCGGAACAAACTCCGATAGCTGGTCAAGCTGGGTAATGTTATTGTCCTCCATGAAACGTGCATCAATCACTTTCATGGTAATGGGAACATCAATAATCTGCTGTTCACGATTTTGCGATGTTACAGTTACAGCTTCAAGTTTAATCTCTTCTTTATCAAAAGTGAAGTTCAGATCGTTTTGCCCGGGCTGGATCTCAAAATCAACAGTTTTGGTTTTAAAACCCACAAACGAAGCCTGAACGGTTATTTTACCTGCCGGAAGATAATCAAACAGATATTCTCCTGCTTCGTTGGCATTGACTCCTGAATTTGTCCCTACAATAATTACACTCGCTCCCGGAAGTATATGATTATCTGAATCCAGAATTTTCCCACGCAAGTTGGTTTTTTGAACCTGCGCATTCAAAGTAAAAACGATAAAAAAGGAAAGAAAAACTGATAATACTTGTTTCATTTGTGAATAGCTTGTTTTTTTAAAGTCAAATGGAATCCGGCACATGCAGGATGATGATATTCTCATTTTCTGTTTGTGTTTTCTCAATCATGACTATTTCATGGAAATAAAAATCTGAAATGATTTGGCAATTACCGATTTTCTTCAAATATCTTCTCCAGTATTTGGGATGATGTTTTAATGGCGTTCGGACAAATTGTGCCGAATGAATTATTGTTAACCGCTTCGCTTATACCTTCCTGAGTACTGATGTCAACATTCAGCAACTTATTGCATGACGTTGAACCGCATTTGCTTTCGAAGTCGGTCAAAAACTCATTGGTAAGTTTATACAACCGTTCTTTTGCCAGTTCATCCGCAGGACCTGAATGGCCGTATTTTAAACCAATAACCATCATTCCTCCGGATACGGCTCCACAAACTTCACCTCTGAAAGCGAGGCCAGCTTCAAAACCTGCGGCAAGCCTGGCTGCATCTTCTGCATTTTTGAAATAATCTTTACCAAATGTCATCAGAATTGACTGGGCGCAACTATTACCGCAAGTAAAATGTCCTAATGATTCTTCTGCCTTATTCATGGTTTATAATTTAAAAGATTTCTGTATAAAGGTTAATTGGTTTCAGGAAAATAGCCAGCTTCAGCTAACATTTGCCAGGCCATTGTTGGAGTAAAACCTCGCCCGTCTTTTGTATCAGAACTGGTATCCCGGGGATTTGCGCCGACCTCGGCATACAACTGGTTTACGCCTGCCAGCAAACTCATTTGGGTTGGTTCGTGAACATTCATCGAACGTGTTGGCTTAATGATCAGGTTAGTCACGGCCACAATTTTGGTTAATTCCATGGCATTGATTTGTCCTCTACTGAACATGGGAGTTCCGGGAACTGCAATTCTTCGCATAACAGCCATTGCATCAATCGGAAATTGTTTGGCAAAATAGATTAAATCCAGAATTTCATCATAGCTATGTTCCGGGCCAACCGGCTCAATGCAGTAGTAAAGTTCAAGCCCGGCATTAATAATATTTTCGATGGTTTTTTCCCGAATTTCAGGATTAATCAAAGTATCAATTCCTTCCCTGAAGCGTTTGATATGGTAGGCCCCGGTAATTCCTATCGCTTTAAATTCTTTTGCCGTTTCAAGGTCAAAGTCACCGATATTTGCAACAAACCGGACTTGACCTGGCAAGTGTTTTCTGACTTCGGTTGATATTTCAATAAATTTTTTGATTGGATAATCGGCTGTAGTCATCAGAAAAAAATCATTCATCCCTTCACTCAAGAGTTGTTGAACTTCAGGGATTATCTCGTCAGTTCCTTTTTGCCATCTCTCTTCAACTGAATAATGAGATGAACCCATAGAACAGAATCGGCAATTTTTTGAACACGGTTCAGCATTCATGCCAATTTGGGCAAAAACGAGACCCTTATCTCCAAATTGTTTTCTGCTTTGCTGGTTTGATAAACTAATAAGTTTATAGAATTCATTGGATTGGTTATCCGTTTTTAATAAGGATAATGCTTCATCTCTTTCCATACATGGTATAATATTTGATTTTAGTTATTTGCTGAGTTTTCTAAAGCGCAGCAAAAATCAGACGGAAGATGCATTTCATTCCGTAGTCCGGTCAGGATTCTTTCCATCTCCTTCACCTTCTCCATATCAAGACAATAAACTATTTTTGCACCTTCCTGATGTCCGCAGATGAGTCCTGCATCCTTTAGTTCCTTCAGATGCTGATTAACCGTGGTGCGGCATAGCGGGAAATGTTCTGAAATGTCGCCTGTTATACATGTTTTTGATTGCGCCAGAAATTGCAAAATCTGCAACCGTGCGGGATGAGCAAGCGCTTTAAACAGATTAGCCCTCTCCTGAAGTTCATCGTCGAAAAGTTCTGTTTTTGATACAACCATCTCTTTTATTTTTTATTGTCGTAAACATACGTCAAATATTAATATGATGTATGTTTACGTCAATAAATTCCAGGAAATTTTTCTTTGGATAAACCATCGGGCATTATTTGACATAAGCGCCGGAAATAAAATAATAGCATATTTGCGAAAGTTGAACAGGGAAACGAGGCAATAATATAATGATTGATAGTTAGATATAACGAACCCGCAATGGAGCGACAGAACAAAATGGCGACAACTTGCTCAATTGACATCCACAATTATCTATTAGACTTTATATAGATTAATTTTATAAGGTGTTATTTTTCAGTGTGATTCTAAAATTGTGTAACCCACAGGCAAGTTCCATGATCAGATCATCGAACCCAAACTTGTGGCAACGCAAACGGTCTTTGACAATCCGACAACG
>JAATGF010000081.1 GCA_015654795.1 Bacteroidales bacterium
TGTATTTATCTACAAAGATATAGCAACTACGTTGCTGAGAGGAAAGCTGGGTAGTCGCGAAATCTACGTTTCTTTAGGAACTTTATAATGTATTTATCTCTATTTGTACTAATGTTTTTTTTTAAAAAATAATGTTTTTTTAAGACATTGTATTCGGGTTGATCCAATAATTTGATGTTTATTCTCTTTGTATATCCACTAATTTAAAAGAAACACGTATTAAACCAGGGATTTCTCCGATGGATCGGAGCAGGCTATCTGACCTTAAAAAACAAATTGTTCACATAGAAAGCAAATCATGATTTGTGTATAAAGAGTAGGTTACAAACGAGGGGCATCACAGAAGGCCGCGAAAGAGCTAACCGAAATAACCAGACAAAAGCGTGTTATCAAACTATCGTGTAGCGATTAATACCGCATGTGCGGTATTGTAGAAACATCAAAGTCACAGATCTCCGGTACTGCGTTTCGGTTAAACTTTTTTCCTGGCAGAGGTTTCGCAATAAAGGCGCATAGAACATCGATTTTCAATTAACTACGGCAGATGCGTCCTGTAATTCTATCTTGTTTTTCTGCAATCCCGCATACGCGGTAAAAAATTCTGTTGACAATCTTTTTTGATATTACAGGTACTTACTAAAATGCCCTTCAACGCAAAATGAAGAGGTTTTTTTATCGTCATAAACCTCATAAAACCTGAAATTGAAAACTTTTTTTAACTGTCGCAAATTTGCTTGCATTAAGCAGATGCAACTTTTCAAACTAAAAAACGGCAAGATTAGGGCGGGGACAGATGAAAAACAAAAAGGTATTTTCACCAGGTAATCGAAACAATATATTTATATTTACAATGAAATAAAAAAATACCGCCTTAGTCATGGAAAATAACAGCGAATTAATTCTTTACCAAAACCAAGATGGGAGCATTAAAATTGATGTTACAATTGATGGTGAAACGGTCTGGCTCACACAATCGCAAATCAGCGAACTTTTCCAGAAAGAACGAAGCGTGATTACCAAACACATAAATAACATTTTTGAAGAAGGAGAACTAAAAGAAGAAAGCAATGTGCAAATTTTGCACATTAGTGGGTCCGATCGTCCGGTTAGTTTCTATAATCTGGACGTGATAATTTCTGTAGGTTACCGCGTTAAATCCCCCCAGGGTACTCAATTCCGAATTTGGGCTACCCAAAGATTAAGGGAGCATATCATCAAGGGGTTCACTCTTAACGACGAACGATTCAAAACAGGTAATTCAATGAATTACTTTCGTGAATTACTTGATAGAATACGTGAGATACGTATATCAGAGAAGGTATTTTACCAGCAGGTGAAGGATATTTATGCAACAAGCATCGATTACGATCCGTCCTCTACCATGACCCAAAAGTTTTTTCAAGAGGTTCAAAATAAATTTTTATGGGCGATTAGCGGGCAAACAGCCGCAGAATTAATTTATCACCGAGCGAACGCACAAAGCCCTCAAATGGGGTTGACCTCTACCGACATTCCAAATAAAGTTCGTAAAACTGACGCTGAAATTGCAAAAAACTATCTCAATGAGGCTGAAGTTGCGGCATTAAAACTATTGGTGGAACAATATTTGGCCTTTGCAGAATCTCAGGCATTGGCGCACAAGCCTATGTATATGAAAGATTGGATTAGTCGACTTGGAATGATACTAACAATGAATGAGCGCAATATACTGACTCACTCAGGAAAAATATCCCATGATCTTGCTATGAAAAAAGCGAATAAGGAATATGAGAAGTATAAGGAAGAGCAAAGACTGACTGAAAAATCAAATAGTCTGAGGGAGCTGGAAGAGGATCTCAAGCGTGCAAAACGATTATCAAAAGGTAAAGATTAAATTTAAAACATTTTATCAATAAAAAACCTCATACGAAGCAATACCGCATGAGGTTTTTTATTGCGTCTATTAAATAGATAAACTAAATTTCAATATGCGGTATTTTGTTGCCATATAATGTGATTTTTAGGCGTTTACCTCTTGTATTTGTATTGTTTAATGTCGGAATAATATGAAAAGCAAGGTGCAAAATGAGATTATTGCGGATAACGTAGATACTTTTACTGCAAAAGAAGAACGCTTTTGTTATGAGTATTGCATCTAATTATAAACGTCACAAAGGCTCCCCCAACTTTTCAGCTTGATCCATATTTTGTCTTGATCTGAATTGATTTGAGGAACTGGTTAGCCTACACCAAAAGAAAAAAGCCAGATAGATTACCGTAGCAACTATCTGGCTTTTAGGGTGGGAACTGATGGGTTCGAACCATCGACCCTCTGCTTGTAAGGCAGATGCTCTGAACCAACTGAGCTAAGCTCCCTTTTACTTTTAACTTAACAGTAACTGCTTTGTTCAAAAGTGTTGCAAAGATAGACCTTTTTTAATTCGCTCCAAACTTTTCGGAGAAAAACACCCACTTTTTTTCCGGAAAATTTAATTCTGCCCGATCCAAATTCACAACCCCTTGTTATTCAATGCAAAATCTCTACACACGGCAGAAGCACTGAAAAACAAGTCGCCTTCAGGGATGCGTATTGGAAGTTTTAAACCTTGCTTTTACTCCAACCCATAATTGTATAATTTGTTTACCGGATAAATATTAAGGGATTGCACCAAAGATAATGTCTCAATTCCTCTCATATGTACAGAAGGAATTGAGACATTTTATCAACAGTGACCGCGACCGGTTGCGGTCAATTCGTTGTGCTACTGAAGCAGCCCGACAGGGATCGCTTTAATAGGCTCAATTCCAAGTGTTTTCACAAACAATTCTCCTCCTTCGGACTGGATTTGAATTTTACCTTTAGTAAGGGGCTGCACCTCGCCATTTTCGATTTTACCCGAATTATAATTGATCATATTCACTTTCCCGTTTACAACATGGACTGAAGTGCGGCCGAGACAATATAAATCGATCACGTTCCATTCGCCTTTAGGATTTTCGTAATCAGCACTCTTCCCGGCTATCGGCGCTGTCTGCCCCTGTCCAAAAGTTGTTTTTTCGCCGGTTGGAGAATAAGTATACGATTTACCATCGTCACTTTTTACGGCAGGAATTTCGAAGTAGCTTTTACCCATGCAATATGAATCGCCCATTTTGCCCGTACACAGCTGAAATTCGTGTGATGACATCCACACATCCAGTCCGGCACCAAATTCGCCATAACTATGGTAAAGCAATCCCGAATTGAGTTGTTTGGAAGCTTTATCTCCCCATTTAAATATCATTCGTATATGGTAGTTTTCGTACTCCTTTTCGGTAGCAATAGAAGCATTCTCCTCACCGGAAATACGTAAAACCTTGGCGCCATCCAACTTAACGACCGAGAAAATTTTCAGCGGATCGACATTCAGTCCGACAGGCGAACCACCCTTTTCTTTCGGACCGATGTAAGTGTTCCAACCTTTGAGATCTTTTCCATTCAGGAGCGACCTCATTCCCTTCTGAGAAAATCCGCTTGTCGTAACGGATATTACAATACAAATCAAAATCAGTTTCTTCATCCGTAAATAGTTTGTTTTTAATAGTCGGATGTAACTCGCATGTGAAATTTTCATCCGTGTATGTGTTTAACGAACATGCTCGTTTTATGAGCGTATTTTATAAAAAGAGACTGCCCCTAGAACGGGGCAGTTTAAAAGTTTATATTGATGTATTAATTACTTGTGTTCGAGTATTTCCTGGGCTTTTTCCAAGATTGTTGTGTCGTCGAGTAAAATAATCCCGCCCTGCGGTCCCTGCTCAATATGCATCCCGACACATGTCCCTTTTTCATAATGCGTTGCGCCAAAATAATTCCTCACGGTTTCAACATCGATGCCAAGCTCCTGAGCGATTCGCTGCATTGAACCGTGAGGTAAATGATCCTTTATATCACGAAGCTCATTAAAGGTTATTTTTTTAGTCATAGTGAAAAGATTTAAAAAGTTAATAATTAATACACAATCTTAAAGACGTTAATCAACCTGGACACGCCGAAAATTAACATTAAATATTCAATATTGTAACTGAAATTTAACAGCTTTCCCTATAAAAAACTGAAATTTAGGATTATTAACAATTAGAGATTATCAGCATAAAAGCAAGTCGCTGTATTTCAAATTATTGAATCAGGAACAGAATCACTCCCCGGCCTGCCTGCGAAAGGTGTTTTACAACATGTCACGTCAGAAATATTGTTTTGCAGCGCATAAGCAATGAGAACTATAAAATATCGTATTCCTTGTTTCAGATATTTGAACCTGAAAAGCTTTTTCTTGCCACCAAATCTCCAAGTCGCAAAAACCCGCCATTAGCTCAATTTAATACTTTAACTTTGGTGGTATTTTGTGCATTGGTGGCATTTTTTGTTTTGCTATTTTGGGGAAACCTCAATTATAGGAATACGTAATTTTGCCTTTCCGATTATCTATAGCAAAATCGTTTCTAATTACCTTCAAGAGTTATGCCAATCAATTGTATAACCTATCGTACGAGATAGGTTGCCAAACTTATATTCGGGACAATAGAATTGTTTATTTCTATGCGATTATTATAAAATAATATTTAGAAGCCGTGCTATTTTTAATCCTTGCCCGTTTTCTCTCCATCAGGCGCTATCGTCCTTTTGCTTTATCTGCTTTTTGCAGAATTTCATATGCGGCTTCCTGGATCAACTCCCTAAGTTTTAAATGGTTGATTGTATTATTCATACGCGTTGGATAAACCCTGTTCGAAAAGAATAAAAAAAGCATCCCGGTTGCGGGGTCTGCCCAGGCGAATGTTCCTGTAAAACCACTGTGGCCAAAGCTCGCATCGCTGGCCATTGGCGCAGGATAGGCTTCACCAATTCGTCTTAGATTATTTCGTGGATAGGGTTTATCAAATCCATATCCGCGCCTGTTATCCAGTTGTTCGAAATGACGCCGTGTCCACTCTTTCATTGTTGCCTCCGAGATATATTGATCGCCGCCATAATAGCCATAATTCAGATACATCTGCATCATTTTTGCCGCATCATTAATCGTCCCGAATAAACCTGCATTGCCGGAAATTCCGCCAAGAACGGCGGCAGCTTCGTCATGCACAAATCCTTGCAACTGTTCTTTACGAAATGAATCATCGAATTCAGTAGGATCGATGTTTTCGATTGGCTGATATAAATAAGGCCGATAAGTAAGCGTGTAGGCTCCAAGCGGACGATAGAAGTTATCCTTAAGATATGATTCATAATCCATTTGACTTAATGACTCGATAATACGCGGGAAAATGATAAATCCCAAATCAGAATAAACGTAACGCTTCCTTTTCAATAAGGCCGATTTTTTAATAGAAGCATAAACAGAGTCGCGAAAACTATTTAAAAGATACAGATCTTTGCTCACCCTAAGCGAATACTTCTCTGTCGAATCTTTAGAGTAGAATCCCGTTTTATAATTTCCGCTTTTATCAACAGTTTGTAACCAAAACGGAATTCCCGTTTTAAGACGTGCCTGATGCGAAAGTACATCTGCCACGATAAGCCCTTGTTTATTGCTCCCCTTCCAGTCGGTCCAGTAATCACTCATCTTTTTATTGACAGCGAGCTTTTTCTGATCAGTTAACCTCATTAAAGCGGGTACCGGCGCCATGATTTTAGTCAATGAGGCAAAATCGAACAGATTATCCTGAAGAAGTGGTTGTTCTCCGCTATAAGTCTGGTAACCATATGATTCTTCGAAGAAGACCTTCCCGTTTTTGGCCAAAAAAATCGCACATCCGGGGAAAGCTTTCTCTGTTAACCCCATATTTACAAGTGAATCAATCTTTTTTTTTAAATAGGTTGAGTCGACTCCCAGCTCTTCAGGAAGCGTATATTTAAACCGATCAGCGAATAAAGTAACCAATCCATCACCCGAGTGAAAATTACCATTCACATTAACCGGCAGTTTTCCCTTAGCCCCGAATGCACCAAATATCAATTGTCCGGCAAGATCCTGAGATTCCGGCGTCTCCTGGTAAGCGACAATCAGACCATTTGCCTGTTGAACTTCATCAAAATAATCAAGTACATACGGATTACCAAAAACGACGATGATCGATTTACAATTTGCAGCAACTTCCTGTACGACTTCTTTTTGAGTATTCGTAATTCTATATTTCGACGATACAAAATTACCAAGATTGTTTACACCCGCTATCACGAGATTATATTTTTTCAATTGAATCATCAGCTTTTTAATCGCTGCATCATTAGCATCTTTTGCAATGAAAAAATGATCTGTCCGCGTATATTTTCCAAGCGACTGTTGAAATTTTGTAATATTTCCCCGACCGATACTGACGGTGGCAATTTTCAATGTGTCGAGGCGTCGTAATGGCAAAAGCTCATTTGCATTCTTAAGAACAGTGAGTGATTGCTGGGCAACATTCCGCAATGTCATCCGATAGGCTGATTGATTAAGATCGGCGTAGAGATTGTTGGTTTTTACAGGAACGTAATTATTTAGCCCTGCCCACCGTTTGATCATCAGAATCTTTTTGCACTTCGCATTAATCGCGTCAACAGAAATCTGACCATTTGAGATCGCTTTTTTTACTGCCCCGATAACTTTCGTGGGGTTGAGCACAAATTCGAGTAAATCGTTACCGGCCAGCAAGGCCTTTACCTCAGTACTATCAAGATCTTCAGTATCTTCTGCACCTTCCATATTCATTGCATCGGTGACCACCAATCCTTCGAACCCGAATTCACCAATCAGTAAATCCTGAATCATGGGTTTCGAACCCGTGGCAGCTACTCTGCTACTATCCAATGAAGGGACACTTAAATGACCAGTCATAATTCCACCTATTCCATATTTTACCGCATTTCGGAAGGGGACAAGTTCGATTGAGTCAAGCTGAGCCCTGTTATGAGAAATTACAGGAAGCGCAAAATGCGAATCCTTTTGTGTATCGCCATGACCCGGAAAGTGTTTAAACGTGGCCAACACCTGTTGCGACTGCAATCCAAGTCCGTATGCCACAGCTTTTTGAAAGACCAGCTTCGGATTATCGCCATACGATCGGAAACCGATAACAGGGTTGAGCGGATTACTGTTCACATCGGCAACAGGCGCAAAATTAATGTGAATGCCCAGCCGTTTACACTGTCGGCCCAAATCAGCCCCTAAATCATAAACCAAAGAGTCGTTGTAAATTGCCCCGATCGTAAAACCATAAGGGTATTTAATACAGCTGTCCAGTCGCATTGATAATCCATATTCGGCATCGATAGCAACCAAAAGCGGCGTTTTCGATATTTTCTGAAGTTGATTGACCATATTGACATGACGCATCGGTCCTCCCTGCATCGCGATAATTCCACCGATCTTGTTCTCGCTTATCATTTTTGTTAATTTCGTCATATGCGCCGATCCCTTCGAGGAATATGCCGGAACCATAATTAGCTGCCCAATTTTCTCGTCAATTGTCAGCGACTTAAAAACGGAATCCACCCATTGATCGTTTTCGTAACGAAGGAAAGGGGGGCGGATCTTCGGCTGAGCAAATAAAAATGAGCTAAAAAATGATAATATAATTACAGCTAGTAACTTATGCATATATATTTTTTACTTGACGTATTCAAATGAATTTGCTCAAAAATAGGGAAATCAATACAAAACAGCGACCCAAATAGCTTTTTATTAAAAAACAAATGCAAAGTTTCTGATTTATTAAATCATATCAATACTTTCGCAGATAATCAAAATAAAGATCAGCATACAATCGCTATGGGCAAATTTATTCAAAAACAAGGAAGTTTAATTTTCATCAGAAACCAATTGCTTCATATGTCATTGATTATTTCAATTCTATGCCTTGCCCTGACGAGTTATGCAAATCAGCGCCAGATTTTAACAGGAGCAGATCAACCCGATCTCTATCTTTCAAAATTAAAAGGCAAGAATTTAGCGCTTGTGGTTAATCAAACCTCCCGAATTGGGGACCAACATCTGGTTGATTACCTGTTGGAAAAGAAATTAACGATTAAACGGATTTTCGCGCCTGAGCATGGCTTCAGGGGTGAAGCAGGAGCCGGAGAACTGATCGATAATTCGAAAGATCGGGACACAGGGATTCCCATTATTTCCGTCTATGGAAAAAATCGGAAAGCAAGTGCCGCGCAGCTTTCGGGTATTGATATTGTGATATTTGATATACAGGATGTTGGATGCAGATTTTACACTTACATCAGTACCTTACATTATATGATGGAAGCTTGTGCCGAAAATAATGTAATACTACTTATTCTTGACCGCCCAAATCCAAACGGGGATTACATTGACGGACCGATTCTTCAGCCTGCGTTCAGGTCGTTTGTCGGCATGGACCCTATTCCTGTCGTTCATGGTTGCACAATCGGCGAATTGGCACAAATGATCAACGGAGAAAAGTGGTTAGCAAATGACGTAAAAGTAAAACTCGAAATCATCAAAGTTGCGAATTATACCCATTCCATGAAATACGAACCGCCTGTAAGGCCGTCGCCAAATCTACCCAATTACTTATCTATAAGACTATATCCGTCACTGTGTTTCTTTGAAGCAACCAGCATAAGTGTGGGACGCGGGACCCAATTCCCGTTTCAGGTATTAGGTTTTCCGGATCAATCGTTCGGAAACTTCGCTTTTACGCCGCAAAGCCTAAAAGGAATGGAAATAAATCCACTGCAAAAAGATAAAAAATGTTTTGGCGAGGATCTTCGTGAATTAAAAGAAGCGCCACATTTCACCTTGTCCTATTTTATTGACTGGTTTCATAAATTTAAAAATAAAGACGAATTTCTGACAAGAAGTCAATGGTTTAATCAGCTGATGGGCAACGATAAGGTTTTAAAGCTTATCCTCGAAGGGAAGGAAGAAGCAGAAATACGGAAATCGTGGGAGGCTGAACTGGCAAATTATGGAGCGATCCGCCAGAAATATTTGTTGTACCCCGATTTTAATTCAGCAAAATGAATCCTATTCTCGTAGCCACACTGCTCGGAGGGTATTTTCTCCTTCTGATAATTATAGCACATATCACAGGCAAATCGGCAACGACTGATGCTTTTTTCACAGCCAACCGGAAATCACCCTGGTTTGTCGTTGCATTCGGAATGATCGGGACCACAATATCAGGTGTTACTTTTATCTCAGTACCAGGTGAAGTGGGAAATTCGGCGAGTACCTATTTTCAGTTTATTATGGGTAACCTTGTTGGTTTCTGGATTGTTGCGCTCGTTCTGCTACCTGTTTATTACAAGCTCAACCTGATCTCAATTTACTCCTACCTCGAACACCGATTTGGGTTCTATTCCTATAAATCCGGCTCCTTCTTTTTTCTCCTCTCACGGACCATTGGCGCCGCCTTTCGAATGTATTTAGTCGCGGAAGTACTTCAACTAGCACTTTTCGATGCCCTTGGTGTGCCATTTGCTTTAACGGTTCTGATCAGCATTTTTCTGATCTGGGTTTATACTTACCGAGGTGGCGTTAAAACCATCATCTGGACAGATTCTTTACAAACAATCTTCCTGCTTACAGCTGTGATACTGACCATCTACTATATATTTTCAAGTTTGGGTTGGTCTGCCGGAGAAACATTTCAAAAAATAAACGACCATCCATATTCGAGAATCTTTGAATGGGACATAAAGTCGGGCAAATACTTTTTCAAACAATTTATTGCGGGTATCTTTGTTACCATCGTCATGGTTGGTCTGGATCAGGATATGATGCAAAAAAACCTCACCTGCAAAAGCTTGAAGGAATCACAAAAAAACATGCTCACTTTCAGCGCCATTTTTGTATTTGTAGTTGCGATGTTCCTGACGCTTGGAGTCTTACTTTACATTTTTGCCGATGTAAACGGGATTAAGCTGCCACCGAAATCGGACTATCTGTTTCCAATGCTTGCGATGAACCACATGAATATAATGATTGGAATCTTCTTCTTACTTGGAATTACAGCAGCCAATTATGCAAGCGCCGATTCGGCCCTTACATCTCTAACGACAGCATTCTGCGTTGACTTTTTGGATATTAAAAATCGACCCCAGGAACGAAGGCAATTGCTACTGCGACGCACGCATGTCGGATTTTCGCTATTGTTGTTTCTTGTGATCATGATCTTTCGGCTTATTAATGATCAGAGTGTTGTAGTAGCGGTTTTTAAAGCTGCCGGTTATACTTACGGCCCTTTACTCGGACTGTTTGCGTTTGGCCTACTCACCAAAAAACACGTTAAAGATCGTATAGTACCGCTTGTCACCATTTGTTCTCCATTTATTACATGGATGATTGAAGCATATTCGGAACAGTTGCTAAATGGATATCAGATTGGTTTTGAGATAATTATTATCAACGGAGGAATAACTTTTCTCGGATTGCTTTTCATTCAGGAAAAAAATATCGCTATCGTTAAAAAACGTTAAAGAATATTGATTATTTATTTTATCTTTGAAATGCTAAATTGGGTGAAGAGTCTTTCGACATGAATCAGACATAAACACTGGCAATCAAAAAATGAAGCACTTATTAAATATATTATTAATTTGGGGTATGATCTCTCTCTTTTGTTCCTGTGAAAAAGAGAAAATGAGCTCATCCTCAAATGCAATTCTTCATTTTTCGTCAGACACCATTACTTTTGACACGCTTCTCACTACAATTGGATCACCAACCAGAATCCTTCGGGCAATTAACAGAAGCAATGAAAACTTAGTAATTTCATCGGTCAGACTCGCCGGAGGGAAGCAGAGTGACTTTCGCCTAAATGTGAACGGTGATGCATCAAATGAATCATACAATGTTCAGATCCCGGCACAGGACAGTATTTTCATTTTTGTTGAAGCTTTACTCGGGAAAAATGGAGGAAATATTCCTTTGGTGACCGAAGATTCAATTATTTTCACCATAAATAATATTGAACAGAAAGTGCGGATATTGGCTTGGGGCCAGGATTTTGTGATGATAAAATCCAATCACATACGAACCTCGGTATGGAACAAAGATCGTCCTTATCTGGTATACAATGAAGCGTTTGTAGACTCAGGTCAGACGCTGACCGTTGAGCCTGGCACTACCGTCTATTTTCATAAAAACGCCGGTTTGAAAGTGAAAGGAACATTAAAAGTCTTAGGAACATTCGGAGAACCTGTTGAATTTAAAGGAGATCGTCTTGAACCGGCATTCAATGATACACCTGACCAATGGAACGGAGTCATACTGTACTCGGGAAGTCATAATAACAGAATCAATTATGCGAAAATTAAAAATGCAAATATTGGTTTACAGGTCGGAACGATTGAGCACAGTGGGTATGCATCTTTAGAGCTTTCGAATACGCGAATCGAAAATATGAGTTGGTCGGGAATCTGGGCAATGAAGTCAAAGATCCTCGCTTACAATTGTGTTATTTCAAATGTAAGATACTACAATACTGCACTTTTACTGGGCGGGGATTACCAATTCTACCATACAACCTTTGCTAATTATTACAACAAATTGTCCTCTGGTATGCGGACAACCGAAACTTTGATTGTATCGAATTACCTGGTCGACAATAATAGCGGCGCAAGATATGTTGGCGATTTAAAAGAGGCTATCTTCGGAAATTGCATAATTACAGGCAATCGTATCAACGAACTCTCAATCTCGATGGACAAACAAGGAGCAGCAAATTATCTCTTCGACAGAAGCCTTATCCAGATTTCAGATACCTTTAAACTTGCTGAACCCAACCGTTTTATTGACATTATCCGAAATGTAAATCCACGTTTCAAGAATCCATATAAAGGTAATTTCGAATTAGATACGTTATCGATTGTCAAGGATTACGGGAAAACGAACTACGCCAAAACATATCCTCTTGATCTAAAATATGATAGCAGAATGAGTGATGACGGTCCCGATCTTGGGGCATTTGAACGAATCGAAAAAAAGAACAGCACAAAAAAATAGTTCATGAAAAGAGTTCTGAAATGGATTCTTATTCTTGCTGCTATTTCCCCGACAACCAATCTGCCGGCCAAAGCACAAACCAAATACAATATTATTTTCTATAATGTTGAAAACCTGTTTGATACATGGGATGATCCAATAACACCTGATGAAGAGTTTACGCCTATGAGCGAAAGACATTGGACAAGGGAACGTTTTGAGGATAAAATTAAAATGATTTATAAAACCCTGATCACAGCAGGTAATGGTCAATTCCCTGATATAATAGGTCTTGCCGAAATTGAGAGTCTTTGGGTACTGGAACAACTGATCAGCAAAACGCCATTAAATAAAGTTCCTTATGGCATAATTCATAAGGATTCACCCGATCCCCGGGGAATTGATGTCGCGTTACTTTTTCGTAAAGATCGGATGAGACCAATAGATTATGAGTTTATACCTGTTTCAAATGAAGGAAAATATAGTTTCAAATCACGAGATATTCTACATTTTACAGCTGAACTTGGGAAAGAGCAAATCCATTTTTTTGTAAATCATTGGCCATCAAGAAGCGGCGGCTATATCGAGACCAAGGAGAAACGGGATATAACTGCCCGAATTTTAAGAAATAGTGTTGATTCATTGTTAAATAAAAACCCGAAAACAAATATTTTGCTGATGGGCGATTTTAATGCTTCACCTAAAGAAAAATGCTTTACCACCATACTCAAAGCGCTTCCTTATCCCGGGAATAATAACCCTTTCTACTTAATAAATCTTTCGACCCTTTGGGCAAAGCATGCAGAAGGAACTATCAGGAATGCAGGCCAATGGGAAACTTTCGATCAAATGATCTGCTCAAATAATCTATTTTCAAACAATACATTACAGATAGAGATCGAACAATGTGGTATTTGCAACTTCGATTTTTTGTTGGAACCTGATCCAACTTACCTG
Source organism: Bacteroidales bacterium (assembly GCA_015654795.1). GTDB lineage: Bacteria > Bacteroidota > Bacteroidia > Bacteroidales > Prolixibacteraceae > JAAFHB01. The sequence goes on from JAATGF010000081.1 coordinate 12,918, forward strand.
GGAAAAAAGCCTTTCAGAACCTATCTCGGGCCGAGGTATCATGGCGGCATTAGTGACCACCTTCCTATAAAATTCTGTATATCTGAAAAGTAATAGTCGCAGGGAACGCCTGCACCAAACTATCTAAGTGCTTGAAATAAAGTAATGTCGCATTCACAAAAACGGGAACAAGGCGATAAGGCGATGGGGAGAAAGGGCGACAAATTGACAGGGCGAAAAGGCGATGGGGCGAAATGGAAAAAAGGTGAAATGGAGAAAGGGTGACGAGTCAAAATTAGGTACGAACCCAACACGAACCTAACACAACGCAAACACGACGCGAGAGCGATACCAAGCCATCTGATTTATTTATTTATTTTACTGATGATAAATATGTATTGAAATTGCACTGCGCTGCGAAAGTCCGCAAATCCCGTATTGGCAAAAGACGACATTTATTTATTCTCATTACTCAAATTCAATCATATAAGAAAAAAAGGTTATTAAATGCGATCCGGCATTAAACCTTCGGCGCACATATCTATCAAATGGAAGAATTAATAAAATGCAACAATGAGAAAAGTATCATCACTTATATTTCTATTAATAGTAATCTTTATTCAATTAAATGCCCAAACACCGTCATCACTGGATGGCGGAACAAAAAATTACAAAGCAACTGAGGCTGCCCTGCCCAAAAACCTGACTATCAAAGGGAAGATCGTCGAAGCCGCTACACAAACACCCATGGAATTTGCCAGTGTAGCAGTATATTCGGCATTAGACAGTTCAATCGTAGGTGGAGTCACCACTGAAGCCAACGGAACATTTGAGATTAAAAAGCTCCCGGCAGGAAAATATTTTGTTCGTGCCAATTTCATTGGCTTCGAGAAAACAACAATACCAGATATCGTTTTAAAGCCTGCAATTCCAATAAAAGATTTGGGACAGATAGAATTATCAGTTGCCACACAACAAATCGGCGAAGCAACTGTCACCGCAGAAAAATCACGTGTTGAATTTAAAATAGATCGCCGGGTGGTAAATGTAAGCCAAGACCTTACTGCAACCGGTGGCTCAGCCGTTGAGGTTCTTGAAAATACACCATCGGTTCAAACAGACTTCGATGGCAATGTCACACTAAGAGGCAGTTCTTCTTTTACCGTATTGATTGACGGCAAGCCGAGTGTTTTGCAAGGCAGTGATGCCCTGCGCCAAATTCCTGCCACCAATATTGAAAACATCGAGATCATCACCAATCCATCAGCCAAATACGATCCCGACGGCTCATCCGGAATTGTTAATGTAGTGATGAAGAAGAATATGAAAGATTCGTTTAGCGGATTGGCCAACCTTACTACCGGAATTAATGATAAATATCGTGGCGACCTAAACTTCAATTATCGCCATAAGAAATGGAATTTTATTTTGGGAGCCGACTTCACCGATATGCATAATAAGGGGACCCGTAATACAACACAGGAAATCTATTCTGCTGATACGATTAGCACAAGGGCGACATCAGGAGACGGAGATATGATCCGTAGAGGGAAAAGTGTAAAAGGAGGATTCGATTACACAATTAACCAAAAAACTTCGTTTGGGATGACCGGTACAGTGGGAACCCGCGGTAATGAAAATGCAAATATCGGTCAGCAACATGAATACGATAATAAAGGGACAGACCCTGTTTATAGTTATCAGGATAACAGTTCAAACAGAACGGGTAATTTCTGGAGTACTGATTTGAATTTTCAGCATAAATTCGATAAAAAAGGTCATGAACTTCAGGCATTATTCTATGTATCAGGGAATAGTGGTGACGACAAAGAAAACCAGATAAGGTATCATACAACAGACAATTGGATAAAAATTGAGGATGATTCCGTCGTTTATAACAGAACGAATGAAACGTCAAAAGAAAACGAGTATCGCGCAAAGATTGATTATACTTTGCCACTCGGTGAGAAAGACAAATTTGAAGCTGGCTATCAGGCCCGAATCCAGAAAGAAAAAGAAATCTACAATTTCGAAGAATCACCAGATGGTGATATTTGGACTGACAATCCATTGTTTAGTAGCTCTTTTGATTACACGCAAAATATTCACTCTATTTATTCAACCTTCTCACATTCAGGTGAAGGATTTTCGTACCAGCTTGGACTGCGCGGTGAATATACCAACAGAAAAATTGAGAGTATAAAATCGCCGACGGCTCATAAACTCAACTTATACGACTTTTTCCCGACACTTCACTTTTCACAGAAACTAAAAAATGATTTTGAGTTTCAGGCAAGCTATAGCAGACGGCTCAACCGCCCCGATGCCGGTAGTCTCGAACCCTTTACATCCTACATGGATCAATACAACATCAGGACAGGTAATCCTGACCTTAAACCCGAATACACTGGTTCGTACGAACTTACCATTTTGAAACGAATAAAAACATCTTTCATTTCACTTGAAGGTTATTACAGAAATACTATGAATTTGATGACGAGGATTCAGACACTGGGAACCGATGGCATCTTTGTCAATACAATCGCAAATGTAAACGATGATTATTCGTTGGGCGCAGAATTGATGGCCAACATTGAAGTAAAGCCCGGATTCAGAATTATCGCAAGCGGTACACTTTATAACTATTGGCTCAAAGGCGCGATCAATGGTGTAAGTATTGATCAAAACAGTACGAACTTTGACTCGCGCATAAATTTAGACATGAAACTGGCTAAAAACACACGATTACAGTTAACCGGAATCTACAGGGGAGCAACAGCTTCAGCCCAGGGAACACGCGATGCCATGATGTTTGCAAATGCTGCTTTAAAACAAGATTTTCTTAAAAACAAACTTACAGCGACTTTGCAAATGCAAGACATTTTTGGAACAATGAAATTTGCAGGCACAAGCTATGGTGAAGGTTTCAGTTCTGTATTTAAATTTCAGCGCGAGCCACGCGTACTTCAACTAACCCTAAGTTACAAGCTTAATAATTTCAAAAATAAAGTAACACGAGATGAGAATCAAAACCAAAACAGTGAAGGAGGTAACTCAGTCGAATTCTAATCATACATAATAGTCAAAACGAACCCTCTCATAACTGAAAAATGAGAGGGTTCGTTTTGTTATTTCGCACGATTAAATCAAAAGCCAAATTGTCAAGTCTATTTGCTTTCTCAAAACTTCTGTTAAGAATCGTTAAAATATACGAAAAGGCCTTTGTACAATATAGTTTTTTATTCAGATAACGAAAACAAAGAGGGTGTGCCGGGGAAAATATACCCCTGCAATTATCAATAATACAACAAATTAAACAGCACAATATCATTAACTAATTTATCTCTATTTAAGCATAACAAAAAGACCTGAAAATTTGCTGGTATCGTCGAGAACCAATATCTTTAGCATTCAATTACAAACCATCAAACTTTATAAGATTAATTCATTACCATGAAAGAGAACAACAAAGTTTCAAGAAGAGGGTTTTTGGGGACAAGCGCAGCAGCCGCTGCAGCAATCACCATTCTTCCTTCAAACACAATTGCAGGCCTGGGACATCGGGCACCGAGCGATAAGTTAAATATTGCCGCTGTCGGGATTGGCGGTATGGGACATGGAAATTTAAAAAACCTTAAATCTGAAAACATCATTGGTCTATGCGATGTAGACTGGAAGTACGCCGACGGCTGCTTCAAAGAATTTCCGGAAGCTAAAAAGTACAAAGACTGGAGAGTAATGTACGACGAGCTGGGAAAATCAATCGACGGAGTTTTGGTTGCAACTGCTGACCACACCCACGCGATTATTGCTTCTCACGCTATCACAATGGGTAAAGCTGTTTATTGCCAAAAACCACTTACTCATACAGTTTATGAGTCCCGCTTATTGACCAAGCTGGCCGCAAAACACGACGTTGCCACTCAAATGGGTAATCAGGGTTCATCTGGCGAAGGCGTAAACCTTACCTGCGAATGGATTGCTAATGGCGCCATTGGTGAAGTTACAAAAGTTGAAGCATTTACCGATCGTCCTATCTGGCCACAAGGACTGAACACCCCGAAAGAAACTCCTGCAGTTCCTGATACACTTGACTGGGATTTATTTACCGGCCCTGCAAAGGTAATTCCTTATAACCCACTCTATCACCCATGGAACTGGCGCGGATGGTGGGCTTATGGGACAGGTGCATTGGGCGATATGGCCTGCCATATTCTTCACCCGGTATTCGTTGGTCTTGAATTAGGTTATCCTATCAAAGCACAAGGTAACTCAACCTTATTATTGAAGGATTGCGCTCCGACCGCACAGGCTGTTAAACTGACTTTCCCTGCCAGAACACCTAAAAAGGCAATGAAAGTTAAACTCCCACAGGTTGAAGTATACTGGTTTGATGGTGGTATCAAACCAATGCTTCCTGCCAATTGGCCAGCTGGCAAGAATCCAAATGAACAGGGCGGTTGCGTCTTCTTCCATGGTACAAAAGGTATTTTGGTTTGCGGATGTTATGGCGTTAATCCATGGATCTTGCGTCCTGATGGCAAAGTTGAAAAACCTGAGGCTCCAAAATTCCGTCGCCGTGTTACACTTACACACGAAATGGATTGGGTTCGCGCAGCTAAAGAATCACCGGCAACCCGTGTTAAAACAGCTTCCGATTTCAGTTTGTCAGGACCATTCAACGAAATGGTAGTGATGGGTGTGTTGGCAGTACGTCTTTCAACGCTTAATAAAGAGCTGGATTGGGACGGACCAAATATGAAATTCACCAACATCACTGATGCAGAACAGATCAAGATCGTTTTAGAAGATAAATTCAGCATCCATGATGGACACCCAACATTCGACAGGTCATATACTGATGCAGTTCCTGCTCCACAATTTGCAGCTGAACTAATCAAACATACTTATCGCGCACCCTGGACTTTACCTGATATGCCAGCGTAATTGTCACAGTACTAAAATAAAAAAGGGCGAAATATGTTTCGCCCTTTTTTATTAATAAGTAATTGCCAGGATAAAATAATCAAGTCCCCACAACATTTTAAATTGATCTCAGAATATCACCATACGTGAACGATTGAACCCAAAACTGCAAAAACAGCACATGCCTAAACGGTACTGGAAATTTCTGGCCTGAAAAGAGGTGATTGAATATTTGATACAGATATAAACAGCTTAAAAACATACCAGAAAGAGAAATATATAATTTATGATTATAATCGGCAGGTTGGTTGATGGGGATTCTTTTTAAGAAGAAACCGACCATTTTCGCTTGTTTTTAAATATCGAATACGGTACGAATGAAACCCTAATGAGATACGGATCCTAAAAAGCGCTTTAAAAGGGAAGATTTGGAGTAGTTTTATAGGACTGGATCGAGGGTCAATTATCACAACATAAAGTTTGCGTCATTACGGTAAAGAGATAGCACTCAATTGGAACCATCCTCTTTATTTTTTGGAATTTTAGACTCAAATTTAGATCTAACTCAGGTTATTAGTATAGTTAAATTTAATTCATTTGGCTATCGCGTAGCGATTTAAGTATTGTAGAAACATGACCGCACGACACCTTGTCCTTACCGAGCGGTTACAGTTTTGTAGAATCACAATCGCATAACCCCTTTTTACCGCGTATGCGGTTACAGTATTGTAGAAGAACAAGATAGAATTTATAATGGCGCATCTGCCGTGGTTAATTGAAAATCGATGTCCCATGCGCCTTTATGGCAGCCTTCTTAGCATATATATTGTTTTGCTTTCGATTTGCTTTTAATTGATTTTTGCTTTAAAATTTAATAGTAATTGATTATTAATTGATTAAATCATTTATTTTTCAATTTGCTTTTTTTGAACAACAAAATAAATTCTGGATTTGTCAGCCCCTTCCTTTCCAATAGTGCCGCGATTTGCCAGCCTATAAACAGCTTTTAAAATATCTGATGTTGGTATTTCTTTCAGTCTCGATTGAATTTCTTTCATCCTGCACTTTCCATTGTATCGCAAATCTTCTATAATTAATGCTTCAAACTTGTATGGTTCTAATGTCTTTAACGATGGTGTTATATTCAGTTTTTGCATGAGCAAATAATTCAGGATTTAACAAGTATTCTGTTCCTTTTTTAATTCCATGTGTAGTTAAAATCCCCTTTTCAAGTATCGTCCCAATCCATGTGCGCATTTTATCTTCCTGATTTAATTGCAATTTATTTGCTAATTGGGTAGAAAGAATTTTCTTTTCGGTTGCCACTAAACCTAATGCAATATATTCTTTTTGAGTTATTTGTTAATGTTTGGTCAAAATCAATTCATGGCTTCCATTGCAGCAATGAAAGCCGGGCTGAAGAGTAATGTGCCGGATACCAAATTTTTCATGGATAAGATGTTCGGCCTTGTCCTTTATGAGCATCACATCCGCCATCGTCATGTTCTCTGAAAGATTCAAATGAGCCTCCAGAAAAACCTGATCATCATCAAGCTTCCATATATGCAAATGGTGTATGTTTTCAATACCTGTTATTTGTTCTACCTCATTTTTTATCTCCTCGGGATGAATTCCATCCGGAACTGACTGCATCAGAATATTAACGGTTTGTTGCACAACTCCCCAAGTTTGCCCGATGATGAAAACACCAACCAAAACTGTAATAAGCGGGTCGATCCAGTATACTTCAAACAGCCAGATAGCCATACCGCCGGCAATAACGGCTACCGATGAGAGCGTGTCGCCCAGCAAGTGTAAGTATGCTGCCTTTATATTCAGATTCGGGGCCTTGTTATCATTAAGAATAAACACAGAAATTATATTGGCCAGCAAACCAAAACCAGCAACAATCAGCATCAGTTTTCCCTGGATGGGTTCAGGAGTGATAAATCGTTGGTAAGCTTCAAAAAACAGGAAAATGCAAATGGCTATCAGGACCACTGCATTGAACAAAGCTGCAAGAATCTCTGCTCGTTTGTACCCAAAAGTCCGGTGTTCATCAGGTTTCTTTCTGCTGATTTTTCCGGCGACGAAAGCGATAAATATGGCTGAAGAATCGCCCAAGTTGTGAATGGCGTCCGACAGCAACGACAAACTGTTTGAGATTAATCCGCCAACAATTTGTACCAGAGTTATCGACAGATTAAGCAATGTTACCCACAAAAGCTTTTTATCTCCTGTTTTATCTGGAGCAGAATGATGACAGTGTCCATGCGAATGATGATTATGGTGCGTCATATTGATAGAGATTTGATTTATACTTTCATAATTTTCTTCCAACCAGCAACCCCAAATTCAATGTATTCGGAAATGAATCGGGTGATTTGTTCGTGATTGAGATCATGACTAACAATCTCTCCGATAATTGTCAGCCACCACGAACTGGCGGTGTGCATAAAAAATTCGGAGATATGCGGATATTGTTTTTTCATTTCTTTCAGATATTGCATCCCAGCTTGGCTATATCGATCGGTAAAATCGTCCCTGAAGTTTTCGAGCGAAGAACCGGACGCCTGAAACAAAAATAGTTTGAAGCCAACCCTGTTTTTCTCAATTAAATTGACAAAAAGATTCAGATTGTGCCGTTTGTACTCTTCCGAAATAAAAATATCTGACGAAAGGTATTCAGCGTTGCCGTGTTCGGCCATAGTTTCGTCAACAGCAAGGAGTACAGGGCTTAACACTTCGCAGAACAATTCATCTTTATTTCGGAAATAGTTGTAGATATTGCTCAGCCCAACCCGGGATTTTTTGGCAATAGTGCGCATTGAGGCATCTTTAAAACCTCTACGAATAAACTCTTCGCGAGCTTCCTCTATAATGATTTTCCGTACTTCTTCTTTCTGTGTCTGCATAAAAGAATAGTGTTCGTATTAACCATACAAAAGAAAAGCAGTTAAGCAGACGTATCAATCCCTAATAGTTGGGATTCTCACTTGTTATACCTACTTAGAAATAGCCATATAATATTTTGACCAACAATTATACGTATAAAACTAACAATCAATATGTTTCAATATCCTGTAAGCAATTATAAAAAACAAATTGTATCCTGAAAAACTACACATATATAAACAGGAGTCAGCCTGTCCGACTCATTTTAATAACGCTATTAAAATATTGAAATGCAGGTCGTAAAATCTGAGTAATAACTTATAGGTATTTTGCACTTAGGAAATACCAAAATAAAGGGATTGTATTACTAAGCACATCAAGCGAACTTTACACATGAAAAGACAGTCTAAGATTTAAACAATATTATATTGTCCATCAATAGAAGTTTTTAATAAAACAGCTTTATGGGTAGGTTATTGTTCATTATTACTTTTGCAATTTTCATCACCTTTCAATCTGTTTATTCCCAGCATAATTTATCTGGAAAGGTACTTAATAACAATTCAAAACTTCCTGTTGAATTTGCTGTTGTATCCATCCCAGACCAGGGATTATGGGCAATAACCAATGAAGAAGGGGCATTCCATATTCGTTCGGTAGCTTCAGGAAAAATTTCTTTGATTATTTCCTGCCTGGGCTATGCAAAAAATACAATTACTGTTGAAGACCTCTCGGTGTTGCCACCCGACAATGTTTATTTCCTCAAAGAGGATAATTTGTTGCTTGACGAAGTAGTTGTCACTGCCCGAAAAAAAACGGACGTAATTTCCACGTCTTACACCATCGATCGGAATGCTATAAATCACATTCAGGCAGTTGGTGTGGCTGATGTACTCTCGCAGTTGCCCGGTGCACAAACGAACAGTGAAAAAAATTTAATTTCAGAACGGCGAATAGCTCTCAGAAGTCAAAGCACCAGCGAAATGGATAAACCAACTTTTGGTACTGCAATTGAAGTTGACGGAGTAAGGTTATCCAATAACGGAGCATTCGCCACCGATGCCACCGATGGAATTGAGGGGATCGGAACACGGAACATTGCAGTTAGTAACATTGAATCCATTGAAGTTGTTACGGGATTACCATCCGTTGAACATGGCGATTTGTCATCAGGATTGGTTAAGATAAAAACCCGGAAAGGGAAATCTCCATATGAAGTTGAAATTATTATCAAACCACAAATAAAATCCTACTCGCTCAACAAAGGATTCGACCTCGGAAAAAGTGCGGGATTAATCAATGCCGGAGTGGAACATACGCAATCAATTGCTGACAGATCATCACCATACACTACGTATACCCGAAACAACCTGAGCCTGATTTACCGGAATACTTTTGGACAAAAAAAACGCCCTATCGAATTAACGTATGGAATTACAGGCAATACCGGCGGGTACAATTCGGAATCAGATCCGGATGCTTTTACAGGGACTTACAAAAAAATTAAAGACAATGTTTTACGGAGCAATCTGTACATTAACTGGTTGCTAAATCGCCCGTGGATAACGAACCTGGAGTTTTCCGGATCGGTAAATTATACCGACAAAAAACAGGAAGAGCAAACCAATAAATCAGCCTCATCAGCAACAGCAGCCATCCATACCACCGATGAAGGTTATTTTATTGCCACAAGGTACGACGAAAATCCGAATGCTGCAATTACCCTTATCCCTGCCGGATATTGGTACCAACTAAAGTACAACGATGAAAAGCCGGTAACTTACTCAAGCAAAATTAAAGCCAGCTGGCTCAGAAAATTTGGAAAAGTACGCAGCGATCTCAAAGCCGGAGGTGAATTTGTCTATTCGGGAAATTACGGGAAGGGGGGTTCTTATGCCGATATGCGTTATGCTCCAACTTACCGCGAGTTCCGCTACGACAAGCAACCATTTGTAAAAAACCTGGCTTTGTATGCCGAAGAAAAAATAAGCTTCCCTGTTCTGGGTAAAGAATTGCAGGTTCAGTCCGGGGTACGCGCCGACATTACTTCAATTAAAGGTTCTGATTACGGAGTCGTACAAAGTTTTTCGCCCCGAACGAATGTGCAATATACGCTGATTGCCGATAACTCTGATTTTGTAAAGAAGCTAAGCTTCCATGCCGGCTGGGGCGATGCCGTTAAACTACCCTCATCAAGCATTCTCTATCCAAGTCCGTCATATTCCGACAAAATATCATTCGCCCCGGGAACTCTGGCTGACGGAACTGTATTTTACGCTTATTACACCATTCCTGAAAAACCAATTTATAATCCTGGTTTAAAATGGCAACGAAACCGGAAAACTGAAATCGGGGTGGACTTAAGGTTAGGTAGCACCCAAATTTCGCTGACTGCTTTTCACGACAAGGTATTCCATCCTTACAAAGAGACCACAACATACACACCTTTTTCTTATAAGTTAACCGACCAAACATCTTTGAATAATTGCATAATTCCGGAAAACAACCGAGCCTATATGATCGACCAAAATTCAGGCATTGTGACCGTTTCGGATAAAACCGGACAATACGACAGCCAGCAACTGTCATATATCACCCGCAATACTTTTAAAAGCAACTCATATTACACCAATGGTTCTCCGGTACTAAAGAAAGGGCTTGAATGGACGGTTGATTTCGGAAAGGTTCAGGCATTAAAAACATCCGTCAGACTTGATGGAAATTATTTTTATTATAAAGGAGTTGATGAAACAATGATAAAATACCTGGCTTCGGCGACCAACATGGGCGATGGAAACCCCTACAAATACATAGGATTTTATGTTGGCTCATACAACGATGCCAATGGAAGTATTACGAAAAAACTTACTACGAACGTTACTTTGACAACTCATATTCCGGCCATACGAATCATTGTCACCATCCGGTTGGAAAGCTGTTTTTACGATTATTCGCAAAGTTTAAGTGAATATTCCGGCGGAACCAGAAGTTTTGTCCTCAACAATAAAGATGATTATTTCCAGTCAGGTGCAAGTTCCAATGTTTATGCCGGGAATCAGTATGTAGCCATGTATCCCTTGTATTATGTCAGTTTAGACGACATAAATACCCTTATACCCTTTGCCGGAAAATTTTTGTGGGCCAAAGAAAACGACAAAGCCTTGTATAACGAGCTGGCCAAAATGGTGATGAAAACCAATAACAATTATTATTTCAATGCAAATAAATACTCCGACTATTTCTCTGCAAACATAGGCCTGACCAAAGAAATCGGCAACAAAATATCCATGTCATTTCAGGCCAATAATTTCTTCAACAATATGGGGCAATATGTTTCGAGCCATACAGAAAATAAATACTCTCTGTATGGAAGTACTAAAATCCCATCATTTTACTATGGTTTATCGATACGGCTCAAATTATAATAAAATAACACTATAAATTTTAGAAACTATGATTAAACATTTTTCCTTTTACTTATTAATCCTCGTCCTTGCGGGTACCATCCAGTCCTGCCAAAAGAAGGATGACGATGACTACAAAACGTACGCGGTTTCCGTTCAACTGGTTTACCCCGACGATTATGAAGTTGACAAAGCTGTAAGTGTAAAGCTTACTAACACAGGAACTAACTCTGCCTTTACTTTTGAAACCGACAATAAAGGAGTAGCTGTGTTCAATGTACCCGCCGGGGTTTATGAAGCCTCGGCCACCGAAAGGCGTTCGTCCGGTGGAATTTCTTATAATTTCAACGGACTTAAAAACTTTACGGTAACCAGTAATTGGGTTGCCACGAATGTAGTTTCCGTTGATCTTTTGCTATCAAAAGCAGCACAAATCATTATCAAAGAGCTGTACATTGGTGGATGCCAAAAAAACGATGGGTCAGGTTCTTTTGCAATGGATAAATATGTGATTTTGTACAATAATTCTGACGACAACGTTTCCCTGGACAACTTATGTCTGGGCATGGTACTTCCATACAACGGTCATGCAACCAATAACGATTACGTTGGCGGCAAACTTTTCTATGAATCAGAAGGATGGATCCCTGCAGGACAAGGAATTTGGTATTTCCCCGGTGGAATTATCCTTCAAGCCGGAAAACAGTTGGTTGTTGCACTAAATAACGCTGTTGATAATACAATTACATATAGTAACTCCATCAATTTTGCCAATGCCGAATTTTATTGCACTTACGATCTGACGGCTTATGCCAATATAACCTATTATCCTTCACCATCTTCCGCTATTCCAACCTCTCATTATCTGTCAGGCGTACATTTCGGAACAGGAAATGCCTGGTCATTAAGCAATTTATCTCCGGCATTTTTCATTTTTGCAACAGAGGACGTAACCCCGGTTGCCTTTGCCAACGATGCTGATCGTACCAGCCTATATAATGGATCGGCAACACAAGTCAGAAAAAAGGTTCCTGTAGAGTGGGTTGTTGATGGCATTGAAGTATTTAGACAAGGAAGCACCAATTACAAAAGGTTAACTACCAGTGTTGATGCCGGGTACATTTATCATATCAACCAAAATGGCTATACCTTATACCGGAATGTTGACAAAACAACCACTGAGGCAATTTCGGGGAACAGCGGAAAATTGGTTTACAACTATTCGGGGGGAACCACCGATCTGGCTGATGGAACCACCGATCCAAGCGGAATCGACGCTGAAGCTTCAGTCAAAAACGGCGCCCGTATTATTTACAAAGATACCAACAGCACCACTAACGACTTCCATCAGCGTAAAAAAGCATCGCTGCGCAATTAACGGAATTTGGCAAAACACAATGTTTAAACAAACTTATATTATAATGGGACTGATGATGGTTGGCGGAGTTTTATGCTCCGTCAACCTGACGGCCCAGAAACAAAACGCCTGGTTCGATTTCGGGTACATCAAAAAATCCAACGCCTGGCTGACCAGCGAAAATGCAGCAGGATTGAGCAACCTGAATGTGGATAAGGCTTCGTTTGCCGAAGTTTATTTTAATAAAAATGATGGCCACTTCATTAATTATTACCAATCGAACAACAGTTATTTATTCGGCGGATTAACCGAATCGTTTTTCCGTTTAAACAACAAAATCGTTTTCTACGGGAAAATGGACTACTCCAAATTTGATGGTAAAAATATGGGCGGTTCAGCCTCTATCAATCCTTATTATAATCCGTTTGACATTGTGGAATATGCCGACAGCACTGCCGGGAAGAAAGAAATGGAATCGTACCACCTTACTGGAGCCATAAGCTCATATACCTGGCACGATTTGCTGATGGGCCTTAAAATTGATTATAACACCGTAAGTTATTTCAAAACAAAAGACCTTCGCCATACGAACGATTTACTTGATCTGACTGTTACTGCCGGCTTTCGTTATAAATTTGGCAAATCAGTTGATGCCGGCCTCAATTATTTCTACAGGCGAACCACCGAGGGCATTACTTTTAGTATGGCGGGTAATACCGAACAGCAGTTCAACTCGTTAATCAATTTCGGTGCTTTCATTGGAAGACAGGAACGTTTCGGGGAAAGTGGCTATACGACTTCGGGAGACAATAAACCCTTCTTTAATGAGTTTCATGGGCTATCACTCCAGGTAGATATTTTTCCGGATCGTAAAATCCATCTTTTCAACGAATTTGGGATAAAGCGCAGAACAGGTTATTTTGGCAAACGTTCGTCTGTCAGCATTGTTTACACCGAACATGAGGCCAATATTTTGCAGTACAGGGGTGTCATTTCCAGTGAAACGGGCAACTCGCTCCATCAGCTCAAAATAAATCTGGAGCATGAAATTCTTGAAAATTCGGAAAATGCCTTTCGCAAAGAAACTTCTACAGGAGGAAACACAACAATTATCTATTACGGACAAAACAAAATGCTTGACCGAACAAATACCAGTGCATCGCTTGAATATACCGGCAACTTTGGGGTGAACGGCAATAATCCGGGCTGGGTAATCCGGGCCAACGCTTCTTATGCAGGAAGAGACCAGACAACAGTGGTTTATCCGGCTTTTCGCAACCAAACCATCAACCAGTTTGCTGTTGAAGTAGCCGTAAAGCGGAACATCATTCGTAAAAACAATATGTACAGCCTTTATTTGGGCAGCGGCTATGGTTCTGGCAGCGGCACGGACAAGGTAGACGGAAAATACAGTTCATCGTCCGATTCTCAAAGTTTGGCGGTAAGCCTCGACCGCTACCTTTACCGCGAATATGAATACCTCACCGCCCCGCGAATTAACAGTACCACCGGATTTCGTTATACACGCTTACTGCTTACGAATAACATTAAAATATACTGCGATCTGAGCTACAACTTCACCAAAGCATTTTCAGTAAGTTATATAGGCGATACATTCACCAGGCTGTCACTTAAAGTTGGCTGCACATTTTAAGTCCTTAAATAAAAATGCAAACCGTTAAAAAGAAATGGTTATTGATATACAAAACAGAGACAAAACCTTCGGGCTGAGATAAATAACTGAACGGAATCAGCTATTTGCAAAATAACAATGAAAATTATCTTAATAATTTATAAAATGAAAAAAACAGGAATTTTCTATGGTTCATCAAACGGAAACACGGAGAACATTGCCAAAACAATAGCAAAAAAGTTAAATGCGGATTTATATGACGTAGCCGGCAAACCGGTAAATGAAATACAACAGTACCAAAACCTGATACTGGGGACATCAACATGGGGATCAGGTGATTTGCAGGACGACTGGGATAGCTTCCTTCCACAACTTTTAAAAGCAGATTTAACAGGAAAAACTATCGCTCTTTTTGGTTTGGGAGATTCCGAATCATATCCCGATTCTTTTGTGGATGGGATGGGAATTATTTTTGAAGCCATCAAAGATAAGGGATGCAAAATTATCGGACAGGTAGATACAAAAGAGTATAGTTTCGATAGTTCAAGGGCTGTTTGTTATGGTAAGTTCACCGGGCTTCCTTTGGATGAGGACAATGAAAACAATCTTACTGCAATCCGTTTAAGCAACTGGCTTAAGGAAATAGAACAAAACTTTGATTAAATTGAATTACATGAAGGTGTTATGTCATCATATATACGAATATAAAAAAGGATTGAGAAACCTTGTATTGCATACAATGAGCAGTGATGATGCCAAATTGGCGGAAGAAAAGCTACTCCGCCATAATATCGCTTATTTCGTCCAATACGTTACACCTTTTAAGGTGAATATCTTTTTTGGAAAAGAACAATGTGTTAAGATAATTCAATCCTTTAAAAAGGAATCTTTAAGCGAGTTTAGCCATGAGGAAGATTTTATGCTGGGCATTATGCTTGGATACGACAGGATGCAGCAATGCGAAAGATATTTAACCCGTAATAATAAATCAGCAAAGCAGTTGCACATAAAAACAGAAGAAGAGTTAATTATTTTTTAATTCTGAAAATATGAAAGATAAACTTACACCAAAATTAGATGGCATTCCCGAAACACTTTTGATTTCGGCTCGTGCCCGTTATCTTGAAACCAAACGGCCCGGTGGTATTATACATGACCCGCTTACCGTAGCGATTCTCGATTCAATTGATTACGACTTTTCTGGTAAAAAAGAAGTTTCTAAGGGGAGCCAGGTCGGGACTTCAATCCGTACCGAGATACTCGACGAGCAAACATTGATTTTTCTGCAAAAAAATCCAAATGGAATCGTGGTAAACCTTGGATGCGGATTAGATACAAGGTATCATCGTTTAAACAATAGTAAAATTACCTGGTACGATTTGGATGTGCCTGAAACTATTGAAATAAGGAAGAACTTCTTTACTGAAACAGAGCGGTTTCGCTTTATTGCCAAATCGGTGCTCGATTTTAGCTGGATGAGTGAAATTCCTAAGAATAAACCGACCTTATTTATTGCAGAAGGATTACTTATGTACTTTACCCAGGATGATGTGAAGAAAATATTATCTGCTATCAGTAAGCAATTCATAAATGCAGAATTTCTGATAGAAGGCATGTCCCCTTTTATAGCTAATAATTCCAAAAGACATGTGGATGTAAAAAAATACAATGCCACCTTTAAATGGGGGATTAAAACCGGGAAAGAAATAAATGAATGGAACATAGGTCTGAGTTTTATAAATGAGTGGTATTACTTTGACAGGCATAGGGAAAGGGCTTCGTTACCATTCAGATTATTATCGCTATTCCCATCATTCAGGAAATGTATGAAGATTATGCATCTTAAAAAAGACAACATACCCGCATAAGCTGATAATTGCCTGCCAAAATCATCATTAAATCAATGATTATCAACAAAAAAAACGACGACTACGCATCCATCGGGTTACTACCTGATTGCTTTTTCAACTGCAAGCAGCATGAAAACAAAACGATAACAGACTTGGTTTTCTAAGCCAAAATGACGTAAACTATTGGAATAAGTATGCCTAAAGCCAAAAACCATTTACCGCGGCCGGTTATTCCATATTTTCCTTTCACAATAACTAATCCGGAAATTGCGAAAAAAATCAGGGAGACAGCAAAAAAGTCGGCCATGACGTTCCAGCCTTTAACTTTATTGTAATGCAGGCGGTTAATCCAGTAAACAAACTCACGTTTAGTATATTTCTCATATTCAACCAGGCCATTCTGCCTGGTGTAAATGCCAACGCCACCTTCCAGCATTAAACGCGAATGTGTTTCATCAACCTTGAAAATTTTCTTTGCCGCAGGCAAGTCTTTCTGACTATTCCAGCTCGCAGCAAGTTCATCATTAGTCAGGTCAGCAGTAAGTTGAACTGACTTTTCTTCCGTTCTGAATGCCGGATCTTTGTTCCCCATGTGGTTAAGCAAGATGCCTGAAATGGCATAGATAACACATGCACCCACCATTAAAAATCCTAAATCCCTATGCCAGGAACGTAAATATCGTGTAACAGAGTTATTCCTGAACAACTTCATAACTTAGTCCATCCATATAGTAAACCGAGTAATAATCTTTACCGAGTTCTTTCATTTTAGCCCTCATTTCACTAATGTTATTTAACTCTGCCTGACAGCTTTCAGCAGAACCATCTTCTGCTACTTTTTTCTCATTGAGATCCTTTTCGGTTTGAGCAAGGTACTCTTTTGTTAACCGACGTTCCTTTATTACCCCGGTAATTTCGAGCAACGAGCCTGTCAATTCGCGGTTAAACCCGCCAATATCACCTTTGGCTTCAACCCGCAGCGATGCAGTCTGACTTTTTCCAACAATAAAACACCGCTTCCCCGAATGTTTACAAGTATGGGTGACATATCCCCTGACTTTTATCGTTTCGTCCACTTTTTGATCGGCTACCGCAAAAAGGCTGTCGAGTTCGAACGACTGGTTTATGGCGACTTGCTTTGTTGAATCAATAGTTGCCTGTTTTTCTTTTTGAACAGTTTTTTTGTTGTTGCCACACGAAACCGCCAAAACAGCCAAAATTGTAAAAAAGAATAATTGTTTCATACTGATATATATTAGATTATATTACTGATAATTAAATTATTATTTCTCAACAGGAACAAGTAAAGTGGCAAGTATCCCCGGAAGTCCAAATACCAAAACCCAGATTCCACTCTGAATCTTTCGTTTTGTTGAACGTTTAGGCGCTGCAATCAGGAGCAGAGCCAAAATTATATTAATTATAAAACCATTAATGCCGGTTTTATGAAGCCGCGGGTACAAATAATCAGAACTGTTATCTTCAAAAGTAAGATAAAACGGGAATAGCCATGAAGCCGATTTTTCCCACAGATCGTGTGTTTTAGCTACATGATACTCTGAGAGTCGTTTTAGCGTTTCCATTTCCAGTCCATAATAATCCCTTCCCTTTTCAGTGGTAACCGTGATGGTCCAGTAAAGCATATTCCCTAAAATTGAAAGCTGGTCCTTTTTCAGGTTAAGCGGTTCAATACCCAATTGAAGTAAATCGTATTTTCCGCTTTCATTTCCTATGATATAAATATTCCCGGTTTGGTCATAAAGGAACCCATAAAAACGCTTATCGGGCACCTCAAGCATATCGAACCAGGCAACAGCTACCTTACTGCCCACATGCGTATTTCTGACGAAAGGGCGCCCGTTAACCATTTTCAGGTGAAACAACTGACCTTTGACATCCAGTACAAAATACCCTTCATCATATGGTTTGCGAGGATTCATATTCCCGTTGACCCACTGAGCCGGAAACTGAAATCCTTCTTTTTGCAAAGCCTGCCGGAAAAGTTCGCTCTTTTCCAAATTAACCGTATTTGATTCGATATCAATAAATTCAATAACATCCTTCAACCGAAAAACATCTCCGGGCGACACCAGTCCAACCCGCTTGGGCATCGATTCGTACATAATATACAATCCGGGTTGCGGAGTGCTGATGACAGACGGTGAAAATCGGTAAACAACACTTTTTGCCCTGATTTTTTGTGGTGTAATTTCTACCCCATTAATGCTGTCGGGCATCCGGCCTTCCGACAATAACTGGCGATATTTAAACAAAGGCAATACCGAATCGGCTTGAGCAATAGTGGTATAAGCTTTCCCGTTGATTTCCCTTACCGGAGCTTCCTTATCCTTATAATCAATGATGCACAATTCTTTAACTACCGAACTGTAATACAAAAACGGATACCGTTCTGGTTCAACAGTGATTTTCTTTACCAGGAAAGGAATAATCCATGCCCCGATCACTGTAAAAAAAAGAAGCAAAAACCAATAAGTATAATTTTTTATTATTTTCATTAATGGTAAGATTAAGTTGATTGACCCGGAAGGGCTATATATTATTGAACACCTTCCTTAAAACGGGAAACAGAATAAAACGGGAAAAGCATAGACAGAATCGTAAACCCGAACAGATACGGAATAAACGAGTTGTAACCGCCGGAACGTGTCCCAACAAAAAAAAGCGACAAACATGCAATCGAAACCGCGATATTTATAATTCGCTGGCGCCAAACCGGCTCAAGACATATCCAGGTGGTCAGCGTGTAAGCCAATAATCCCGAAATAAACCACGGAAGAGAAGCATAAAAAGACAATTGAACGATTTCAGGCGCAAACCAGATTCCCAGCCCCGGCAATAAAACCACATAAGTAACTGCATAAATGAATAGCAAAACAGCTATTCCAAATCCCAACATCGTAATCATGATCAGTGTCTCGGGCAACGGCAAATGCAAGGTAAGTTTCAATCGTTTATTTTGCATTTCAGGAACAAATTGCGCCAATGCAAGCAATATGGCAACCAGTACAGGTAACCATTTCAAAGTTGACAAAAGCGGGAGGTCTTTCATAATAACGGCTTCCCAAATGTTCACCGAGCCGTTCAACCTGAGTATTTGTTTTACTGAGATAAAGGAATACATAATAACTCCAACAAATATTACTGAAGCTAAAATGACTAACTTACCCGTTTTAATCCATTCTTTATAAATAATTGACTGATACATAGTTTTTTTAATATTTTCCAGTTAAACCGATGAAAGCGTCTTCAAGCGAAAGTTTTTCTTCACGGATATCATGGGCACCTTGTCCCGACAAAATTGAGGTAACTTCTTCAAGCGTTGCAAAAGAGTATGTTTCCCAGGTATTCCCAATCCGTTCGGTGTGCCAAAACCGTTCATCCGGTGCCATAGAATCCCTGTCAGCAGAAAACCTGAAACGCCGGAAATTTTCAATAATATGACTGGTTGGCTGGTGAAGCAAAATCTTTCCATAGTCCATTATAATACAATCATCAATCAGCAGTTCCATATCCTGAATGATGTGAGAGGTAAGAAAAATGGTTTTGGTTCCGTCAGCAGCAAATTCTTTAAGGTATTCCACAAAAAGCCTTCTGTAACCAGGATCAAGTCCCATCGAAAAGTCGTCCATGATCAACAACTCAGGATCCTGCGCAAACAACAGTCCCAAAGCAACCTGCGAACGCTGACCACAAGACATCGTATTTATTTTCTGCGTGGGCGAAACCTTTAATTTCTTTAGAAGTTCGTAATAAGCTTCTTTTTTCCAGTTTGGAAAAAAACGACTGTAATAGCGTTCAATTTGCTGCACATTAAAATAAGTATGCTGGATATGTCCTTCCAAAAGTAAACCGATCCTACTTTTCACGCCTGGGGTAAGGTTTTCCATTTTTTCACCAAAAATCCGGCAAATACCTGAACGAGGTTTCAGATAACCATTTAATATGTTTATGATGGTGGTTTTCCCTGTTCCGTTTTTTCCAAGCAATCCCAATATTTTCCCTTGCCGGACTTCGAAATTCAAATTTTCATAGATTAACGTCGTCCCATAATAATGGGTGATATTTTCACACTCAATTATTGCATCCATTTATATTTTTTAGTTTCTGAAATTCGTTTAAATTCATTTCACGTTCAATGTAACTATCAATGATATTGAAAAGCCATAAAAAATATTCTCTGTTGATTTGAGTATTTGCTTTTTTACTAATTATGTATACTTATTATTTGAGATAAAGCTTTGAAAACAATGGTTTTTATCTTATCGCAGAGTTGTAACTATTCAGTGACAATATTATAAGGATTGGATTAAAGTAACAATCCCTATTTCTTGGGATTTTTCCACGGCAAACAGTATAATTAGGGAGACAGGTGCGACCTGAAAGCGGCGTTCCCTTTGAGAATCACCTTTTCTTTCCTTATTTCAGCGCCAATGATCAATGAGGTTGCGGTGATTTTACTGTTTGGATGGGTTTGGATGGAAAGTTGCATTCATTTATATCTCAACAGGTTTAAGTATAGCCATACTTTCCGGATGGTTAATCGGGAAACTCAAACTGGAAAAGTGGGTTGCAGATTGGGTTTATAAATCAAGATTTGAAGCAATCGCTCAATCTGAAACGAAACTAACCCTGAATGACAGGATTGATTTTGGCTATACTGCAATTAAAGATATCGTCGGCAAATATGGATTTACATTCTCCTTGGCATAGCCGTGGGTGCTGGTTTACATGGATATGTACCGGAAAACTTTATGGTCTCTGTCATGGACAAATTGCACTGGTATTCAGTGCCATTGTTTATACTGATCGGGTTATCATTGCCTGAAATTATCATCCTTAAAAAGGTCTTGAAAATTCAATTGATCTTCATTTTTGTTGGAATCGTAACAGCAGGAATCCTGATTGTTGGCTTTTTGTTTCTAACGGTATATTTTAGATTGAACATATAGACTAATTTCCGTCCATTCTCCCCCTAATCCCTTAATCCTGTAAATCCCAATTCCGATATTTTTCACTTCAGCCTGTCAACTTCTGCCTTGTAAACGTCAAGGGACTTCGGTTGTTGCTGATAAATTTGTACTGAACAACAACCCAAGCCACTCCGTCTTTTTACTTCTGTCTTCTGCCTATAAACTTCTGCCTTATAAGCGGTCAATCTTTAACGGGCAAAGATGACAGCCCCTCCCTCCTCTTTTCATCCCAATCCATTAATCCTGTAATCCTAAATTCAGATATTGTGAGCCCTGTGTGTAACGCCTTTCATCCCACTCAATTACAAAAATCATTTTAATTGCTCATGACACTCAAACACCTGAAAGAGCGCTTTGCCGACCAGTCATGGCTCGTTTACGACCTAAAACGCGATTATGGTTTTTTCTACAACCGACAATCTATTGAAGAGGTAACACTCAACGAAAAATCCTTCAACACGAGTAATGGCGGCGTACCGCTTAACTTATTACAGGAAGAAGAAACAGTTTCCCAAACAATATGTAAGGGCTATTGCCGGAATATCACCATACGTGAGCGACTAAATCCGAAACTGCAAAAGCAGCATATGCCCAAACGATACTGGAAATTTTTGCCTGAAAAGAGGTGAATGAATATTTTGCTACAGATATAAACAGCTTAAAAACATACAAAAAGAGAAATATATAATTTATGTGTTTATTTCAACCGAAAAGTATATCAGTAGTTCACTCCAAAAGTATACCAATTTTAATTAGGGTCTGCTGAAAAAATAGAATGGTATTGATATTTAGATAATTGTAGCTATCTTTGGATAACCAAGTGCAAGGAATTATGACCAGAGCCAAAAGAAAACGTGCACCGACCCCTACCTATGTCAGCCCAAACCAGCTCACACTCGAAGCATTCGCATCTCCATTCGCCTCGCGGTTAAAGTCTGCCAATCGTTGGGTTGTGCTGGGCGACCTGATACCGTGGGATGAAATATGTGGAACTTACCTGAAACACGTCGGTATTAGCCGTACAGGACGACCGCCTTTAAGCCCCAGAGTTGTGATTGGTTCTCTGATTATTAAGCATATGATGAATCTTGATGACCGGGAAGTGGTGGATCAGATCTCAGAGAACATTTACATGCAATACTTTCTGGGTTATCACGGTTTCTCAATCGAGCCTCCTTTTGATCCCTCTCTTTTTGTTGAGTTCCGCAAGAAACTGGGTGCTGATCAGATCAATGCTATCAATGAGAAAATCATTTCATTGAAAACTCATCTTGAAACGCCAAAGGAGGAGTCAAAATCTGGTAATTCGGATGATGCTGATCAGAATTCTGCCGAAAATCAAAACAGAGGAAGGGTGATTTATGATGCAACTGCCTGTCCTCAGGACATTGCTTATCCGACAGACCTGAAGCTGCTTTCTGATGCGAGGGAGAAATCCGAACAGTTGATTGACATACTCTATGATCCTGCTATTCACACAAAGAAGCCACGAA
>JAATGF010000172.1 GCA_015654795.1 Bacteroidales bacterium
ATACAATGTCATTGAATTAAAAATTACGAATTATGTTTCAGGTCTGAGACTGGCATGCCTTGTCTCCAGGGGTTCAGGCAACGTCCTATGGCCTTCTTTCCTGATACCCTGTAATCTACCCATAAAATGATCACCGGGGGAAGGAGCCCGAATTTGGTACGAGGAAGGTATGAAGTTGGTATGAACCAAATATGACAGAAACGGGGCGCCTTAATCGATAGGGTAAAAGTAGTGAGGATTGGGATAAGAACTATTCAATCAATGTGAGAGAAGGCCAGAGAAGACGGGAGAAATCGAAAGGTTTAACTGAAATAATCAGACAATTGACTATTAATGATAAATTAAAACCTCTCTCCCAAAAGAGAAGGTCGTTTGTGCTCGTACCCTGAGCGATTTTCAAATCCGGAATTATTTTTACCGATGGCGCATTCGTGTTGATTTTGCTTACAGTAGCACGAGGCAATATATTGAGAATTGTATTCCACATACGGAAAACACGGTAAACATACAGAGATGTTGGTTGTTACCTTGACATACCACCGCTTAACCAAACAGATCGACATTTGATGACCAGCAGAAAACAATTTTTAACTTTGCAACATGATGGCTCATATCAATCACATTTATCATTTAACAAATAGTACAGTGAAGCTAATACACTTCCTTTTCGTCTTAACATTCATCATTTCGGGCTGTTCCGGTAAAAAAGACAATACTTCGGAAAATATTGACCTTGTAAAGAGTTTTGTCAACAAAGTAATCAATGATGGAAACATTGATTTGGTAGATGAAATTTGGGCAGAAGATATGCAATGGCATAGTGCCGGTATGCCTGACACAAAAGGACGGAAAGCGTATAAACAACAATTAACAGATGCCATGAATGGAGCATTTACCGATATGCACCTTGATATTATAGACGTTATTGCCAATAAGGACAAAGTCGTTTTATATTTTACCAATTCGGGGACTAACACAGGTGATTTCGGGGAATACAAAGCCGCAGGAAAATATGCTAAATGGTATGGTATGGGAATCTACCGTATAGAAAAAGGAAAAATTGCTGAAGCATGGTTTGTTGAAGACCATTACGGAATGTATAAACAGCTTGAATTTATTAACAATTAGGGATGATGTTGTTCCTCCGAACTAACCTCCAAACAGAAAGGCAGCCGTCAACACGCGGTAAGTATAACCGAGACCAAGTAAAACAGGTTGACAATAAAAAACAGAACCTTGTAAGGATAGTCCGGGAGTATTTGAATACGGATGCCGGTTTCACGAGGATAAGGAAATACAGCTTATGAAACATTAAATACCCATGAAATTGTCACCAGCGGAAGGAACCCGATTTCGGTATGGAGTTGGTCAGGACCAGGTACGAAGGAAGTGGAGTGCCTTTATCTATAGGATAAAGGTAAGGAAAAAACGTATAGTTTGGATTAACTTTTATTGAAATGGACGGAGATGGACGCTGCTTTGCTCTTTTCTTTGCTAACTTTTATTGGAAAAATTATTACTGCAACAAAAGTAAAGAGGAGAAGAAGATGAATACAAATTGCAAAAACAGAATTGAGGGGATTAAATTAAAAAACCTGTAAACAAATTTCAGGACAGGTCAAAAATTCATTCTCCAGATATTTGTCTTAATCGCTTAAACATCTTCCGCTATAAGTGTGGCTTGACCTGGAATCAATGTTGCAGCAGAATTTTTTAAAACCCAAAAGCCCTCAAAATAAATGGCTTTAAAGGCTTTTGTTTTTCTTGTGACCCAGCTGGTACAAAACCCGAACTATCTTCTGGAAGATTTAAAACTCTTAAGTGAAGTATTCGCAGCATAACTACTTCTCCAAGTGTTATTTATTTAAGACATTTTATTTACTCTTGTTGATAATAAACATCATTTAATGCAATCCAAGAAGCGAACTTCACCTCCCAAGTTTCGAAATTTTTTGAACCAAATTTGCTACTTGCTGAGTTTGACCACTAAGTCCTTGTTGCATCAACATAACGCTTAGAGCTTAGGTATTTCACTCCAAACAGCCATATTGCCCGCTTCCCAAGCAAACGTAAACGTTACTTGTTCATTATTAACAAAACAATTATTGAAAATATTGATTGAGTGAAAGTTAGATATTGAATTAAAATTTCCGTGCTATTTTTTAAATAAAATGTCCCGTTTTTTACGCAATAAACGGGACAAATGCATTATATTTGCAAGAAATCATATGAATGAAAGTATCTGAAACAATTGCAAATACGATAGACAGACTTCCTGCCGACTATGTTTTCACCTATGGTGATTTTGACATAGAGGTGAGTAGCAAAGATGCAGTTGTAAAAGCATTGAACAGGATGGCTGTCTCAGGGAAAATAAGCAAACTCGCAAAGGGTCGGTTTTATAAGCCTCGCAAAACCCAATTCGGAGCTTTACGGCCCTCTCCTTATCAGATTGCAAAAGATTTTTTAGAACAAAATGGCGAACTTGTCGGATATATCACCGGATATTCTGCCTACAACAGTTTGGGATTGACCACCCAAATCCCCTCAGCACTGCAAATAGGTACAAATAAATATCGAAGAGCAATAAAGCGAGGAATGTATAATATTTCTTTTATCGTTCAGCCAAATAAAATAACCAAAAAAAATATTGAACTGCTACGCATTTTAGATGCGATCCGTTTTATAAAAGAAATTCCCGCGACAACACCTAATGAAGCTTGTAGTCGTTTAATATCCATTATAAGTCAATTACCTGAAGGAAAAAAAATAACTCTTTCAAATCTTGTTTTAAAATATTCCCCGTCGGTGCAGGCTATTTGCGGAGCAATATTGGAAAAAACGGGGGTAGAAAATAGCACATTAAAAAAAATTAGTGATTCACTAAACCCTGTAACGGAATACAATATGCCAATATCGGAATCTGTACTACCCAACAAAAAGAAATGGAGGCTGAAATGATATTACATATAGATAAAAAACTATTCACAGACACCATATTGGCAACAGCGGAATACTTTTCCATTTCTCCTGTCTATATTGAAAAGGACTATTGGATTACTCACGCACTTCGTTTGATGGCTCAAAGCAACGATGCTGCAAAAGTTGTGTTTAAGGGCGGTACTTCTTTATCCAAAGCATACCAATTAGTGAATCGTTTTTCGGAAGATATTGATGTCGCCGTGATTGATGCAGCTTCATTTACAGGGAATCAACTCAAAACGCTTATTAAAAAAGTGGCAAAAGAAATGACTACCGATTTACAGGAAACCTTCATTGACGGTGTTACCAGTAAAGGTTCACACTTTTACAAAGCTGTTTATGCCTATCCCAATCTGTTAGGACAAACGACTAAATCCGCAGTAAGTTCCGGCAACTTGCTAATAGAAATCAATACATTCGCCAACCCATACCCATTTGAGATTAGAACAATTACAAGTTTTATTGCCAATTTTCTGACTAAAACCAATAACGAACATTTGATTGAACGATACAACTTACAGTCATTTACACTCAATGTATTGGATAAACGCCGCACAATGATTGAAAAACTAGTATCGTTGATACGATTTTCATTTTCTGAAAATCCGACTTTAGCAATTGCTTCTAAAATCCGCCACTTCTACGACCTTTATTTTCTTGCCAGCAATACCGAATGTGCTGAATACATTCAATCAACTGAATTCAAAACTGACTTTGCAGAACTATATGCCCACGACAAACAAACATTCGATACTCCGGCCAATTGGCAAAATAGAATCCTTAAACAATCGCCGCTTTTAACCGATTTCCCTTCGCTGTGGAATAAATTGCGTGAAACATACCGCAATGAGCTTTCTCAATTGGCATTTACGCAAATACCGGATGAAAAAGAAGTGGCACAGGCATTTATCAATACAATCAACACTTTACAAAGAAATATCTCAAAATAAATAATGGCAATTAAGAAATCGGAATTATACAGCATGCTATGGAAAAGCTGCGATGCACTGCGTGGAGGGATGGATGCAAGCCAATACAAGGATTATGTATTGGTGGTGCTTTTTGTAAAATATGTAAGCGACAAATTTAAAAATGATCCCGATTCAATTATCGAAATACCGAATGGTTGCAGCTTTGACGATTTTGTAAATCTGAAAGGCAACACCCATATTGGAGAAGAAATCAATAAAAAAATGGCAGCCTTGGCAGAAGCCAACAGTTTACAGGGTGTTATTAATGTAGCGGATTTTTGCGACGAGCAAAAACTTGGAAAGGGCAAAGATTTGGTTGATACCGTAAGTAACCTGGTGGGTATATTCCAATCTTCAGGTCTTGATTTCGGTAAAAACCGTGCGGCCGATGATGATCTGATGGGTGATGCTTATGAATACCTGATGAAGCATTTTGCTACCGAAAGCGGCAAAAGCAAAGGACAATTTTATACTCCTGCCGAAGTAAGCCGTGTTATGGCTAAAGTAATTGGTTTGGAAAAAGCTAAAAGCGTATCAACTACCATATACGACCCTGCCTGCGGCTCCGCTTCACTGCTTTTGAGGGCTTTGGCCGAAACACCTCACGGCGCCACGATTTACGGACAAGAGTATGATACCGCCACTGCCGGTTTAGCTAAAATGAACATGATTCTGCATGGCGTGGTAGATGCAGATATTCGCCAGGGTGATACCATAAATGCTCCACTCCATAAAGAAAGGGATACAGAAACATTGCAAACCTTCGATTACGTGGTGGCTAATCCTCCATTTTCAACCAAATCATGGTTAAAGAGCGCCAAAGAAGAAGATGTTTATGGCCGGTGGAATTCGACCATTGGCGTACCGCCTGAAAAGAACGGCGACTATGCTTTTTTGCTCCACTTAATCCGTTCGATGAATCGTACAGGGCAAGGCGCGTGTATTTTACCTCATGGTGTCCTTTTCCGTGGAAACGCCGAATCCAATATTCGTAAATATATTCTGAAGCGAGGCTATATCAAAGGAATAATAGGTTTACCCGCCAATCTATTTTTTGGCACCGGTATTCCTGCCTGCATTATTGTGCTCGATAAAACCGAAGCCGCCAACCGTAAAGGTATTTTTATGATCGATGCCAAAGCCGGATTTGCGAAGGATGGGCCTAAAAATCGTCTGCGAGAGCAGGATGTTCGCCGCATAACCGATGTATGGGCCGCACAGAAAAACGTGCCCTATTTCGCCCGTTTTGTTGAAAATGAAGAAATTGACCGTAACGACTATAACCTGAATATTCCCCGCTATATCGAATCGGTTGACTCGGAGATCGTACAGGATATTGAAGCACATCTTAAAGGTGGTCTGCCTGTGCACGATGTAGATCAACTGCAAAATTACTGGTCTGCTTGCCCTGCATTGCTCGAAGCCTTGTTTATGCCTCATCCGGCACAGAAAAGCTATTTGGCGCTCCGATGTGCTCAAGAAGATATACGTGCAACAGTACAACAACACCTCGCCTTTGTAGCTCAGGACAATAATTTCAAAACACATTACCGGCAATGGTGCGATCTGGTTTCACCTTTGCTTTATAGCCTAAGCATTGGAGCAAAACCCAAACAATTGATACAACAATTGGAAGATACCATTCTCAGCGGCTTTACCAATGATACCTTTCTGGTAGATGCCTACGATGTGTATGAACAATTGCTTACATACTGGAACGAAATCATACAGGATGACGCATATATTATTGCTATCGATGGTTGGAAAGCCGAACTCTACACTCCGCAACCGGCTGCCAAGAAGGGCAAAGACGGTACTATCAAAGCTATCAAAGAAAAAAAAGCCGCTACACCCGACGATGTAGTGTGCGACTTGCTGCCGGTTTCTGTTGTGATCGATGCCTTTTTTATTGAAATAAAAACACTTATACAAGCAGCCGAAGAGCGTATTGCCGAAAATGAGGCTCAACTGAACGAATTGTTGGAAGCAGAAGCCGAGAACTACCTTGATGCCGATACTTTTGAAAATAAAACGCTGAGCGATGGCAATGTAAAGAAGAAATTGAAAGACCTGAAAGGCAAGGCCAATGACAAAGAAGAGGTGAAAGTATTGGAGCGATACCTCAACCTGAAAGAAGAAATTGCCGATGCTAAACGGGTGCAGAAAGTACTGAAATATGAATTGCTTTCCAAGCTGGTCGTTAAATACAAACAACTTACTGAAGCCGAAATCAAAGAATTGGTGATTGAGAAGAAATGG
The DNA here is from genome assembly GCA_015654795.1 of Bacteroidales bacterium. Lineage (GTDB taxonomy): Bacteria > Bacteroidota > Bacteroidia > Bacteroidales > Prolixibacteraceae > JAAFHB01. The sequence goes on from JAATGF010000172.1 coordinate 6,213, forward strand.
TTTGCCACACTGGCCGCCCGTTTGGATGGCGAAATGCAACGCATCAGTCAAACGCTTACAACAAGCATTTCCGACCTTGCTGAAAGGTACGGACAAACGCTACCTGAAATTGATAAAGAGATTAGTGGCTTTGAAGGCAAAGTAAAAAAACACCTCATAGCAATGGGTTTTAATTGGTAACGCTATGAACGAAATAAAACAAGGATATAAACAAACCGATATTGGCGTAATTCCTGAGGATTGGGAAGTTAAACTAGTTGGTGAAATATATGATCTATTATGTGGCTTTGCTTTTTCTGGTACTGATATATTAAATTCAGGGGCACATCGTTTATTGAGAGGAATCAACATAACCGAGGGAGAAATTAGACACAATAATGATATCGATCGTTTTTTCAACAATGATGTATCTTCTTTAAATAAATATTTCTTAGAAATTGATGATTTGGTTATCGGAATGGATGGTTCCAAAGTAGGTAAGAATTCAGCCCTGATTACTCAAAAAGATAAGGGTGCATTGTTAGTTCAACGTGTAGCTCGACTTAAGAGCATTGGCAAAAAAGTTTCAACTAGTTACCTTTATCTCTTTATAAATTATCTGTTCTTCACAAAGTATGTTGATGGATTGAAAACAAATTCTGCAATTCCTCATATCAGTGCTAAGGATATTAAATCGTTCCTCATTCCCATTCCTCAAACATGTACGGAACAAACCGCCATAGCAACCGCCCTCAGCGATGTAGATAATTTGATTGCCACTTTGGGTAAGAAAATAACCAAAAAGCAACAAATCAAACAAGGAGCTATGCAGCAACTACTTACAGGTAAAAAACGGTTGCCGGGGTTTAGTGGAAGATGTAAATATAAACATACTGAATTTGGACTGATTCCAGAGGATTGGGAGGTGAAAAGAGCAGATGAAATTTTTAGATCTCTTTCTACCGCTACTTATACTCGCGCTGAGTTAGGAACTGAGGGAGAAATCCAATGTTTACATTATGGTGATATTCACTCACTTTTTAATGAATTTGTTGATTTTTCGTATATCGAATTACCCAAAGTCATTGAGAAAAGAGTAAAAAACTATTCTCTTTTACAGGATGGGGATATAGTTATGGCCGATGCTTCTGAGGATTATGTGGGTTTGTGCAAAAGTGTTGAAATAAAAAACATAAGAAACAAAAAAGCGATTTCAGGTTTGCATACAATTCTCCTTCGAGAAAAAAATAGCGTTTATGAGAATGGGTTCAAGGGCTACCTATTTTTAATCCCGGAAGTAAGAAAACAGTTGATTGAATTAGCAACAGGGATGAAAGTATATGGAGTCTCAAAGAAAAATCTTGGACAGGTATTATTACCTATTCCATCAAAACCGGAACAAATAACCATTGCACAAATCCTCACCGATATGGCCAATGAAATAAGTCAATTGGAAGGAGACAGGAATAAATATGAGCGGATAAAAGCGGGAATGATGCAGCAGTTGTTGACTGGGAAAATAAGATTAACAGGAAGTGGACAAACAACAATAATCCCTGAACAAACAAAAACCGTAGAATTGAACTCAAAAAAACAGACTCATACCGGCCAAATAAACGAAGCTGTTGTTATCAGTTTCTTGGTTAATAAGTTTAGTTCTGTCCAATATCCACTTTCCAGGTTTAGATATACTAAGTTTACCTATCTTTTGCACAGGCAATACGAACATGTGGCATGTGGATTTAAAAAACACGCTGCTGGTCCGTATAAACCAGAAAATAGATATAAAGGTCCTGAAAACATTGCGATAAAGAATAAATACATTACAAAAGTGGAAAATTCAAAAAGTGGAAAAGATGCCTTTATTACAAATGTCAATATTGCTCAGGCGTTGAATTACTTCAATGAATGGTATGGTTCTGAAATCCAGGAATGGATTGAACAATTCCGTTTTTATAAAAATGATGATTTAGAGGTTCTTACTACCGTTGATGAGTCTATATGCGATTTAAATTGTAAAGGCGCGGATATTTTTGTAACTACCATTAAAAATTATATCGCTTCAATTCCTCAATGGAAACACAAGCTGACAAAAAGTTGCTTCTCAGATTTGAATATAGAGAGGATGATTAGAAAAAGTAATGAGTTATTTTCACAATAAAACATTAATGCTATGCTCTTTAATTTTGGTTTCACTTTATCAGGAGTTCCTCAAAAAGCAATTACACGAGTTAAACTCGTCGAATTCATCAGTGATGAAGCAACAAAGCGAGTTAATTTTGCTACAAGCCATTCTCATGCTTTGAGACGAAATGAGGAAGGTAATGGAGGTAAAATTGTACTACCGTTCAGGGATACCATTGAACCAATTTTGAGAAATAAATTGGGAAAGGATTTATTTTCTTCTCAATATGGCGGTTTTTGGCGAGGAATTTATTCAGATGAAGAGTATACAAGTTTTGAGGATTTTGTTAAAGAATATAATCAAATAGTTTTTTTAAGAGATAATCTTGACATATCATTGGCACTATCAATGAATTATAATGGCGATGAGCGGACTCCGATTGGGGAATTAGAGTATCAGGCAAAGTTTAATAATAATGAAGAGGCAGAAGAAGAATTAATTGAAGTTTGCAATGAGTGGATCGAAAAATTACCCTTTTTGAAGGAGGCAGATTATATTTGTGCAATGCCAAGCAGTGATCCCGAAGAAGGTAGTTTACCGCATAGGATCGTAGCCAGTCTTGAAGCATTTGATTTTGAAGATATTTCAGACTCTATAACTTGGACATCAAAAACAAGGAGTATAAAAGATGCGAGGAGTCCTGAGGAAAAATTGGAAATTCTTGAAGAATCCGGATTACAAATCTCCGAAGAATTAGACTTAAAAAGAAAAACAATATTGCTGTTTGATGATTTATATATGTCTGGTATTTCAATGCAATATGTGGCAATGAAACTAAAAGAAGCAGGTGCTCGCAGAGTGTTTGGATTGTGTACTGTAAAATCAAGAAGTAACACTGCAAGATAATGAAAAACAGAGAAATATATGATTCAGTGTATCAATATTTAAGTCTAAAGAATATTGGTCCAGTGCAAACAAATAAGGTTCTGAATGCTATTATGGAACCATTTGAGCCTTATTACCTAAAGTCCCAGTTAAGATTGTCTTTAAAACCTGATCAATTAACGGAATTTGAAAATGCACCAAGCGTCCTGGATAATCTTAAAAGCAAATTTGATGTTGGATTTTTATTACTAATAAATCAGAACTATCCCGCTGGACTAAAAAAATGTTTATCGACAAATACGCCGCCAATTTTATCCTATATTGGTAATATTGGATTACTCAAAAAGCGAAAAGTTGGTTTTAGCGGTTCAAGAAAAGTTTCTGAAAAAGGAATAGAAATAACCAAAGATTGTGTTGGACAATTAATTAATAATGATGTGATTATAGTGTCTGGTTATGCCAGCGGAGTTGATTTTGAAGCTCATTATGGTGCACTTTCAAACAGAGGAAGTACTATCATTATCCTTCCGGAAGGAATAAATAGTTTCCGAATTAAAAAGGAAATGAAAGAGATATGGGATTGGAATCGTGTTTTGGTTATAAGCGAATTTAAACCGGATGAACCTTGGAAGGCAAGCCGTGCCATGCAGCGCAATAATACAATAATAGGCCTGAGTGATATTATGGTAGTAGTTGAAGCCGGAGAAACTGGAGGAAGTCTTGATGCTGGCATTAAAACATTGTCAATGGATAAATATCTTTTTGTCCCTCAATATAGTATTGTTCCGGAGTCAGCTTTAGGGAATAATCTATTAATAAAAAAAGGTGCATTCCCGATAAAGAAGAGTGCCAAAACATTAAAGGCTAACTTAGGAAAAATGTTTGAATTACTTGAGAAATCAAACAGATACGAATTGTTCTAACTTATACGAACAAATATAAAAACCTAATGAAAAGATGATGGAACAAATCGGCGCGAAAGAAATCATAACCCAAAAGCGATTGCTGAATCTTTTCAGCAAAAAGCTTGGTTATACCTATCTTGATGACTGGACTGACCGCGAGAACAATAGCAACGTGGAAGAAGAGTTTTTGCGAAAGTTTCTGACAGCCCGCAAGCTTTATTCTTCGGCTGAAATCAATAGTGCCATTAACCAGTTAAAACGCATTGCTGGCAATATCAGTGCAGGGCTTTATCATGCCAACAAAGCGGTGTACAACCTGCTACGCTATGGAGTAAATGTGAGCGCCGAAGCATCCGAAAACAAAAAATATGTCCACTTAATAGATTGGGCGAATCCGCTTGCCAATGATTTCTATGTAGCTGAGGAAGTAACGGTAAAAGGAAGAAATACCAAACGCCCCGATATTGTTATTTATGTAAACGGTATCGCGTTGGGAGCGATTGAATTGAAGCGCAGCACCTTGTCGGTGCACCACGGCATTCGCCAAAACCTCGATAATCAGACCGATGAGTTTATTCCTCAATTCTTTACTACCGTTCAACTCCTTTTTGCAGGTAACGACACTGAAGGTCTGCACTATGGCGTGATTGATACCAAAGAAAAATTTTGGCTCCGTTGGAAAGAACAAAATCCGGAGGTTGCGAATGAACTTGATCGCAGCACCTTGCAGCTATTTGAAAAAAGCCGTCTGCTGGAAATCATTCACGACTTTGTAGTTTTCGATGGAGGCATAAAAAAAGCCTGTCGTCCCAGCCAGTATTTTGGAATTAAGGCATCACAGCCTCGTGTCCGTAGCAAAGAAAGCGGCATTATATGGCACTCACAAGGTTCAGGCAAAAGCCTGATGATGATTTGGCTGGCCAAATGGATACGCGAAAACATTCAGGATGCACGAGTGGTGATTATCACCGACCGAGACGAACTTGACAAGCAAATAGAGTCGGGTTTCAAAGGAGTGGACGAGCATATAAAACGGGCAAAATCGAGCGCTTCGCTTATTGCTATGCTCAACGAAGCAAATCCCTGGTTGATTAGCACCCTGATTCATAAATTCGGAAACAGATCGGAGAACGAATTGCCGGAAGTGGGCAACAAAAAAGCGACAAAATCAATAGAGCAATACTTGCTGGAAGTTCAGGAAAAACTCCCGAAAGACTTTTCTGCCAAAGGCAATATCTATGTTTTTATTGATGAGTGTCACCGTACTCAAGGTGGTATGCTTCACGAAGCGATGAAAGCCATAATGGGCGAAAACGTGATGATGATAGGTTTTACAGGAACGCCACTGCTGAAAACAGACAAAAAGAAATCAATAGAAGTGTTTGGCAGCATTATTCACTCCTACAAATTCGATGAAGCGGTCGAAGATCATGTTATACTCGACCTCCGTTATGATGCGCGCGATGTGGAACAATATCTGGGAAATAAGAATAAAATCGACGATTGGTTTGAAACAAAAACAAGCGGACTCTCCAATGTCGCCAAGTCCTTGCTGAAAATCCGCTGGGCACGCATGGAGAAACTGTTCAGCAGCAAAGAAAGGATGCAGCGTATTGTTGCTGATATCTGTCAGGATATGGATACAAAACGTCAGTTGGTTGGAGGTTATGGCAATGCCATGCTGGTGTCCGACAGTATTTATCAGGCTTGTAGGTATTGGGAATTGTTTCAGGATACCGATTTAAAAGGACATTGCGCCGTGGTGACAAGTTATGAGGCCAATGCAAAAGATATAAAAGATGAAGCTACTGGTGCAGGTGACACGGAAGAGAAAGTCAAGTACGAAATAACCAAACGAATGATGGGCGATAAAACGCCCGAACAATTTGAAGCCTGGGCGAAAGAAGAGTTTATAAAGCATCCGGCAACGATGAAATTATTAATTGTGGTGGATAAGTTGCTTACCGGCTTTGATGCTCCGGCGGCAACCTATCTCTATATCGACAAACCGATGCAGGATCACAATCTTTTTCAAGCCATTTGCCGTGTAAACAGGGTGGATTCAGAAGAAAAAGATTTTGGATACATTGTTGATTATCAGGATTTGTTCGGCTCCATTAAAAACGCCATCGAGGACTATACTTCCGCAGCTTTTGACGGCTACGAAAAAGAGGATGTAGAAAACTTACTGACCAATCGCCTTGTTGAGGCTCGTAAAGGGTTGGAACAAGCCTTGCAGGCAGTGGTAACGCTTTGTGAAGTGGTAGAACCGCAAACACGTGAAGGTTTCTTTGGCTACTTTGTATATCAGGAAACAACTCCAGTTGAAGAACAAACTACTGAATGCGAAACCAATGCAGAAAAACGTGAGAAACTGTATAAATTGGTAAATTCGTTAGTACGTCGCTATATTGACCTTGCCAATGAAATGAAGCAAGCAGGTTACAACAAAGAGGACGCAGCCAACATTAAAAAGCAGGTCGACTTCTACAACGATCTGAAAGACGAGATAAAACTGAAAAGCGGCGATGCGCTCGATTTGAAGTTTTACGATCCTGCCATGCGCCAGCTAATCGACAACTATGTGCGTGCTGAAGATAGCGTGGAAATTTTCAAACTCGAAGATATTTCATTTATTGATTTGATAGTTAAAGAGGGTGAAGGCGCAATTGATAAACTACCCAATGAAATAAAAAGCAATCAGAAATCGGTAGCAGAGACCTTGGTGGCCAATATGCGCAAAATGATTATTAATGAACGTCCGAACAACCCTGCTTATTTTGATAAAATATCTGAGCTGCTCAACCAACTCCTACAAGAACAAAAAGAAGGAAAATTGCACTATAAGGAATTGATTGAAAAACTGATTAGTAAAATCAGAGAAGTCAGAGGCAAAACAAAACCCAATTATCCAACAGGCATAAATACATCTGGGAAACAGGCTCTTTACGATAATCTTGAAAAAGAAGAGGAACTTGCATTAGCCGTTCATGACGCAGTTGTTACTTATGCCAAACATGGATGGAGAGACAATAGTGTACCTGCTAAAATGAAACAGGTGCGTAAAGCTGTTCGATATGCTTTACCAGGTAAAGATGATGAAAAGATCAGCGAGATAATGAGTATCATTTCAGCGCAAAAAGAATATTAATGCAAGTTATCATAGTCAATAAAATTCATGTTGAAGTAGAATGGAAAGACATTAAGAATATACATCTTACTGTTTATCCCCCGGATGCCCGTGTGCATATATCCGCTCCGTTGGCTATGTCTGCTGATTCTGTACGTCTTTATGTTATTACAAAACTCGAATGGATTAATAAACGTATCGAGATGGTTCGCAACCAAGCTCGTCAATCGGAACGCGAATATGTATCGGGCGAAAATCACTATTACAAAGGCATTCGCTACCGGCTCAATGTGATTTATCGCAATACTCCACCGGCAGTTGAATTAAAAGGAACACGGAATATCAATATTTATGTACGCGAAGGTTCTTCTTCAGAAAAGAGAGGAGAGGTACTTCGTGAATGGTATCGTGCTGAATTAAAGGAAGCATTACAGCCTATTGTTGCAAAATGGGAAGAAATACTTCAGGTTCAGGCCAAACATTGGGAAGTGAAACAAATGAAAACCCTTTGGGGCAGCTGCAACACTCGCTCTCGACATATCATTTTTAATCTGGAACTGATTAAAAAACCGACACAATGCATTGAATATATTGTGGCACATGAAATGACTCATTTGGTTGAGCGCCTCCATAATTCAAAGTTTACAGCTATTTTAGATCATCATATACCTAATTGGAGGCAGTTGAAAGATGAATTGAATGAGTTTATAGTATAATAATATGATGATTTTTAATAATCAAACCTAATTATACTCGAACCAAACACATGCTGTATTTCAATTAGTTATAATTAGTCAATAGCTATTGTCAATTTATTGAACACAAAAAAGCCTTCAAAATCAGATGATTTGAAGGCTTTATAAAATTCTTGTGACCCCACCGGGAACATTTTTTCGAATAAATCAATGATAAATACATTTCACAAATATACACTTTTATTCAATAAAACAAATAGTTGCAAATAAAATTTAAAATTTAAATATATTAGTATACATTTGGTTTCAATGATAACCATATGTATATTTGAGGTCTTACATATGGTTTTTGACTATGAAATACTCTGTGAAGTTTTACCTGGAGAAGCGCAAAGATAAGAAAACTGGCCTTCCCATTGAAATTAACGTCCCAATATGGTCCTGCGTTTTTTACTCAGGCAACCAGGTATTGTATTATACCGGAAAAAGATGTGATTTGAAGCAATGGGACTCAGGCAAGATGCGGTTAGGTAAAGGCTATATCCTACCCAATGGGGATACCTCTACAATTTTTAATGCAGGTATCAATAAAGTGGAAACGGCTATTGACGAACTTTTCAAAGCTTACGAAGTTGAAAATATAATTCCAGATCGCGCCCGGCTTCGATCAGACCTAAATAAACTAATAAAGGCAAAAAAAGCAGTCACCGTTGAAGAGGTGGTGTCTCAAAAAACTTTCTTTGAAAGATTCAAACAGTATGTTGACGATGCACCGCTAAGCTATGAACGCAAAAAACACATGCAGACTACGTTAAACAAAATAACAAAATTTAATCAGTACACTACATTTGACATCATAACAACCGAATATCTGACAAAATTTCAAAACTATCTTAAAGATAAATGCAATCTGAGTGAAAACACTACAGCCTCAGAACTAAAACGCCTAAGAGCTTTTTTAAGCTATTGCGTCAAAAATAAATGGCTTTATACAAATCCATTCTCATCGTTTAGTATTAAGGCTGAATCATACGGTGATCCGGTTTTTATTACAGTTGAAGAAAGAGACAAATTATTTTCTGCTGAAATTGATGATCCTAAGTTGGCACGCATCCGGGATCTGTTCGTTTTCCAGTGTTTCATTGGCTGCCGTGTTGGTGATATGATTAAGCTTAAGAAGTCCAGCATAGTTAATGACAGCATTGAGTATGTCGCTGCAAAAACCAAGGATGAGAAGCCGAGAACAGCACGAATTCCGTTATCAGAAAAGGCAAAACTAATTCTCTCCAAATATGATTTTGAAAACGGGGATCTATTGCCATATATTACCGACCAAAAATACAATGTTTATTTAAAAGAGCTTTTCAAACACAAAAATGTGGATATAACCAGAATTGTAACTATTGCAGACCCCAAAACGCGCGAAAGCAAACAAATATCTATTGCTGACATAGCAAGCTCACATATGGCTCGACGCGTGTTCGTCGGAGGGTTACACCATTTAGGGGTTAAAAATGAAATAATAGCCTCTATGAGCGGACATACTGCAAATTCAAAAGCCTTTAGCCGGTATTACTCCATTAACGATGAAGATCGACAAAAAGCAATTGATTTGATCAAGTAATTAAATAAATCATTGATCAGGAAAGCCGGTAAACTATACCGGCTTTTTTATGCTCTAAAGAATCGCATATTCACTCAAAAACGGATTTTCACGCGTTTTCACGCGTTTTCAGAGCTACAAATCAAAATTTACAAACATAATATAATTTAATTTGGTTCAAATAAATACCTAATATTTGGTTTTATTTGGTATGTCTATAATGCTGTTGATAACTTGTTTATATTAAGCAACTAAATGATACATAAACATATATAAACAAATATTCTGGTTCATTTCATATCAAAATGTATTATCTGAGATTTTTTCATATAAATGTAATTAACTTCGGATGTATAAATAATCATTAATAAAATGACAGATAAATCAATCAAAAATTCAATTCCTAAGAGTAAGAAATTTATATACTCTACGAAGGAGCTTGCAGAGCTGTTGAATTGTACGGTTATCACCGCCAATCGAATTAGAAATTCCGGTCAAATACCATACTTTCAGGCGGGGAAAAGAAAGTATATATTTGACGTTGAGAAGGTTATGAAAGCGATCAAAAGAGGACCAAAGTAAACGCTATGAAAAAAACAGAAATGAATCAACCAACAAAACAAGTTATGACTCCGGTGCCCAGGGTTTTAAGTTTTGAACAAATGCCAGCCGCTTTGGCGCACTTGATTGACGAAGTGAGCTGTTTGAAACTTATGCTGGAAAATCGGGATACAAAGCCACAGGAAGAACCTGAATCTAAATACATTTATTCTATTCGCGGGTTGGCTAAATTTCTGAATTGTTCCCAGGTGACGGCTCAGAAGCTCAAAAATGAAGGACAAATAAAATACCGGCAAATCGGTCGTAAAGTAATTTTCGAAAGACAGGAAGTCCTTAAAGCGATGGAAAATCATATTCCGGGTAACAGAAGCCGGAATTATCAGAGATCTTAAATATTCGTTAGTCATGAGTCCAAAAAACAATATAGCCAGGGAACCCGTCCAAGATTCACAGGACAAATCCGAAGTGATTGATATAATGCTTCAATCTGAAATTACTGCAATTAAAAATTGGATCGATGATTTACGCGCTTTAAAATCAACTGTGGCGATTTATAATGATCCAAAATGTAGTCGAGAACGTACGAAAACGTTGCAGTAATGAAAGAGAGTTTTTTGATTTACAAATCACTTTATGAGCCATTAAAATCTCTTAGTTTTGAAGAGAAAGGGATGCTTTTTGATGCTATTTTCAAATATCAAATAGAAGGTATTGTCCCAGAATTGCCGCCGCTGCCTAATATGGCATTTCAATTTGTGAAAGGTCAATTCGATCGAGATATTATTAAATATGAGAACGTTGTAGAACGAAATAAAAATAACGGTGCAAAAGGCGGACGGCCTAAAACCCAAAAGAACCCACTGGGTTTATTGAAAACCCAAAAGAACCCAAAGAAACCCAAAAAAGCCGATACTGGTACTGATACTGATACTGATACTGATATTATTTCTGTCTCTTTCGAGACTTTTAGAAAGTCTTTCCCTGGAACCAAAAGGGGGTTGAAAACTGAATTAGAAAATTTTCTGAAAAAGAATAATTCTGAAAGTATCAAGTTGCTTTTACCCGCACTTGAAAAGGAAATTCAATACCGCTTAAAACTTGTAGAACAAAACGAGTTTATTCCTTCATGGAAAAATCTTTCAACATGGATAAATCAAAAATGTTGGGAACAAGAATTTCGAGAAATTAATACAATCAAACAGGTAAACGGGAAGATTGCTGCATCTCAAACCGTAACAGTACCATTGATAGATCCCGAAATTATAAGGCGTTCAAATGAAGAAAATCTCAAAACCATCAAACAACATGAACTCCAAAATTAAAAACGAATTAGGTTTAATACCTCCTCAGGCATTAGAAGTTGAAGCGGCGGTTCTGGGAGCTTTAATGTTGGAAGCGGATGCTTTTCGTAAAATATCAGGAATAATTAAAGCCGAAAGTTTTTACCTGGACACTCACAGGATAATATTTGAGGTCATCAAATCACTTTCAGATTTAAATAGGCCGATTGATCTAATAACTGTAACTCAATCGCTTCACGATAAAAACCAATTAGATAAAATTGGCGGTCCACTAGTTATTACTCAACTTACATCACATGTTGCATCAGCGGCACATATTGAATATCATGCCTATATCATTGCTCAGCTCTCAATGAGGAGACAATTGATTCGGGAATCTTCACATTTTATTGCCTCACTGTGTGACAATGACGCTGAATTAGATGAGGTTGTCGATATAATGAAATATTCCATCGATGGAATTATGAATGGATCAGGGGCCATAATTGGAAAACTGCAACCTCAAATATTAAGTGAAGCATTGACAGAAATAAAAGAGGCTTGCAGAATTCATAAATCAGGAGGTTTGCCAGGCATATCAACAGGCTTTAAAATGTTAGATTTTTCTATTGGCGGCTGGCGTAGGGGTACTTTGGCAATTGTAGCTGCCAGAACAGGCATTGGCAAAACGTCACTGGCTATGCACTTTTTAAAAGAAGCGGTAAAGCTTGATAAACACGTGGTATTATATTCGTTTGAAATGACAGCTTCAAAGCTAGGGCAATTCATGTTAAGCGCTCTTTCGGGCGTAAATAGAACCGTGTTACGTGATGGTTGGACAAGTCCGGAGGAGTTAGATTTGATAAATAAAGCTGTTAAGGCATTAGAAAACCAGAAAATTAGAATAGTTGATTCCGGATTATCAACAATTGACCAAATTTCCAGGGATGTGGCCAGATCGTCAATGAAAGGTGAATGTGATCTTGTTATCGTTGATTATATCGGACTTGTAAAAACATCTTCATCAAATATATATATGAGTAATGCTGATCGTATTGCAGAAATATCAGGCACACTCAAACAAATATCTATGAGTAATAATATTCCCGTTCTTTGCTTAGCTCAATTGAACAGAGAAGCCGAAAAGTTTGAAGAGCCCCAGCTACACCATTTAAGAGATAGTGGTGCCATTGAACAGGATGCCGATATTGTTCTGATGCCATTTTATGACGAAAAAACAGGGACTAAGCAATTCAAACTTAAAATTGCTAAGAATCGGGATGGTGGATCCGGGAGCTCAATTGATATTTTTCCAAATGATCAGTTTAACGTATTCTCCGATAAACCGGATAATATTCAGGTAAATTACAATCCAAATAGAAATATTGAACCGGGTGAGGATAACGCATTTTAGCTATTAATCCATTTAATCATAACAAAAGCAAATCAAATGAAAAAGGATCTTACAGAAAGACTTTTGTCACCGAAATTAAGGACTGCTTGGATTATTGCGCCACAGCGGTCAACCGTTTTCAATCCTGAATTAGAAGAGTTGGAAAATGTATTTAAAATGTTATCCAGAGATAAAGCGATTGATCTGGCTGAATTTACTGTTAAGCATTTCAAACTACCGCATCATATCTCAAAAGTTTTTCCTCCTCCGTCAACTAGTCAGAAAATGGCCGCGGAGATCCTTTGTGATGAGCTTAAAATTTACCTTAATCGATATCGTTCAATTACAATTTTCCGCAAGATGGTTGTTTTCAAAAATCATTATACAAGTTTAATCAGTTACCAATAAATAATTTCAAAATGGCAAAGAATATATATAAAACAGAAATTGCAATAATCAAAACGACAATGCTCCAAAGCCCAAATCCTATGTTTATGCCATGGACGGTAGACTTTTGCAATGAGCGGTTTAATTTTAAAACTCCATTTCGCAGCAAAATGCCAAGTGAGTCAAAATCCGAATATGTTAATCAATTTATTGATTTTCTGACTGCTTTTCTCATAAAAAAAGATAGTGATAGGTCTGAAAATGAAACCATTTTAGCAATTTATATAAAAAACTTTCTTTCTTAATAAACATCAAATTCTTAAAATTTTAAAACATTAATTATGAATGCAAATAATAAAGCTCAAATTCCTATTCTTGCTAGTTTATCCGATGATCTTTTGATTTCTGCCGTTGCAGAAATAGGAAGTATGCTCGATACAGATTTGCCTAAATTCAAGCCTGGCATGGACAAAACAAAGTATGCAACCAGGGTCATGGAAAAGGTTGAAGCTTCAGCAGCAAGATTCACGGAACCCGAAGCCAAAAAATGTGCGGATAAAATCGTTAATCGAATAAAAAATGAAAGCCCTGATCTTTGGTCTATTATTACAGGAAAATTTAAAATGCTTCGTTCAATCTTAAATTTCAATTACCGTAAAAATTAATGCAATGGATGCACAAAACTATATTTCACCTGAAAATAAAAGACAGATTGAGAAGGAAATGAAAGCTCTTAAAGGAGATTTTATTTGGTACACCACTGAAATTATTAACGAATGGTTTAACATGACTTATCCCAATATGGAAAAGGTCAATAAGAAACGGCATGAATATATTCGCCTTTTATGCCAATATCTGTGGAGACACATAGCAGATTCGAAAGGGATTACTGATTACTCGGAATCTATTGCAAAGCTTAAAAATATGTTCAAAATAGAATAGAATGAATACTTCAAAACCTATTAACGTCCTGATCGAAGAATTCCTAAGCGAAGCTGATTGTATTGCCAGCTCAAAACGGACCTATCGCATTTCGTTGAATCTCTGGGTTAAGTATATGGTTCAACATGCAGATATAATAAATCCTACGAAAGCAAATCTGTTAACCTATCGTGAGTACCTAAGAGCTCAAGGCAAATCCGTTTCTACAATCTCACTATATTTTGCAGCAATAAAACTATTCTTTAAATGGTTAAGTATTAAAGATATATTTAATGATATTAGTGCGGGCCTCCAATGGCGTAACAAATCTATTTCACACAAAAGGGACTCCCTTTCGATCGAACAGGTATCGCAATTACTGTCCAGAATGGATAATGTCACGTTAATTGAGGCTCGTAATTATGCAATAGTTAATCTGATGGCACGGTGTGCATTACGATGTACTGAAGTGTCTAAACTTGATGTTTGTGATTTGATAAAAAAAGGTGACAGGTTTTCACTTAGATTACAACGTAAAGGCCATAAGGATAAGGATGAATCTATCCATATAACTGACAGTATAATCAATCCAATTAATAAGTATCTGAATCTTAGAGGTGCCTATCTTCCGAGTGATCCCATGTTTGCCCGGTGTGGTCAGTGTCCGGGATATCGTTTATCAACCATAACCATAGGCCATATAGTTGTTAACGCTTATTCGTTAATTGATACTGAAGGGAAAAGATTGTCCGCTCACTCACTGCGCCATACTGCCGCTGAACTTGCAAAGGATAGTGGTTCGACAGTCTATGAGATTCAGCAGTTACTTGGTCATCGTGACATAAATACAACCATGATCTATTTAAGCGGTTTTGACCGCAAAGGCAGAGAGGCAGACAACGCTATCAATGCAATCGATGAAGTGTACAGAAACGCATTAAAAGGATAAAGAACCTGTATAAATTCAAACATTCAAGACATGACATGTGGTTAACACGGAATTTATTGCACATCGAACTATGTTAAATTGATGTATGAGGGTCACTATAAGTTAGCTAGTCTTAGACATAAGCTAATAGATTGAAAAATAATAGTATAGGGGGGCGGGTAAAATCTCTACAGGGTGACATCCCCGCGACCGCATCCAAAGTAAATTTCTCCGCGTGCTAAATTGGGGAAAATGGGTTTAGCTTTTAGGTTTGAATTGATGCATTACTTAGAAATCATTGCTACCTCGTTCTTTTGATTATAAAATTGCGTTGGGTGTCGGAAAAGTAAATTTTGTACACACCTTTTGTGATTCCCAGTTGTTGCGCTCGCTTATTCCTTTGATCAATGCTTAAACTTTATTAGCAATTTAACAATAATGATAATCATAAGTATTGTGAATTATGATTTCGGCTAATAATTGAGCTTTTAGCGAGTTATTTCACTACCGTATTTTTTTTTCTATTCTGATATTTATTTATGTATGCTTTGTAAGTAATAGATATATAGTTGTTTATACTTTAAAATATTTTTTTTTGATTTTTTTTTGATCCGCTATCAATGTCGGTAGATTTGATCTCATTAAGTATCAAAATCTAATATTATTCAACATGTCAAAGTTCGATGATTTGAAAGTAAAGCATAGTGAGCTTACAACTGAATATTTCCGATTAATGGACCAAGGACCAACAAATGAAAACAATAAAAAGTTGGATGAACTTGAAGTTGCAATGGACCATATCAATCGGGAAATTGAATTTGAAAATAAAAAATTTCGTTTTAGTGCAAATTATTTTAATAATTTAACAATGGGAGAATCACGTGAATTGCAGAAATTTAGCTTTGCAAAGTTCCTGCGCGAAGCTTCAACTGGTGTCCTTACCGGACTAGAAATGGAGTCGCATCAAGAAGGTGTAAAAGAAATGCGTCATATAGGGGGTGAAGATGCAAAGGGTTTTTGCATCAGTGAAAAGGTGTTACTTGCTACAAATGTTCGTGCAAGTACCGGCCAAAATATTACAAATCCCGCCGATGGTGGTAATTTGGCACATACAATGCCCGTGATGTATTTTGAAGCGCTGTCAAATGCTCTTGTATTACCCAGCTTGGGAGCTACGTTTTTACCTGGACTTAATGGCTATTTGCCAATTGTCCGAGGATCGTTGTTTGATGCTGAGTGGTTACCTGAAGGAACTGGTTCAACAACTGTTAAAGCGCAATATGGTAAAATTTTAATGCAAGCGAAACGCGTATGTGCTGCCGGTGTATTCTCAAAACAGTTACTTATTCAGACTTCTTTAGGTGTTGAAAACATGATCTTAAACGGTCTGGTAAATGCCAATGCGCAAGCTATCCAAACTGCTATAATCAACGGTTTAGCTGCCAATGACCAACCAGTCGGAATATTAACCACCGAGGGTATAGCGATTGTACCGGGTGGAGATAATGGCATAGCTATAGATTGGTCTCATATTGTTGCTTTAGAAACAGCCGTTGCCCTGGTAAATGCTGATATTGGTTCACTTGGTTACCTTACCAATGCAAAGGTTCGAGGCAAATTAAAAAATACTTTGAAATCAGCCGGTGCACCGGCGTATTGTTGGGAAGGGGCTGAGGTCAATGGCTATAAAGCTGCGGTCACCAATGCAGTACCTTCAAACCTAAGCAAAGGCACAAGCGTTGAAAACTGTTCGGCCATTATTTTTGGTAATTGGAAAGACTTATTGATTGGAAGTTGGGGAGGTCTTGACGTTGTAGTTGATCCTTACACTTTAGCTGATAAAAGCGAATTGCGTATTATCGTTAATAGCTTTGCCGATGCCGCGATTTCGAATCCTGCATCATTTTCAATGATGAAAGACGTGCTTACCATTTAATATGGATTTTTTCATGAAAACCCTGCCTTCCAGTTAACCAGACTGGGGTAGGGTTTTACTTTTAAAATCTCAATGGCAACTAAAAATCTTAAGGTCCTGATATCGGTTGATACAAAGCCGTATCGCGCTGAAATTGATCAGGCTGATGTAGTAAATATCAAATAAAATGAAAAAAGACTTTATCACAATCAACGATCAGGAATACCGTGTTGAAATAAACATGAATACGGTTGAAAACTGGGAACGACTTTCAGGCAAAAGACTTGGACAATTCGAAGTCGAGGCTGCCCAGTCGGCTAAAAAAGGAGGTGTATCAACGCGAGCTATGCTACTCTGGTTTTTTTGCGGTATCACAGAAGGTGAAGATATCGAAGGTCGCAAGTTTGAAACCAGTTTTCTTGATTTTAAACGCATGCTGAAACCTTCTGTTATGTCTGAATTTGCTGTTATTTTCCTTCGTCAGTACCTGAAAGAAAAATCAGATTCAGGAACTCATGATGATGTAAAAAAAAAGAAACTGAACCGGTCGCGCTTTGCCAGCTTCGTCAGATTGCGCTGGGTGAAATGGGTTGGCGCCCTGTTGATTTTGAGTTTTGCCGGCCTGCTTATTTTTTTGATGCATTAACGGGTCATTATGCTGCAAAAAATGAGCGTTTTGAGTTTGCTTATAACATAGCGCGCATATCCGTTTGCACGCTTCGAAATGTTCAGTTAACACCCGAAACGCAGGTTTTACCGTCTGCGATGTGGCCGGACTGGAATTCAAAAGAGGAAAACAACGGAAATGAAACTATCGATCCGCAAAAACTAAATGAAAATATACGATCTGCAATTGATTTTCTGAATAAAAGATAAAATTATGGCAACAAAAAATCTAAAAGTATTAATGTCAGGCGATACAAAGCCGTATCGCGCTGAAATCGATCAGGCCGGCGCTGCAACTACTAAGTTTCAGAAATCGGCGGGTGATTCGTTTAATGAGTTGGCTCAGGTTTTTGGCGTTCAAATTGGTGATATCAAAGAAAAGTTACAGTCGTTTGCGGGCGGTTTTAAGACGCTGCTTACTTCTATGAAGGCATCATCCGAAGGCGCTTCGTTTTTTGCCGGTGGAATGAAAATTGTCAAGATTGCACTTGCATCAACAGGCATCGGATTATTAATCGTTGCCCTTGCTTCCCTGGTATCATATTTCACACAGACCGAACGCGGAGCCGAATTTGTTGAACGTGCTATGGCCGGATTAAAGGCTGCCTTTAAAGTTCTGATCGATCATGCTTCCGCTTTTGGAGAGGGTTTATTAAAGATATTTAAGGGTGATTTTCAGGGTGGATGGGACGCTTTAAAGAATTCGGTTAAAGGCGTTGGTACCGAAATGGCTGAAGAGGCGAAAGAGGCAAGTGCACTTGAGCGCAGATTTCAGGCGCTTGAAGATGCAGAAAAAGAATTGGAATTAGTCAATTCGGAGCGTAGGGCTAATGCCCGTGAATTGTTTGCACAGTCCAAGGCTGAGAATGTAGATGCCGAAACTAAACAGAAACTCATTCGCCAGGCTATGGCACTTGAAAAACTTGCCTTTAATGACGAAAAAACATTAGCTGCTGAACGGCTTGCTATTCATAAGGGGCAAGTAGAACAGGGTGAGGCGCGCGACGAACAGAATTATAAAACCCTTGAATTACAGGGTGCAATTAACAACCTGAATCGTGACGCCGCAAATGTGGAAATGAGTTATTCTAAAGCCCTGAAAGCCGCAAATAAAGAGATTGAGGCTCAAACGGCAGCAACTATTAAAGCTGCTGAAGCTGTACGCATCTACGAAGATAATATCAAGAATAGCAAACTAATGGAAGGAAAATTAACTGGGACCACTGTTAAATCCAATATTGAAGTATCTACGACATCAAAAGATGGGGGTTTTATGGATAACATCAAAAAATCACAGGCGCTTTCAGATGCGAGATGGAGGAAAGAGCAGGAAAATATAGTAAAAACAAAAGATGTTTATATGGATTTATCCGACTCTATTGCAAGTGGATTAAGCGAAATGGCAAATGGTACTGGTGAATTTTTGGGGAAACTGATTAATGGTGAAGGAAGTCTTAAGAGTTTTGGAGAAATGATTGCAGGGGTTTTTGCGGATATGGCTATCAATGTAGGGAAAGGAGCCATTTTGACGGGCACGGCTATGTTAGCTCTAAAAACTGCATTAAAATTTGGCAACCCTTATGTTGCTATCGCTGCCGGCATTGCATTGGTTGCTTTTGGTACTGCTTTGAAAGGGGCTTTATCAAACTCTGCTTCTGGTGGTGCAACCGGATCAATGGAGGGTGGTCAAAAATATAACTACGATTACGATACACGTGGAACTATCGGTACCAATCAGGCTGCTACACAAAAGGTTGTCGTTGAAGTAAACGGCACACTTAATGCTTCACCGAAAGGGTTAACGACAACTTTAAGCAAGGAGAATACAAGGGTTTATTATTCGACGTAGAATCCTAATGTTGATATAAAATATTAGAAAATACAACTGGTCTCCGAATTGCAGTTGGATAAATCTGGATTTTTTCATATAAACACCGACGCCAGGGGAAAGCCTTGATCGGTGTTTTTTACTAAATAATGGAGCAGACATCTTTTGATTCACATTACTTATATGTTTAATTCAGTTTTTCAATTTGATTATCTGAAGGTAATAATGAGTTTCTGAAATATTTAAAATTCCTATACTTAGGTTTACCTGTAAGCCTTTGAAATTCGTTATTACAAATTTCAAAGGCTTGCTTTTGGGACAATTCGAAACCTTCTTTGTTTATGCCTTTGATTGTTTCTATAATGACATTCGTGAATCCGTATGGTGAGATCATTCGAAATAGGCATGATGGATCAGCTAATTTTAGCGTGGCACCTTTAATACATTCTCTTTCTCGTTTTTCAATTACATTTTTCATTTTACGGTTATTTGAGGATTTTGAAATTTATGTTTTTAATTTACAAAGCACAATTTTGATAATAAAACAATGTTGTTATTGAGAATCATTAGAGTATTAACGAACAATTTTTAATGAAGGGTTGAAATTATTCTGATAAGGTGGGTGTTTGTGAATGGCATGTGCTGAATTAGTATACTTCATAATTGCACAATCTGTATACGCTTCATCTAGTTCGTTTTTGTGCTTTTCCTTTTGCTTTGACAAAGTATCCCTGTAATATTCGATACCAATCCGGTAATGTTCCATCATTTCGAACATTTTTTCTTCAGTATCTTTACGATGACATAACATCTGTTTTATCAGATTAAAACTCTGAATCGTATTTAATTTGATTTCATCTGTTAAATGTCCTTCGCAGGATTCGAAGAGTTGATTTTGAAAATTAGCTAACCTCTTTTCATCCGCTCCGGACCAAAGATATTTGATCGATTTCTTGAGGTGGAATAAATCAGTTTCATCTTTACTCATTTCTCGTACTGGTAATTTTTCTGATTTTTTCATTTTTTCATTTTTTGAAGGCAATGTAAATCATGAATATTTTGTAATTTACTATTAATTAAGAGGTTGCTTAGTTTTTTCATATTCAACTTGAATTTCGTTCATGGTTTTATAAATTTCCTGCGTGCTTTTGTAAATATGTGCTCTTTGCTATGCTTACTTTGTTTTCCAATGCCAATAATATTTTATCAAAATCCTCAAGATTTGCGAAGATGTTTGATAAATTCGTCAGAAGTCTAAGCGAATCGTAGAATTCAGAGCTACCCAATTGCTTAAGCATGAAGGCAGTTTGTTGGCTGCCTGAAATTAGCGCAAGTAAAGTATTAATTCCAAACGAATATTTAGTAAGATTTTTAGCTAATTCTGAAGGAGATACAGATTCAAACATTTTCTCTAAGCCTACCACATCACTAGGAGTTTTCATATCTGAAAATATTCTGGCCAATAAATGTATATTTGCTGCATAATCCGCCATTTCGACACCAATATAGTTGTGCACTTTATCGGTTGTCTCTTCCCCTTCACATGCAACCATGTATAAAATTGATGAGAATTCGATCAAATTATCAAGAGAATGAGCACATTCTCTTGAATCAATTTCATTTTCGAAAAATCCTTGAAGCTGTTTAAAATTTAAAGTTTTCATTTTGAGTTTTGATTTTAAAGATGTTTTTTTAATTATGTTAATAATATGTTTAAGCATATGTGTTAAATAAAAAAACGCTGTAAATACATGATTTACAGCGTTTTAATGTGACCCCACCGGGATTCGAACCTGGATCAAAGGAACCGGAATCCTCCATTCTATCCATTAAACTATGGGGCCGTTTCTGAAAGCGGTTACAAAAGTAGTATTATTCTTTGAACAGAAAATCTTCTGCAAATATTTACATGCAAAATTACCGGTTTTGATCTTCAATGTTAAGTTTTTCTATTCTGTTACGAAATTCTTTCACTTGTTCCAAATTTTGAGTCTAAAATATTACCTTTGTAACAAACCCTAAATCTAAGATCATATGGTTCCCGGTGAATTGATTTCCACATTACGTACAGCATTTGAGGATTATATAACTCCCTTAAAATATGTTCCTTATAATACTGACCCTACTATTGAAAAAACGATACTCCATACCAAAAGAGTTGTCGAGAATATACTGATTTTGGCTGATTCGCTTGAACTTAGCGAGAATGAGAAACATGTGGCCGAAATTGCTGCACAATTCCACGATATTGGCAGATTTTGGTTACTTCTTCCAGAGAATGCGGAGAGTAAAATTACCGATCATGCCGACGCAAGTATTGAATATTTGAAAGCAAGTCCTGTTTTTGGACAACTTGACGAAGCAACTCAGAATATTATTATCCAGGTCATTAAAAGTCACAATAAACCGGAGCTGCCAAAGAAAGACGGAGAAGCTATTCTTTTCTATGTCAAACTTTTGCGTGATGCTGACAAATTAGACTCCTGGCGATCAACCTCTGAATATATTACACGTAAAGGAGGTAAACCCAATATGGCGATAGAACTTGCCCTTTCGGAGAAACCAGTTGTTACACCTTCATTCTCTAAAACAATCATAGAGGGTGGCATTCCAAACAAAGCTGATATCGTGACTTTCAACGACTTCCTTATTTTCCAGATGTCGTGGATTTTCGATCTTCATTTTAAGAAGAGTTTTCAGATTGTGAACCAAAAACAATACATTCGTCATCTTTACGATGCGCTTCCCAAAAACGACAGCGTTATTGAGATCTACCGCATGATAAGAATTCACGTTGAAAATCAAATTTAATACTGATTTAAAAAGCAATCAGATATTTGAGCTGTAATAGATTTCTTTGAATCACATTCAAAGAAAAAGGCTTAACGGCTTCTGTTCATTTTGGAGCAGGGTATATAATAATGTGATTTATTGTAGATCAGTTGATCACTATTCCAATAAATCACATTGCAACCTGCCGCCTCGCCAATAGCATGGCCGGCACCAATATTTCATTCCATCGATAAGAGAGTCGGCAGGAACTTCAGCAAACACATTCTTACTGAACTTCCCCGGATACAAATTTCAGCATTCCCTCCCCTCTTCAAAAACAACTTCGAAATAGATAATTAATTGCCAATGCAGAATGCCGTGCACTTCCCCGATTATTGCGATGGAGCTGTATTACAGACGCTTGCTGCTTTTGTAAAGCGCCGGTCACAATCATGCAATGAATTTTCCTTATGCGGGCAATTCATCATCTTCATTTTAACTTCCTTTTACTTTAAACTAAATTTTGCAGTATCTGATTGCAATTTATCGGTGGCCTTTGTTTTTGTAAACAGGGCATCTGATTGTTTTAATTACTTCATTAACTTTGCAGATCATGTATGCGATTATCGACGTAGAAACAACCGGGAACGGCGCCTCATATGGAAAAATCACAGAGATTGCCATCGTTTTACACAATGGTGAAGCGGTGACGGATACGTATACCACACTGATTAATCCGGAATGTAATATTCCATGGAGTATTACCCGACTTACCGGAATCACGAACGATATGGTCGCCAGTGCACCGAAATTTTACGAAGTAGCCAAAAAGATTGTTGAACTGACTGCGGGAAGATTTTTCGTGGCACATAACGCTCAGTTCGATTATTCATTTGTAAAAGAAGAGTTTAAGCGACTTGGGTATGATTTTAAACGAAAAACGATCTGTACTGTAAAGCTTGGACGGAAACTCTTGCCGGGACATCGCTCCTACTCGCTGGGGAATATTTGTGCCGACCTGGGAATCCGGATTACTGACCGGCACAGGGCAATTGGCGATGCATTGGCTACTGCAAAACTCTTCGATATTTTACTTGGTCAGAATAATCTCCTCGAATCGTCACTTTTTGTTCATCAGACGTATCCCCTTTCAACGGAGAAAATAGCTGCAATTCCTGGTAGAACTGGTGTTTACTATTTTTACGACGCACAAGGAAATATCATTTATGTTGGTAAAAGTAAAGATATTCATCAGCGTGTGTTGACGCATTTCAGTAATTCGCAGACCAAAAAAGCAATTGAGATGCGTGATAAAATTGCCGATGTATCATGGGAAGAGACAGGCAGTGAACTTGTTGCACTTTTGCTCGAATCAGCTGAAATCAAAAAACATAAACCTTTATATAACCGAAGTTTGCGCAGGTCGGCGTACAACTTTGGATTGTTTTCATTCGAAGATTCGGATGGATACCTTCATTTAAAAATCAATCCGATTGGGGAGGAAGATATTCCATTGACTACTTTTCACTTTCAACAGGAAGGATTTGATTATCTGCATAATCTGGCCGAAAAATACGCTCTTTGCAAAAAATTGTGCCATCTCGACAGCAGTTCCGGTGAATGTTTCGAAGCCCAAATTCATCATTGCCAGGGAGCATGCACCGGACTTGAAAGTGCAGCCAATTATAATTTGCGCGTTAATAAATCAATCCATCCCCTTCAATACCGGTCACCAAACTTTTTTATAATTGATCAGGGTCGTACGAATGACGAAAACGCAATTATCAAAATCGCAGATGGACGTTTCGTTGGATTTGGTTATGCATCAACCGATTACGCCAGTAATAATTTAGAGTTTCTTCACGATTGTATCCAAAAATACAATGATAACCGCGATATCCGGGCAATTATCAAAGGATACCTTAATCGGAGTAAAAACCTTAAAATCATTGAATTAAATTCGGAATAAATTCTACTCATCCGCTAAATTCATTCCCTGTGCATACCTCTTCAACGCCCTTTCGCGGGCAAAACGATGTTCGATAATTGGTTGCGGATAGGCTGATGTCCCATATTCAGGAACCCATTTCCTGATATACTCAGCCTCCGGATCAAATTTCTTAGCCTGTAACTCCGGATTGAAAATTCGAAAATAAGGGGCTGCATCACAGCCTGATCCCGCTGCCCATTGCCACCCTCCGTTGTTCGAAGCAAGTTCGTAATCATTCAGTTTACCGGCAAAATAAGTCTCTCCCCAACGCCAGTCTATTAACAGATGTTTACATAAGAAGCTGGCAGTCACCATCCTTAATCGATTGTGCATAAATCCTGTCTGATTAAGTTCGCGCATTCCGGCATCAACCATCGGATATCCCGTTTTTCCCTGACACCATGCATTAAAATGGTCAAGGTTATTTTCCCAGCGAATATTATCGTAGATCGGTTTAAATGCTCTTGTTGCCACATGAGGAAAATACCAAAGAATCTGACTGTAAAAATTACGCCAGATTAGCTCAGACAGGAAGGCCTCAGAATGTAAAAACGCCAATGCCGTAACCTTTCGTATGCTGATTGTTCCAAATCTCAGGTGAACACTCAACTTTGAGGTACCATTTCGCGCAGGAAAATCCCTGTTGACCGCATATCCTTCCAATAAAGTCTGCGACAGCGACTTAGATGGAAAAATAACACTAACGGGTTCGAAACCAATCATTTCGATACTCATCATCGGCAGAGGTTTAATCCGTATAAAATTATGGAAGTACTGTGCTGTATTCAAAGGGCGAACCATCGACTTGTTAAACTTCTCGAGAAACCTGGTCTTGTAAGGCGTAAAAACCGTGTAAGGCGTTCCATCATCTTTAACGAGTTCGTCTTTCTCGAAAAGAACATGATCCTTATAGGAATGATATTCTATCTTATTGATTTTCAGAAGTCTTTCGACATTTAGATCGCGTAAAGCGGAATAAGGTTCGTAATCGCGGTTTGTGTAAACACTGCAAATATGAAACTCTTCAGCCATCTTTATGAAAACATCCTGAGGTTTTCCGTGTGCGATATAAATGCTTGATCCTATTTTTTCGAGAGACTCCTTAATTCCAACCAGTGTTTTGTAAATAAAATTCACCCTGAAATCGGGACGTATTTCAAGTTGTTCCAGAATATCAGGATTAAAAATAAACAGCGGTAAAACATTTTCACGTGTTTTTAAAGCATGAAAAAGAGCAGTATTATCCTCGAGTCTGAGATCACGGCGCATCCAGAAAATATTAACGACAATTTTATCCTTTTTTGTCATGCTAAAATGAATTAGTTAATGCAAATATAAAATACAAATTCAACGCAGGTAATGTACTAAAAAGCCGAAAACAAAACATATTTTTACACGAAAATATTTTGCCATTCAAACTTATATTACATTCAACAAATATGCATCAAAGAGGTTTTGCAAGCGACAATAATTCAGGAATTCATCCCGAAATCTTAAAAGCAATAGAAGCGGCGAATAGTGGACATTCGACAGGATATGGCGACGACAAATGGACAAATGAAGCCATCTGTTTGTTTAAAAAAGAATTTGGTGATGATACTGAGGTATTTATTGTATTGACCGGAACAGGGGCCAATATTCTCGGATTACAATCGGCGATTCAATCGTTTCATACGGTATTGTGTGCTGAAACAGCACATATCCAGACAGATGAATGTGGCGCGCCGGAAAAATTTACGGGCAGCAAACTAATTCCTATCACCACCCAAAATGGAAAGATCACTCCTGAACAAATTGAAAAAGATTTGCATGGATTTGGTTTTGAGCATCATTCTCAACCAGGATTGATTAGTATTACTCAAGTATCGGAACTGGGAACGATTTACACAGTTGACGAAATTACAGCACTGGCAGATTTGGCCCACAGTCATGGCATGTTTCTTCATATGGACGGCGCCAGAATTGCAAATGCGTCAGTTTCGCTTGGACTTCCTTTCAGAACCTTCACAAAAGATGCAGGGGTTGATATTCTCTCATTTGGCGGAACAAAAAATGGGATGATGATTGGCGAAGCGGTGCTTTTTTTCAATCCTGCATTGGCGACGCACAGCAAATATTACCGAAAACAGGCAGCTCAGCTATATTCAAAGATGCGATTCGTTGGCGCTCAATTTGTTCCATATTTGCGTGACGGGATTTGGAAAACGAACGCCACACATTCGAACCGTATGGCTAAAATACTTGAAACAGAAATCAGAAAACTAAAAGGAGTTGAAATTACTCAACCGGTGGAAGGCAACGGAATTTTTGCGATTGTTCCTCAGGAATTGATACCGCAATTACAGAATGAGTATTTCTTTTATACATGGGACGAGAATCGTGGAGAAGTCAGGTGGATGACATCATTCGACACCACAGAGGAGGATATTCTTAACTTTGCAAAGTTGCTTCGGAAATTACTAAACGAATAAGTATTCGTTCGTATGTTTTATAAAGATTTTGAGCGTATTATTTTCTTTATACAGCATACCGTAAGTTTCAGATTGTGATATGCTTTCAACTATTTATTATATATCAAGATATACGCATATAACTAATTATAAGCAATATAAATGCCGTTACTTTCGCGATATCACCCCGGGAGCTATTCCGAAGAGCAATACAATCTGGAAAAACGTATTGTAAGGCATTCGCTTTTTGTATCCGGTTCCTTTGTCGTTGTTTTGTGGCTCGTTAAGCTTTTTGAGTATGAATTTGATCTTGACTTTTCAGCATGGGGTGTTCTTCCGCACGATGTAACGGGATTGCGCGGCATTATTTTCTCGCCGCTTATTCATGCTAATTTTAAACATCTCATAGCCAATACGATTCCATTGTTCATTCTCACTTTTTCATTGTTCTTCTTTTACAGGAAATCCTCTTACACCATTTTTGTTTTGATTTATCTGTTTTCGGGTGTTTTTGTTTGGTTGGGAGGGCGCGAGGCTTTGCATATCGGAGCTAGCGGACTTATTTATGGACTTGCAGCCTTTTTATTTTTAAGCGGAATTATAAGCTTTAATATCAGACTATTGACAATTTCAATGATCGTTGCTTTAGTATATGGCGGGTTGTTCTGGGGAATTTTTCCGATTAAACCTGAAATTTCATGGGAATCTCACTTATGGGGTGGTATTTCAGGATTTGGACTGGCATTCCTCTACCGGAATTCTATTCCGGTTGATCCCCGGGAAAATGAAGTTGAAGAAGATGAAGAGATTGAGGATATTACACCGGAAAACGAGATTGAACCTGAGGAAGATTCGACCAAAGAAAACAATTGAGCAACTCAGATATTTGTTGTATTTTTGTAACCTTGAAATTTAATAGAAACCAGTTCTGTATAAAACATGATTAGTCGAAGGATTATCCGCACCAAGGTACTGCAAATATTATACGCTCACGTATCATCCCCCGAAAAAACAATGACTCAATCTGAATCTGAGCTCCATTTCAGTATCAGAAAAACTTACGATTTGTATCACCTGCTTTTTGCCATTCTTGGCGAAATCAGCGATTTTGCGAACGAGCGGATTGAATCGAGGAGGATGAAGAATCTCCCTACCAAAGATGATCTTAATCCCAATCTCAGGTTCATAAACAACAGGCTGATTACCAGGCTAAAAGAAGATAAGAGTCTGAATGATTATCTTACGCGCAATAAGCTTAACTGGTCGAATTATCCCGATCTCATTCGTGGTATCTATGTCTCAATGATTGAGTCAGATCTGTATGCCAATTATATCAATTCGGAAACCGATGATTTTCAAAACGATCGTCGCTTTTGTGAAGATTTCTTTAGCAATATATTGGTAAACAGCGATATAATGCTTACTGAACTCGAAGAGCAAAGTATATATTGGAACGATGATCTTGACTTCGCAATTTCGATGGTCATTAAAACGATCAAGAAATTCAAAAGCGAAAATGATCGCAATGAATACCTGATGTCACTTTACAAAGATGAGGAGGATCAGGAATTTACAACTAAATTATTCAGAAAAGCGATCAGCAACGAATCGGAAAACCGAAAGATCATCGAAAATTACACTAAGAACTGGGATGTTGACAGAGTTGCAGTTATGGATGTGCTAATCATGCAGTTGGCTCTGACCGAGCTTATGGAATTTCCATCAATTCCCGTAAAGGTGACACTGAACGAATACATTGAGCTTGCTAAATATTATAGTACAAACCGGAGCAGTACCTTTATTAACGGAGTTCTTGACCGTATTACCAAGGATTTCCGCGAGGAGGGTAAAATAGTGAAAGCTGGTCGAGGATTGCTGGAAGGATGAGAACTACTATCTTTAATGCTTTAATATTCACCTGTTTATTCCTGTTTTTCTCGTCATGCGCTAACAACAGGAGTCAGGGAAATGGGGGTTCGGACGAGAATAAATCGTTGAAAAAAAAGGCTCCCGGAAAGATTGTATTTGACAAAGAAATTCATAATTTTGGTACACTGAAAGATGGAGAAATTGTCTCATTTTCTTTTATATTTCGAAATATGGGAGGATCTCCGTTTGTAATTAATAAAGTGGAGAAAACATGCGGTTGTATCGATATCAGATATAATTCTAATGCTGTCAAGCCAGGAGAGACTTCATCTATTGAATTAATTTTTAATACTGCGGGTGAATGGGGAAACCAGATTAAAGGCGTCGTCGTCGAAACTTCTGATGGTGAACGAAAAGATTTACAGATTGGTGCTTTTATAGAAAATAAACAGTTTAATAACCTTTTAAATACAGAAAAATGAGTTCTATTTTATTTATTATTGCTCAGGCACCGGCCGGAGGAGGAGCATCATCGATAAATATGCTTTTGATGATGGGTCTTATGATCGTTGTGTTTTACTTTTTCATGATTCGTCCTCAAATGAAACGTCAAAAAGAGATGACTAAATTCCGGTCAGCACTCCAAAAAGGTGATAAAATTGTAACAACAGGCGGAATTTATGGTAAAATCGATGAGATTAAAGATAATATCATTATTCTCGAAGTTGCTCAAAACGTAAAACTTAAAGTTGACAAAAGTGTTGTCTTGAAAGATATGTCGGATGCACCGGTTCAGAAATAATTGGAATATTTAATCTAATTCTGAAAGGCTGGGTAACCGGCCTTTTTGCTTAACAAATACATCCTAAATTCATGCTTAGACGAGTGCTTGAATATTTTAAAACCGAAATTACTGCAATTCGAAACGGAAAAGCATTTGTCTTTTTAGTTTGCCTTGCATTAGCTTCGTTTTTGTGGTTTCTCAATGCACTCGAAAAACATTACACCGATCATATCACGGTGCCGGTAAAATATATAAATCTACCTAAAAATAAGGAACTTACGGGTAAACTGCCCAATAAATTAGACCTTGCAGTAGATGCTTTTGGTTATACTTTACTTCAACACAAATTAAGCCTTGCGTTTTCCCCTGTATCCTTAGATGTAAACGAATTGACAAATAATTATTTAGAAGGTAAGTTTATGTCGAAATATGCCATTTCGATGAATGGACACAAAGAGGAAATTGCCAAGCAAATAAGCAGCGAAATACAGATTATAAGTATCAGGCCAGATTCAATCTCATTCAATGTGAGTAATATAATTGAAAAATTGGTTGAAGTTCATCCGGTTGTCGATTTCACTTTTGCGAGAGAATTTATTTTGCAGAAGCCACCTGTTGTTAAACCCGAATTTATTTTAGTGCGTGGACCTCAGGATATTTTAGATACCCTGAAATTTATCTATACGAAGCCGATAGAACTGAAAAGATTATCCCACACGGTAAAACGCGACGTTGGGTTGGTTATTTTACCTGAATTGAAGTCTGAACTCAGTGAGGTTACCGTACAAATCGACGTAGAACAATACACCGAGGCAAAATTTGATATTCCCATTTTAATTATCAATCAGCCGGACTCATTAATTATCAAAACCTTTCCGTCAAAGGTCAAAGTTACTTGCCGGGTAGGATTAAGTAAATATAATAAATTGAATAACAGTAGTTTCAGAGCTGTTGCCGATTACTCGCATCGTTCCGGCGCAATTTCAAAGTTGCGGGTAGTTCTCGACAAAGTCCCCGAGACTGTTCTTTCTGTAGATCATTTTCCAAAAGATGTGGAATATATTATTGAGCATAAAGAATAGATGCAATGAAAAAGATCGGAATTACAGGTGGAATAGGCAGCGGTAAAACAACCGTCTGTGAAATCTTTAAATTACTGGGGGTTCCTGTTTTTCATGCTGATATAGAAGCCAAAAATCTGCAGAACAACGATTTGCAGATAAGAGAAAAACTCACTAAACTTTTTGGTGAGCACATCTATTCGTCTGACGGAATACTCGACCGGAAAAAATTGGCCGGACTAATTTTTAATGATTCAACCGCTTTGGCAAATGTGAATTCTATTATTCATCCTGCGGTCAGGCAAAACTTCCTCGAATGGGCTGATAATCATCACGATGCTTCCTACATTCTTTACGAAGCGGCTGTTCTTCTCGAAAGCGGATATGCTTCCGATTTCGCTCGCAATATATTAGTTTTAGCCGACGAAAAAGTAAGGATCGAGCGGACAATCAGGCGTGATCATACTTCGGCAGAGCTTGTAAAACAACGAATTAATAATCAAATGCCTGATGCTCAAAAAATCAAAATGGCGGATTTCATTATTGAAAATAACAACGAAAAATTATTGTTTCCTCAGATTATTGAATTGAATAAATTGATCATTTCAGATGGTAAAAATTGGTAAATGGATTGGTGGAGGATTGGGTTTTACACTTGGTGGACCACTTGGAGCGCTGGCTGGTTTTGTGTTGGGTTCGGTTTTTGACGAAGCCGAGGTTATACTTCAAAATCCAGAGAATATAACTGGTAAGAAGGTACAGATCACACAAGGTGACTACATGTTTAGTCTACTCGTACTTGTTACGGCAGTTTTAAAAGCCGATGGTCGGATTCTGCGCTCTGAACTCAATTACGTGAAAGGATTTCTTAAACAAAATTTTGGAACCGAAGGAGCAAAACAAGCGTTGGTTATTTTGAAAGACCTTACGCAGCAGAATATTCCGGTTACCGATGTTTGTATTCAGATCCGAAAATATGTCGATCATTCCTCGCGATTGCAACTGGTTCATTTCCTCTTTGGAATTGCAAATGCCGATGGAGTCTTACATCCCGAAGAGCTTAAACTGATTCGTCATATTTCGGCAACACTTGGCATTTCGGATGCTGACTACAACTCGATTGAAGCGATGTTTGTTCCCAAGACGGATTGGGCTTACCATATTCTTGAAATTCAGGAACAAGCGACTAATGAAGAGATAAAAAAAGCATATCGTAAGATGGCGTTAAAATATCATCCTGACAAAGTGAGTTATTTAGGCGAAGATGTTCAAAAGGCAGCCAACGAAAAATTTCAAAAACTGAATGAAGCCTATCAGGCAATTTGCAAGGAACGAGGAATATAAGTAATGAGAATAAATAAATATCGTCTTTTACCAATGCGGAATTTGCGGACTCTCAAAGCACAGTGCACTTTTAATGCACATTTATCATCGTTGAAATAAGCAGTCCGGATGGGTTTCTCCATATTTCCCTCGTACCTGCTCTATGTTTGCTCTATGTCTGCTCTATGTTTGGTTCTTGTTTGATTCTTGCTTGGTCCATATTGAGTCTTGGTATCAGGACCTATATCAACATCGGCTCCTCAAACGACGATTTTTAATGACTCTTTTTAATGACGGCGAAGCCAATGAACTTTTCAATGACTATTTTAATGACCCCATCGCCTTTTCGCCCATTCTCCCCTTCTCCCCATCATTCCATTTTCTGCTCTATGTTTGGTTCTTGTTTGGTCCATATTGAGTCTGGTATCAGGTTCTCTATATCACCATCGGAGCCTCAAACGAAGATTTTTAATGACCTTTTCAATGACGGCGAAGCCAATGAACTATTTTGATGACCTTTTCTCCCCATCGCCCCCTCCCGCAGTCTCACCATCTCCTTTTCCCGCTTTTGCAAATACGACATTATTTTATTCCCGGTACTTAACTTTGTTAAATATGTTTAATATATCTCATTTTCCAATTTAAATACTTAAATTTGAGTTGAGTTTACTGAATGAATCAATTTATAGTTTATAAATTCGGGTATATTAGGTCATACTGATCGTCAGTTTTTATATGCTGCTATTGTTTTTCTTCGGTATTTGTTAACCCTAAAATGTAAGTCTTATTAGTTTAAACGTAAAATTAAGAACATGAAAAAAACAATTTTGACATTTACCTTATTAACATTTGTCTTGTCGACATTTGCAATCGGGCCTTTCACCCTTGGTATAAAAGGGGGAATTAACTCAAGTAAAATTACTACGGATAACTATTCAGGTACAGGTGTCACTTTCAATGATTTCAAATCAGATGCCAAATCGGGATATAATCTTGGTGCTTTTGCCCGGTTTGGTACCAAAGTCTATCTGCAACCTGAATTATTGTATTCTGTAAAAAAGAATCAATCTAATAGTGGAGCACTAAATCAAAAAATTGATTTAAAGACAATACAAGTTCCGGTATTACTTGGATTTAAACTCATCGACCTGAAACTCGCTTCTATACGCGCTTTTACAGGGCCTGCCATGTCAATTGTAATGGATAACAGTCGTGTCAGTTATGACGGCGTTACTGAAAGTCTTTATGACACAAAAAATTATAAAAATAATATTTGGGATTGGCAGTTGGGAGCAGGAGTCGATGTGGGTATGATTACTTTGGATTGTCGTTATGAATGGGGACTTTCAAATACTTCAGATGCTAATGTGAGCAAAATCGGTTTCGTCAACAAAGGCAATACTTTAACATTTTCGATTGGATTCAAATTTATCTGAGAAAACTACGTAATAAGTTAATCTAAAGGGGTATCTCGAAAATGAGGTACCCCTTTTATTGTTGAAAATGTCTGATTTTAAGTCTGGAATCTAAAATTGCAATGCAATTAAGAAAATCGCCTCGTTGACTGTTTCGAAAATAACGATTCCAATTAATCACGCTGTTCGCCAATCTTTCATCGGATCCACAAACGAAGATTTTTAATGTACTAATGAACCTTTTCAATGACGGCGAAGCCAATGACCTTTCAATGACAGCGAAGCCAATCACTTTTTAATGACGACGAAGCCAAATGACCTTTTCAATGACTATTTTAATGACCTTTTCTCTAAACAAAGCACAGATCTATTCGTTGTAAAGTAAAAAACAATTCAAAATGAGAACGATCATTTTTCTGTTTATTTTGCTTACATTCAATCTTCACACAATGGCACAAGATGATATCCGGTCAAAAAAATTAAAAGAGCAGCATTTCACACCGAAAGTCGCAAAATCGGCTGATGAATGGAAGGCAAAATTATCGCCAATCCAGTATGAGGTTACACGAAATAAAGGCACAGAAAGGCCGTTTACGGGTCAATATTACGATTTTTACGAAAAGGGGAATTACTACTGTGTAAATTGCGGAGCGCTCCTGTTTAATTCTGAATCCAAATTCAAATCAGGATGCGGATGGCCAAGTTTTAGCGACGTGGCCAATATAAAGTCAATTAATATAGTGACTGATAAAAGTTTTGGTATGATTCGTACCGAAATTACATGTGCGAATTGTGAAGCCCATTTAGGTCATGTTTTCGAGGATGGTCCCCCTCCGACAGGACTTCGGTATTGTATTAATTCAGTATCACTAAAGTTTGTCCCTGATACGGAGTCATCGGGCAAACCTTAACTACAGCATGTTTTCCTTAGAAACAAGATGCAGATTAGTCTTACCCGGCATTTGGTTTACCTAAACATTAAGATTTCGTGTCATATAAGAGGAATAATCCTTAATAATTGGCTTATAATCAACATGAAATAATGATGATGAAATAATAAAATCCGCTGTCGACCTGTTCGATGCGGTTGGAATATTGTATAAAACAGCAATTCTTAGTAACGCCTTAACATCGACATCATGAGGTTGTGGTTGCATTGGATCCCAGAAAAATATCAAAACATTGATATTACCTTCGCATATCATCGCACCAAGCTGCTGATCGCCACCTAACGGACCTGACTTTAAAATAACAACCTGGGGTGGCATCGCATCATTCTCTTTACATTTCAGACTGATTGTATCTTCGACAAGTTTTCCCGTAGTACCGGTGCAAACAAGTGTGTGGTGGGCCAATTCTTTCCAGTTAAATGCAACCCATTCCGCAATATCCTTTTTACGGTTATCATGAGCTACAATGGCAATTGTTTTCTTAATTTTCATTCTCATATTTTATTAATATTGGGCAAAGATAAGTCAATGAAGGTTTCCGCTATAATATATTTGATTATCAAAATATTAATATTTCATTAAAAATGACTTAAGTGTTAATATTTTCTTGTATTCCGGATCAATTGCAAAGTTGTCGTATCGTTCCAGATTGTTACTTACAATGATAGATTGTGCCATTTCGGCATATTGATTTGATTCATGATAACTGCCCATAAGATGTAATAAATCAGTCGAACTTCCTCCCTCCCAACGTTTTTGTCTGAATCTTTTATACGACGACAATTTCGAAATTAACAGATAATAGTGTTCTACTGACTCAATTACAGAGTTATAAGTTCTAAGATACCGCTCATCATCACCGACCTGGAATTGTATAAGCGATCGCGAATCATCACTCGAAAAAGACATTATTCCAAAGATATTGTTGCCATTCCTGAAAATATTCGATGTACCCCATCCCGATTCGAGTACAGCCTGGGTGAGCGCAAGACTAACCGGATGCGGATAAATTCTTTTTTCCAGTTCAACAATTGAATCGGTCTCATATTTCAGCTTCATCGCAACTATAAAAATAGAATCAGAATCCGAAATTGACTTTTTTCTGGTAATTCGATCTTCAATAAATTCAACATGATGTAAATCATCTAATAAACGTTCCCGGGTAATTACAATTGCGGGTAAAAGATGCTGAACAAACAAATCTTTGCGCTTATCAGGATCCACAGAACGAAAGTCAAGCGAGCCAATGTAATTTAGGGGAATAAGCGCAGAGTCTGACTGATAAATAATTGAATCAACCTTAGTCATTTTAACATCCCTGATCTTGATTTCAACCGGCCAGTATTGCGAATTGAATTTTTCGGTCTTTGCAAATAAATAAATGGCGAGAATGATAAGAGCAAAATAAAATAAATCGCGAATTATTCTTAGCATAAAAACGATTAATTAGCTTGCCGACAAAAGTACAAAATATCACTTATTAAAAAAACTGTTGCAATTCGACATATAATACTGCAAATCAAATAAATTCCTTTTTTAAGTTTCCTACCCAATACTCTATTCGTCCGTTAGTCAACCTTGCCTGGTTTTCCTGATCAAGTGGTAAACCTACAAATTGCCCGTCCCTGACAGCTTTAGATCCTTCAAAAGTATAACCTTCCACCGCAGTTTTACCCACAATCAAGGCTCCTCTCTCTTCTAAAAATGTGGCCATAATTCCGATCGCATCACAGAAATTTTCTGTATACCCTTTTTGATCCCCCAGTCCAAAAATGGCTACCCGCTTATTCGAAAAATCGATCTCCTCAAGGGCCGGAAGTAATTCATCCCAATAATTTGGTAATTCCCCGTCAAACCACGTAGGAACACCGACAATCAGATTGTCAAATTCAAGAAATTTTTCCTTTTTAACTTCATCAACATTAATAAGTTGAACATCATCACCCGAAAATGAATTGTAAACAATTCCGGCAATCTTTGCCGTTTTTTTTGATCCGAAACTATAAAACAAACCTATTTTTTTCATAATTAGTATTTTAAAAGCGCCAGTGCCGCAGCATAAATCTTCTCTTCATTGATCAAAATGGCTGCTTCAAGAATTCTGTTAAAACCAACCGGTGTAAAGGCCGAACCAACCCTGCGAACAGGCGCATCCAGAAATTCAAAGGCCTCTTCGCCAATCATTCCAGCCAATTCGCCGCCAAAACCGCCAAATACTTTATCCTCATGAACGACTAAAACCCGTCCTGTCTTTTTAACCGAATTGATGATTGTTTCTTTATCAAGCGGAATCAGTGAACGAATATCAATAACTTCGAGATTAAAACCTTCACCTGAAAGACGTTCTGCTACCTTAAGTGAAAGATGTGTTGTATTTCCGTAAGTTATTATACTTAAATCAGTTCCTTCACGCCGGATTCTTGCTTTTCCAAACGGCACTTCAAAATCATCAGGAATAGGTGTTGCAGCCGCGGGCGAATTATAGAGTGCTTTGGGTTCCAGAAAAAGTGTTGGTCCCTCCGATCTTAATGAAGTCCTCAGTAGTCCGGCTGCATCGTCTGCGAAAGACGGATATACGACTCTGATACCCGGGAAAGTTGCCAATGCCCCTTCTGTCGATTGCGAATGGTACAACCCACCACCAATATACCCTCCTGACGCTAAGCGAATAGTGACATTCGGACTGAATTTACCGTTCGTTCGCCAGTATTCGTGGGTCATTTCAACATATTGCTCCATAGCAGGCCAGAAATAATCTGCGAACTCAGCTCCTTCAACTACTATCCTGATTTTCTTACTGTAACGCGACATACCATTAGCGGTTCCTGTAATAAAATCTTCAGCAATAGGCCCGTTAAATACCCTTGCAGTACCAAATTCCTTCTGCAGTCCTTTGGATACGTTGAATATGCCGCCTTTATCCTTATTGGCGATATCCTGTCCCCAAATAAAAGTATCTGGATTAAGACGAAACTCTGCTTTGAGCGTTTCATTTAACCCTTCAATCAATTTCTTCTTCTCTCCGCTAAAGTTATGCAGTCCTTCAGGATATTTCGATGCAGGATATGGCTCCGGAATTACAAAATCATATATTGAAGCAGGATCAGGATCGGGAGATGCCAGGGCATTTCGGTGTGCCACTTTAAGTTC
The DNA here is from genome assembly GCA_015654795.1 of Bacteroidales bacterium. Taxonomy (GTDB): domain Bacteria; phylum Bacteroidota; class Bacteroidia; order Bacteroidales; family Prolixibacteraceae; genus JAAFHB01. The sequence continues at coordinate 43,178 of JAATGF010000172.1, forward strand.
CTCTTTAGCCTTCGCCTCAATAGCCAGAATTTCTTCATCGGTAAACCTTTCGTAACGCAACAGCATCCGCTTAAACTTTAGCAATGGATCAGACTCCTGTACATAGCCCAACTCAGCATCATTACGATATAAATCATGCCTGTCAGAATTTGAATGGGCATGGATCCGAATACAATTTGCCTGAACGATACAGGGTTGCTGATTTTCCAAAGACCATTTTTTAGCCTCTGTCATTGCATTGATTGAATCAAAAACGTCTTTCCCGTTACAATGAATAATCCTGAGATTTTTAAATCCCGAAAAGTTATTGGCAACCTTCCGATTGGCAGTCTGATCTTTTTTGGGAACTGAAATTCCATATCCGTTATCCTGGAAAACAAAAATCACGGGCAGTTCTTCTGTCGAAGCGCCATTTATTGCCTCATAAACATAGCCCTCCGAAACCGATGATTCTCCTTGCGAACTGATTGCAACTCCTTTCCCTTTGTAATACTTTATTGCACGTGCCACGCCAACAGCATGTAAGGTATGATTTCCTGTGGCTGAAGATACGTTGTGGATATTCCACTCCGGTTTACCAATATGATTCGACATATGCCTTCCTCCTGAGGTCACATCGGCCGCTTTGGATATTCCGTTCAAGATGATCTCCTCCCCGGTAAGTCCTGCTGATATGTTGGTCAGCATATCCCGATAATATGGAAAAAGATGATCAGTCTCCCTGTTAAATATTTGTCCTATTGCCAGTTGTATTCCATCATGACCCGCATATGGTGCATGATACGACCATCCTATCGCTTGTTTCAGATAATTCGGAGCCTTCTCATCGATCATACGTCCCAGCGTCATCATGTAAAACCACTTTTCGAGGATCACTTTATCTGTATTCTTAATCGTAAAGGTTTTTGGCACCGGTATATCTTGTAAAACTTTCATATTCTATAGTTTAAGTCTGATCAAATATTTGTATTTTGTTCAAATTGTTCCAATAAGTCGGCTATTCGACGGAGAAATCTTCCTCCCAGCATTCCGTCAACAACCCGGTGATCGTACGAAAGCGATAAAAACATTTTATGCCTGACAACAATCGCATCTCCGGTAGATGTCTCCATTACGGCAGGTTTCTTTTCGATGATTCCTACTGCGAGAATAGCAACCTGCGGCTGATTGATAATAGGTGTTCCAATTAGTCCGCCAAAAGATCCGAAATTAGTGATTGTAAATGTTCCACCCTGAAGATCATCCGGACTAAGTTTATTCTCACGCCCCGCCTTGGCAAAGCTGTTGATTTCGCGCGTAAGACCTATAAGATTCTTTGAATCAGCATCTTTAATTACAGGAACCACAAGATTACCGTCATTGGTCGCTACTGCGATAGCAATATTGATGTGTTTGCGCAAAATAATATTATCCTCATCCACTGATGAATTTACCTGACGAAATTCTGAGAGCGCTTTTGCAGTTGCCTCCGCGAACAGTGGCATGAACGTTAATTTCTCTCCATATTTCTTTTCAAATTCAGTTTTAACAGCATTACGCCAAAGAACAAGGTTTGTTACATCGGCTTCTACAACTGTAGTAACATGGGGAGAAACCTGTTTCGACATCACCATATGATTGGCGATTAACTTGCGGATGCGATCCATTTTAAGGATAGTATCTTCAGCGCCAATCGAAACAGATACTTTGGGTCTTTCCAATTGGACAGCCGGTGAATTTTGAGGTGATTTGGATTGTATAACCTGCGAAGAGGGTTTATTTGCCCCGGCAACACGCTGTTCGATGTAATTGACAATGTCATTTTTCTGGACTCTTCCCCCTAAACCACTGCCTGTTATCGATTCGAGTTCAGGCAACGTTACCCCTTCTTTTGTGGCTATGCTTTTTACAAGTGGTGAATAAAAACGATCTGTATTTTTTAAATCATTTTTACTGATTTCCGGGGCTGATTGTTTAACTTCGACTGGTTTATTCTCTTTATTCTCTTGAATTTCTTCCTTGGGTGGAATAACTTCCGGTTCTGTTACCGCTGCCGCTTCTTCTGCATCAAGCGCGATAACAATTACAATCTGGCCAACTGGAATCAAATCATTCTCTGCACATCGAATCTCCTTAATGGTTCCTGCCACAGGTGAAGGAATTTCTGAATCAACTTTATCCGTTGCTACTTCAAACAGAATATCATCCTCGGCTACCTTATCTCCTTGTTTTACAAATATTTTAGTTATAGTAGCCTCCTGTATGCTCTCGCCAAGCTTTGGTATAAGTACATTAAAATCTGACATCGCTTATTGTTTCCTTTAAATTAGTATTCATAAATAAATGCAAGTTTATGCATTGATTATACCAACTAACAAAAAACAATAAGATTTAGTTTAAAAAAACTTCGGATTGTTCAATTGTGCAGAAACGAAAAAAGGTCATAATTGGGCCAATGGTCGATCTTCAATAATACATGCGACATAACGCGATCCATTTCAATTGCAAGATGCGGACCTTTATAATTACTTGTGTTAGAAAGAATTACCCACGAATATCCATCTGGTTGTCGCTTCACAAGTGCCGAAGTTCCTGGCAAGGTCCCTGTCCGCCACCAGTCGCCATTTTTATCAGTTGCCCGCCATCCTAAAGGGTCTAATCCGCTAATATCTACATTGGTCATTTGCTGGATGCTTTCGGGGGAAAGAATATCTTTGACACCCGGTTCATTATCAATAACAACGATTAACTTCATTAAGTCGATTGCAGAGGAAAGCCATCCGCCAGCAGAACTCAACAGATGAATATCATTTCCACCATAAATCTTCGACGCCATACGACCGCTCCCATCAAACGATTCTATGGGCTGCCCATCTTCGGGTTGATAATACCTGACTTCATTGGGGAGTGCGTCTTCCAAAAAGCTTCTTCCAAGTCGCATATCAGCTATTCCGGCAGGCTCGAGTACTTCTTTTCGCACAAATGATTCATAATCGGTTCCTGAAACTTTTGCAATTACCTTACCCAAAATAACATATCCCAGGTTGGAATAGACACTATTTGATCCAGGTTCGAAGTGAACGTTGTGAGTTGTAACAAATTTAATGTATGAATCAATATTTACAGGCAACGATTCTCCTGTACCTTTTGCAACAGCTTTTGGAAGAAATGCGAGATCACCATAATGTTGTGTCCAGCCACCGGAATGATTAAGGAGGTTACGCACGGTAATTTTTTCAAGTCGCCTGTCTTTAATATGAAGAAATTGATCATCGTTGAGAATCCCGTATTTGCCGAACACTTTTGATTCAAGTGAAATTTTTGAATTCTCAACGAGTTTCATAATTGCTACAGCTGTGATCAATTTTGAAACACTCGCAATACGAAAAAGGTGATTTGGGTTAACCTGAATCTGCGCCTCTTCATTGGCATAACCGTAACCTTTGGTGAAAATCAGTTTTTCGTTCTTCACAATGGCAACTGTAATACCCTTTAATCCATTTTGCTGTCTGAATTTCTCCATAATAGCATCAATAACTGAAGCGTTCTGATCTTCAATTAATTTATTGGCCACTAATCTGTTAATTGATTCTTTTTGTACTGACAAAAGTGCATTTTTACTTGAAATAGCTCCTTGTTTATATGGTATTAAAAGAAACACGACCAATAAGCCGGCAATTAAAAGAAATCGATACTTAGACATAAGCAATTAAATAATTAAAACATCTCAATAGGAAAAATAACCTGCAAAATATAGTTTACAAATGTAATTTACATTTGTAAACATCCAATAATATCATTTATTGAGCTGAATTTATGACGATTAAGATAATTATCGATTCCACTAATGATCTTCACTATCGATAATGGATCGATAAAATTAGCCGTACCCACCTGTATGGCAGAGGCACCCGCAAGAAAAAATTCTATGGCATCAGTGGCATTCATGATTCCTCCCAATCCAATAATCGGGATTTTAACTGCCTGAGCAACTTGCCAGACCATTCTAAGCGCAATTGGCTTTACTGCCGGACCCGATAACCCACCGGTAATAGTGGAAAGAACTGGTTTACGGGTTTCAGCATTAATTGCCATTCCCAACAACGTATTTATCAGCGATAAACCGTCAGCCCCAGCACCTTCAACCGCCACAGCGATCTCGGCAATATCTGTTACATTTGGCGAAAGTTTTACAATCATTGTCTTCTTATAAACCTTTCTCACTGCGCTTACAACAGCCGCTGCGGAAGGACAACTGGTACCGAATGCCATTCCGCCCTCTTTGACATTTGGACACGAAATATTCAGCTCTATGCCCGCTATACGATCAAGTTCATTGATAATTTCTGCGCAGGCTACATATTCTTCGACTGTGGACCCGGAGACATTAACTAAAACATTAGTTTCGTATTTTGTAAGCTTTGGATAGATTTCAGTTGCAAAATATCTGGCACCGCCATTTTGGAGACCAACCGCATTAAGCATCCCCGAAGCAGTTTCTGCCATTCTTGGGTATGCATTTCCTTGTCGGGGATGAATCGTCGTCCCCTTTACTATAAAACCGCCGAGGAGATTGACATCAAGAAAATCATCAAATTCAACTCCGTATCCAAATGTACCTGAAGCAGTTAGTACCGGATTTTTAAGTTTAATATTGTGAATTATAGTGCTTAAATCTGCCATTTGAGTTGATTTATATTAAAAACAGGACCATCCGTGCATACACATTTGTGACCCTGAATAGTTTCGGTAACACAACATAAACATACACCAAAACCACATGCCATTGTATTCTCGAGCGATACTTCGCACCACACTGAATTTGCTTTGGCCTTCGAAGCCACAGCTTTCATCATTGGTTCAGGTCCGCAGCAGTAAATCTTTGAAAACGAATCCAATTTAACGCTAAAAATTGAATGATTTGTAACGAAACCTTTCTCACCATGCGATCCATCCTCCGTCGTCGTAAAAACGTTTCCATAGGAGGCGTATTGGTCAAGTTCTACCAAGTCAACTGACGACCTGGCTCCGAGCAGGATATTTACGTCATTTTTATTTCCGCTAAGTACTTGAGCCAAATGTAATAATGGTGCAACGCCACAACCGCCACCTACCAGAAGAACTTTTTCTTTCGAAACCGGGAGGGTAAACCCTTTTCCAAGTGGAAAAATAACATTCAGATAGCTGTCAGCAGGAGTATGCGCAAGAGATCTTGTCCCTTCACCAACTTCCTTAATCAGAATTGAAATAATATTTTTCTGATAATCAACAGCATGAATAGAGAATGGGCGCCGCAAAAAAATACTTTGCGACTGATCAACAAGTATATTGGCAAACTGTCCCGGAAAAATATTTTCGAGGTCATCCGGAACATATAATTGTAATAAATGGTGATCATCATTAAGTCTAAGGTTTGCAATAACCTTCAGATTTTGAACAGATTTCCTCATCTGCATGAAATTTAAGCAATGATTTATAACAGTTTATATGAGTTTGTAACAGTATTCCGACAAACCCGCATCTAAACCTCATTATTTCATGCAAAGATAGGGCAATTTCTATTTTGAAGGAGTATAAGCAGTGAAAGTTTTGTCAGTAAAGAAGAGCACAATCCGTTCAACCTCCTTATTGTCAACCGAAGCACTCACTAATTCCGACATTGATTGCGCCAAATTTAATTCAGCCGGCCGATTTGAATCAGCCACGGTCGTATGTTTATCAGTTGGATTATCAGATGGTTGACTGTAAACTTCTTTTACGGGCTGATCTTCATCTTTAACGCTTTCTCTGGGTATTTTAGGGGCTTCCGGCTCGGCTGGAAATTGAAATAAGGTAGGTGATTTAGCCGATGTGGGTTTAATGTCTGACATCGTTCCTTCGCCTAAGAGCAACCATCGCGGATTTAATGTATTGTACGATCCAAGCATCTTTTGTATAAAGGAAGCGCTTGGATAATTACGACCATTTAGTACATGGGAAACGCTTGATCGCTGAACACCTATTTTATCAGCAAATTCGGCAGGTGAAATACCTTCACTTGACAGAAACTGTGTAATCCGATCTTTCATCAGCAGTTAATTTGATTTTTATATACATATCGATGCTCTGTATCAAATGTAATTTAACGCATTACAAATGTACAAAACAAATCAATAACAATTGTAATATAATAGGACAATAATTTCAGTTTACATTATTGAATCCTATAAATTAAATTACATATATGAATTACAATAGTAAATTAACAATAAGCTGCCCGTTTTGCTTTATTTCGTTTAATTTGTTATTTAAATTGATGTTTATTAGATATTTATAAATAATAAATACCGATTTGACAGATTCATCCCTAAATATCATTAATTATAAAGTAATTATTGAAATAAAACATATAAAACATTGATAAATATGATATTATGAATTTTATTTTATAAAATATAGTTTGTTTAATCCTGTAAATTACAAATGTAATTACATATTTTAAACTGTTAATTTAGTAAAAGTATATAATATACTGAAAATGTGAACAATAATTGGACATTAAGGCATCATTTATAGATGTTCAAATTTTGTTTGTTTATACTGCAAATAACCCAATTTTAAGGAAAATTTAGTGAAGTACAAATGTGATTAGGGTTATATTATCATCGGTTAAACTACAAATGTTATCTGATTTATAATGTTTACATTTGTGTACGGTTGATTATTTGTGAATTTAAGCAGGATAGATACTAAAATTGAATACGAAAAATATTCAATTCTTAAATAGGCCAGGTTTAACAATGGGAATCCGACTTTGGAGAAGAGTTGGATTAGCCAGCTTCAATTAAAAATGCAAAATGATGTCTTTTGATTTATTTGAACCATTTTTAAGAAGTAAACGATTTGAATGTTTAGAGTAGCTAATTGATTCTGATTTAAGTTTTTTACATTGTTCCGTTAACGATTATTCCCCGTTGAGAATTGTCTAAAAAAAAATTCCCCGATAATGGCAGGGAAATTTTTCATTCTGAACCGAATAATTGTCCTTCAAAATTTGGCGCGTATATGAAATGCCGTAAAAAATACCGATTAAGAGCTTTTCACTAAAAATCTTTCTTTGATCAAAAAATCTTTGAAACACGATTTCAAATTTCGAACAGCATTACGATGGTAAATCATCAGAATGGTGGATGCCGATGAATAACCATCTAAAATTATTCAGTCTTACATTTTGTCTGCAAAAGAACTTCCGATTTTACAGTTTAAACAACAATCCGGATGGGTTTGCTCCATATTTCCCTCGTATTTGCTCTATATCCGCTCTATGCCTGCTCTATGTTTGATTCTTGTTTGATTCTTGTTTGGTTCTTGTTTGATTCTTGTTTGGTCCATATTGAGTCTTGGTATCAGTACCTATATCAACATCGGCTTCTCAAACGACGATTTTTAATGACGGCGAAGCCAATGACCTTCTCCAATGACGACGAAGCCAATGACCTTTTCAATGACTATTTTAATGACCTAATCGCCATTTCTCCCCATCGCCTTTTCGCCCATTCTTCCCTTCTCCCTATTTTAAATGGCAAAAACATAGAAAAGTGTCTACAGTGCACTGAAATTTACCGAAAACAGAAACTCAAAATTGAAATTTTTTTGATCAGTCAGATAGGATGTTCGGACTCCAATTTTAGCAGGAACAAGCAGTCTGAGAATATTACAATCGGATGTCAATTCACCGCCTGCCGATGCAAAAGAAATTTGGTATTCGCTTGTATTATTTTGTATAGGAACCATTGCCCAAGCCTGATCGTAAAATATCCTCAATGATATTCTTTTAAAATAACTTAACTTACCCAAACTCCAGTCCGGATAAAAAAGAGGTAAAACATAGTCAGACCTTAAACAAAATAATTGATTATTATCAATGTTAGAATAACCCCGCGGGTAAGAAATCAGGTCGGAAAAATAACCTGTCGATGCCTTTCTTTGCTGAAAACCACCATAAAACTTCAAGCCATGATGTTTTACCAAACCTGGAAAATAAAGGGTTCCTTCGGCTGACCAGATTGTGCCATAATCTCGGTCTCCAAATGGCGAATGACGATAGTATACATCAAGTATTTGCCCGATCGCAGGTTGAATGTCACGTGTACTCTGTTGTAAAATATTGTTTGCATATAACCTGTAAGTCAGCGGAATAATGATTCCTCTGAAGAAGTTTTTTGGTGTAGATGCGTCCTGCCGGATTTTTGTATAACCAATCTGGAACTCTGGCTGAACCAATCGGTACATTTTTCCATGCGAAAGGTTAAAAGGAATGTTTACTCCTCCATTTAAATTAAGCACTTTGTACGAATAACTGATTAACTGCGTATCTTTATTTATAATTTGTCCGGCAGGGTTAACATGATTAATAATTTCATAATACTGCGATTTTTCACGGCCATAATCGGCGTCCAATTTTAACACAGGAAACAGACCTGTGTAGTCAAATTTAGCCACCAGTTTGCCTGTTTTATTCGTTGTAGAATAGTCGTATCCCAATTGAGTTATTGCAGTACTCAGTTTATTCTGCGACATAAGCGATACTCCTGGTCTGATCTCTTCATTTTCCGAATCGATATGAACAGGGGCCCAGCTGTGAAAATTGAACAAATTGGCAAGTTTTGAATACCGTTTTGATTTATAATTAGTTGTATCCAACGTCGAAAAATCGGGTATTCCTTTTTCCTGCGACGAAAGCCTTTCCGCCAATTCGTAATCGTAGGATGTTGCGGGATCGGAAACCTTGAATTGCGCTGTATTTAGCCCCATCTTAACGACTTTAAAGCCATCTGAGGTATAGTTACTATAAACCAAAAAGTTTCCATCTGGCGTCACCAGAACATCTCTAACGCCAAATCTCGACCTGGTAACACTGTAATTTGTTTTTTCGTTCAGATTAAAAGCATTAATTTCGGATGAACCGTCAATTGTATTTGTGTAATAGACAAAATTTCCATGTTGAACCGGACGCATAAGTTCATTATAGGTGAAGGGTAACAGATAGCTGATTACACCATTAAATGGATTTACTTTCGCCAGCGATTTACCATCACTGCCAAGAACTATCGCGAATAGTTCTTTATTATTCTCCGCCCATGAGGGAGTGATAATAAATAAATCCTTTGATATAGGTGTTTCTTTTACAATCTCGCCGGATTGGGGTGATAATAGCACGATGGAACAATGATTATTATTATCAACTTTAGTTGCAGCAATATTCTGTCCATCAGCCGATAAACAAGGAGCGTAAATTTTTTCGGAGTATTTCTTTTCAGTTACCGTACCGGTAATTAGGTCCAGAATTCGCAGTTGCGAAAATTCGCGATGCGTCCAGCGAATATCTGATTTAGATTCAATCCAATAGACTTTTCCATGTCCGTAAGTGAGCGATTCCTCAAACAAATTTCCGGGTGTAAAAATTCTCTTCTCCTCACCTTTTGGCCCGATTAAAACGAAATGCGTAAGATCATCAAGTGAATATTTAACAGCAAAATAGGTTGAATCATTAACCTGATGAGGGTATCTGTAACTGATGTATCCAGGTTTATACTTTGTAATTGTTTCAAATTCAGTCTTTCCAAGCGCTTTATCCCTTAATGTCCAGGATTCCTTAAGTTCAGTAAAAATTGTATTGTAAAGCTCCGACTGATTTTTTCCGGTGACCTTTTTTAATCCACTGGAAAACGCATTAATTGATAATGGATTACGAGCCACATGATTTAAAACATTTGACCAGCTTTCAGCACCGTACTTTTTACGTATACCAGCAACCATCTGATAACCTAACTGATAATAGTTGGGAATATAATCCTTGTAAGAACCAAGGTAAGCTTTATCGTAACTAAATATCCCCTTTTCAACACTTTGAGCCTTCAATTCCATTTCAAAGGAGGGAACTCTTCCTCTCCCTGAATGGCTCAGCGCCGTTTCCGTAACTACGGCATCACCTTCGAGAAACCAGAAAGGCAGATAAGCCCCAATTGCGATTGCTGCAGCCTGTTCTCCGAGTATTATTTTAAATATTCCGGGTAGTTCCGCTCCGATTTTATCAATCTGAACAACATGTCTGAACTCATGAATCGCCAGCTGTTCAAGCCAGTCCTGAGCATAAATCTCCTGAGACGGTGTAGTGAAAAGCTCAACTCTTGCAGGCGCCCAGGCCGCAAATCCGTTTGAACGAACAGTACCTGTATGAAGAATAACCGATATCTTTCGGGGCTGATGTTGAAGTGAAGATCCTGCGTAGTTGTATACTTTTTCAAGAATAGAAGCCATTCGCTGAGCCTTTTTTTCAAAATCAGTTGGATATATGATCTGAAAATTGGTTGTATTAATCTGCCGCCAGCGAATACTTGCCGGGTCCTCTCCTACCGAATAATATTGAGCTGCAAGTAGATAAGGTAATAATGTAAGAAAAAATATCAGTAAATATCGCTTCATCTGGTATTGGCTTAAATCGGTTCACATTGCGCCTTCAGCCATTTCAGTACTTCCGGATTTAATCGTGATCCCAACTCAGACAAAACTTTTGAATGATAAGAATTTAGCCACGTAATTTCATCATCATCCAATAGTTGTCGGTTCACAAGTTTTCTGTCGATTGGACACATTGTTATTGTATCGAATGAAAGAAAGCCGCCGAATTCAGATTTAAGCTCATTTTTGCAAACCAGCACGTTTTCGATACGGATGCCATATTCTCCTTCGCGATAAATCCCCGGTTCATTGGTAATAATTTGCCCTGCACGAATGGGTTCACTGTTATATTCGGGACGAATAGACATCGGACCCTCATGAACACATAAATGATGACCTACGCCGTGCCCTGTTCCGTGTCCGTAATTCAATCCATTACTCCACAATGCTTTGCGTGCAAGCGTATCGAGCGAATACCCCTTTGTATTTTCAGGAAATATTGCCTTCGCAAGCTGAATATTTCCCTTAAGCACCAATGTGAAGTCTGATTGCTGCTTTGAAGTAATTTTCCCTGTTGCGATGGTTCGGGTAATATCTGTTGTACCATCGAGATATTGACCACCGGTATCAAAGAGAAGAATTCCATCCGGCTGTACTTCAATTTCAGTCTCTTTGGTGGCGCTGTAATGAACAATTGCACCGTGGTACCCAAAGCTTACGATCGGGCTAAAACCTTCGCCTCTAAAATTTGCCTGTTCAGAACGAAATTCTTTAAGCTTCTCTCCCACTGTTAGTTCAGTGATTCTTTCTTTACCAAAATGGTTTTCAAACCAATAGAGAAAATTGACCATAGCAACCCCATCACGCACATGCGCTTCACGCATCCCGGCAATCTCTACTTCATTTTTTATTGATTTTAATAACGTAGGAATCGAAAGCCCGTCAATTATCTTGTTGTTTTTTGCTATTAATCTGTAGATAAGCGAATTTGTTCTGTCAGAATCGAGATAAAAAGAAACAGAATTTAATTGTTCGAGAAACGAAAATACTGATTCATAATCTTTTACCTGAACTCCTTCCCTTTCCAAAATTTCGATAAGCGTTTGTGGAACTTTTCCTTTGCTTATAAATAGCACAGCTTGTTGCTGATCTACATAACCATATCCGGTGAAAAGGGGATTATAATTGATTTCGCTTCCTCTGAGATTAAGACTCCATGCCAGATCATCCAATTGACAGATTATTGTGGCTTCGGCTCCATTTTCGGTCAAACGATTTCTGATGCTTGTCAGTTTTTCTGTACGACTACGACCTGCAAATCGAACTGGAAAGTCGGAAACTAATGTTTTGGGAAATGCTGGTCTGTCTTCCCAAACAGGTGATACCAGATCAATGTTTAGTTCCAAAGTGATGCCCTTCGCACCTAATTTTTGTTCAAGAACATTCGCATCCGCGGCTGAAATGGTCAAACCATCAATGGCAACGGTGCTCCCCTGATTAAGTTCATTCTCCAACCAGCGATCTGCTGAAATTGTATCTGCCTGGCGATCCTTTATCATTTCGATTCCCGTACCTGACAACTGCGATTCAGCCTGAATAAAATACCTGGAATCCGTCCAGAGCACAGCCCGATCACGGGTGATTGCCACTTTCCCGTATGAACCGGTAAAACCACTGATCCACTCGCGAGTCCGCCATGCATCGGGAACATATTCGCTTAAATGGGGATCCGTACCATAAATCAAATATCCATCAATACCCCTTTCCTGCATTAAAGCACAAAACGAAGTAATACGCTCTATAACGTTCATTTTATATTTTTTAAGTAAGTCAACTTTGATATTTAATTATATACTGATTAATAATATTCGCCATACTTTCAGAACACAAATCTTTCTTCTTAATATCTTTCGGAAAGATAAACTCAACTTCCGAAACATCGTCTGCGGGAACAATTGCCGCAAGATCATCAACTTTACAGATAAAAGCAAGATCAACTGTAAAAACCGAAAAACCTGAGAAAATATATTCATTGGGAAATGATGTCAAATAGGCTGCATTTGTAACCAGAACGCCCAGTTCTTCCTTTATTTCTCGCACAACCGCCGCTTCTGCACTTTCCATTGGTTCCACAAATCCTCCCGGAAGATCGAGCATTCCTTTGGCTGGTTCAATCGCACGCCGCGCAAGCAACAGTTTTCCTTCCGCATTAAAAATCAAACAGGCAACAGCTGCCGAATTATTGATGTAATAATTAAAATGACACTCTTCGCAGTTGAAGGATCGACCATTATCATTGGTTATGAATGCATTGCATCCACACTTGGGACAGTGCTTTATAACATCCCTCGGATGGGTATTTACAACCATTTTTTAGTATTTTAACTGGAATTGACTACTTCAAAATCTTCTCTGCTTTCATCCAGTCAATTAATAACTGCGGCCATTGGTCATGAGGTTTACCTTTTTTCGTCATACCAAAACCATGTCCGCCTTCACGAAAGATGTGAAGCTCGGCTGGAACACCATTCGCTTTTAACGCACTGTAAAACTCGATGCTGTTTCTGGGGGGTACGGTTTGATCATCATCTGCCAGAACCAGAAAAGTGGGTGGTGTTTCGGGAGTTACCTGTAACTCGTTTGAATAGTAGTTAATCAATTTGAGATCGTGATTTTTACCAATCAGATTCTCACGTGACCCCATATGGCCCCATCCTTCATTAAACGTGATGACAGGGTAAACCAACACGGCAAAATCGGGACGACAACTCACCTTTTCAATAGGATTATCACTGCCTGTTTTTCCCTTGTCAAAATGAGTTGCCGCAGTCGAAGCAAGATGACCTCCTGCAGAAAAACCTGAGATTCCAATTTTCCCGGGATTTATTCCCCACGCGCTTGCATTATAACGTACTGTGCGTAAGGCATGTTGTGTGTCGATAAGCGGAATCTCGTGATGTCCATATGGAAGTCTGTATTTGAGAACGATCCCTGCAACTCCTTTGCTTTGCAAATATTCAGCATAAGCATACCCTTCGTGATCCATTGCCTCAATCCAATAACCACCGCCAGGACAGATAACAACTGCTACACCTGTATTTTTTTCTTTATCAGGCAAATAGACGGTCAGTGTTGGTTCTGATACAAACCGGACCATTTTTCCCTCAAAAGTTTCTTCAGGTTGCGGACACTCATTATTGCCGGGAACACCATTTGGCCATAATTTAATAACATTCTGGGCTACTGCCAATTGCATAGCAATCGTAGTGAAAAGCATAAGAAAGATTTTTCGTTTCATTTTTCTGAATATTGTAAAAACTTCGAATGATAAAAATAGAAAATATCGTGGCTAATTTTACCTTTGCCTTTTTATTTTGAGTCGTTAAGAATAATTTTTCAGCTATTTTTGCTGCTATGAGTTTGAGTCTGCTTTGGGAAGGTTTTATAATTGGCATTGCTGTATCGGTTCCGCTCGGTCCCCTCGGTATGCTTTGTATTAAACGGACAGTCAATAAAAACTGGAAATCAGGATTTTTATCAGGATTGGGAATTGCTGCTTCCGATGTCATTTATGCGATTGTCGCCGGATTCAGTCTCACCATCATTATCAATTTCATCACAACTTACGAAATCTATTTCAAAATACTCGGCGCCAGTATGGTTGTACTGCTTGGGCTTTATATCTTTCTGTCGAATCCTGCGAAGGACATTCAAAAATTTCAAAGAAAGGGTACTTCGTACATACAGGATTTTCTGACGGCTTTTCTTCTGACCGTCACTAATCCGCTCTCCGTCTTTGTATTTATCGCCATATTTACAAGCTATAGTCTTGTTTTTAAGCCCTCTCAACTCCCTGAAGCACTTTTAATTATCGGAGGTATCTTTGTAGGAGGTGCTACATGGTGGTTTATTCTCACCGGTATGGCCCATCTTTTCAGACATAAGTTGACAATTAATACATTGTGGTGGGCCAACAAAATTATTGGTCTGAGTGTAATCCTGATAGCGGTCGTCTTATTTATTCTTCTGTTATTTAACGAGATTTAAACCATCTTTTCGAGCAGAATCTGCGTAAATTCCTCGGGCGCACGTCGCGGTTTTCCCGTCGAAGAATCAATAAATCCAAGCACGACCTCCCCTTCGTTAATCAACTCCCCTTTTTCATTGTAGATTTCAGAGAACAATTTGAACTTAACTTTGGGAACTTCTTTGATGATTGTCCTGATAGTAAGCACTTCGTCATAAATGGCAGGTTTGTGATAAATAGCATTTAACGACCTGACAGGGAGAATAATTCCACTTTCTTCGACCTCACGGTATGATTTCCAGATTCCCCTGATCAGATCAGTCCGTCCTATTTCATATAATCGCGGATAATTTCCATAGTACATAACTCCCATTCGATCTGTATCGCCATAACATACACGGTATTCTGTATCGTAACTTAGCATAAAATAAAAAAATAAATGGTTTATAGTTAATCGTTGCAAAGTTAATCGAAAATAAGACAATATGATAATTTGATCTGTCAATGGGGTCAATTGTTCCGCCAATATTCGCAAAGGTGTTACAACAATGGGCAGATCATCCGGTTTCCCCCAAAAAGGATTCTATGACGTTTGGTATGGGTAATTGAATTTTGTAATGACTGCTGCTGGCTATTATTGATTGACAGACTCGTCCCCTAAAAAGATAAGGAGGTATCTTAATTTTAAAAGAATTATTTTCAAATAGTTAACACAATCATGCCAGCTGCATATTGCCAAAAGCCAGCTGCTTATTACATGGACCATTTGAAGGCAGTTTGCAAAATTCACCCACACGTCCTGTGCCAATATGCGATTTGTGGGCTTTCGTAGCACAGTTCAACTTCAATATATCATAATTAAAATAAATAAATCAGATGGCGTCGTGTTGGGTTCGGACCTGATTTTGACTCGCCCTGTTGCCCCATCGCCTTTTCCTGCATTTTTAAATACCATATTTTTTCATTTACAGACACTTATAATATTTAAGTTCTCCGATTATTATACATATTTTAACCAAGCAGTTGCATGACAATCGGTATCAGTCACAGATCTAATCCATCTGGATTGAAAACTATCAGAGAAAACAAAATTGAATGACTCACCTGGGGCAACAGTTACCTTCTTGTAATTCATCCATGGACCATGACCAATTGGTTCAACCTGAATGATAAAGCCAACAGCTTTTTTTAGCATTCGGTGTGATTGATAATTTGCGATGATTGTAGAAACCAATTAAATAAGGATCTGAAACTTCGCCTGCTTTTACCTCCGAATTTTTCCAAGGACCACCTTCACCAATCGGTTTTCCAATCTTCCATAAATCATCAATTGTTCCAGCATTGCCTGCCAGAACTCCCAACTGTCTTTAGGAAATTTCTTCTGTTTGCTTCCATGGTTTTAAATATACTACATTTTTAGCGATGGAGTTTGTGACAATAATTATTGTGTTTTACATAGTAATAGCAGTCTTTGGTTACGAAAAATCACTATACAAATAAAGAAGGTGAAGAAATTCTTCACCTTCTCTTTCTCTGGTAAAAACATATGCTAATAACCCGGATTCTGAGTTAAGCCAGGATTTAAAGATATTTCACTGTCAGGCAGCGGCAGCAAGTTATCTTTATCTAATTTATAGCCATTGGCAAATTTTGTTTGTATAAACTCCCCTTGGCCACCAATCACATTACAAGGATATATATCCGGTCCAATTTTCCAACGTTTGATATCGTCCCAGTATTGTCCTTCGAGAGCTAATTCAATACGTCGCTCTTTCCGTAACACTTTACGGGCATCATCCTGACTAAGTTCCTGATTTATTGCTGTTAGCTTTACATCATTGCGCCCAGTCCGAATACTATTTATAATATCAATTGCGGAACTAATTTGTTGATTCAGTTCAATCATAGCTTCTGCTTTGCATAATAATACATCACCATAACGAAGTATCATGAAATCCAGCGGAGATTGCGTCCCAACCACCTGCATGGTTTCAATTGTATATTTACGAATTGCAAAACCCACCTTTTGACCTGTATGATTTTTGATTTCCACAGGATAAAGTTGCCCCTGGAAATACGCACCCGGACGAAGAATTGTAAAATCAAGACGCGGGTCACGATTCTCGTATGGATTAAGAGGATCAATTGGTGAGCCATCAACAGTTTCATACGCATCAACTAACAATTGTGTCGGAGCTGTAGAGTTTGAACCGTCAATTCCATATTTTAGATTTTGGGGCTGCCAATAACGATCAAAGATACTTCCCTGACTAAAATCACCCGCCATGAAACTTAAAGCAAACAGCGTTTCGCTATTGCCTTCATTTTCATATTGAAACAGTCCATAATAAGAAGGATATAATGAATATTTCTTCAATTCATCGATTTTGTTACAATACTCAAGCACTTTATCCCATTGAGAATTATACAAATAGGCTTTCATCTTCATTCCTAAAGCTGCACCCAATGTTGCACGTCCGGCTTCAGCGTCCTGAGGCAGATTGGCGATCGCTTCGTCGTAATCGGCATGTACTTGAGCCCAAATTTCTTCAATAGATGCTCGTTTCAATTCTCTTGCTTCTCCTGATGTAATTGTTTTTGTAACCAAAGGAACACCTCCGTAACTTTTTGCCAGAAGATCATAGAAAACAGCTCTCAAAAAATGTGCTTCTCCTTTCATTACCTTTTTCTCTGAATCGCTAAGAGATGCTATTCGGTCTACATTCTCCAGAAAATAATTGGCTCTGTAGATACCCTGGTAACAATATTCCCAGCGATATAATACAATATATTCATCTGTAGAAGTAATTGTTCCGGCTCCAACCTGCATTTGTTTTCCTTCCCAATATGCCCATTGATAAGCATTCGGGGTACACGCGTCATATCCTCCCCCGTAACCATATGTATAATTGTTCCTTAGAACATTGTAAACTCCATTTATTGCCATTTTTGCATCACTGGGTGAAGTCCAGAATGTCTCGCTTGTAATCTGGTCATCGGGAAGAATATCTAAGTAGCTTTCACAGGAACTAAACCCTAAGGTTAATGAAAGCGCTAAAATTGTCAATCTTTTCATATACGCTTGTATTTATGAATTTTAAATCGAATGATTTATTAAAACGTTACATTTAATCCAATTGTATACACGCGGGGTGTTGGATACTGATCATATCCTTCCGAAAATGTATCTCTTTCAGGATCAAAGCCTTCATATTTACTGCTTACTAATGTAAATAAGTCAGTTCCGCTCACATAGACATATAGCTTTTGGAGAGCTATTTTATTAGCTAGTTTGGTTGGAATAGTATATCCTAACTGGATATTCTTCAACTTAAACCATGACATATTGCATGACCAAAAAGATGATTGATAACGATTCCAAGTATCATTTACTAAAATTCGAGGTAATTCATTAGATGGTTTGTCAACGGTCCATGCATTTCTCCATCTTTCAGTTATCGTCCCTCCGGAAATACCTAAAGGTTCAGTCCATGCATTCTGAAAATATCCATTCACCCCTGCGATACCAGTGAATAAAAAATTCATATCGAAACTTTTCCATGTTACATTCCCATTTATGCCGTAAGTGAATTTTGGAATTGTATTTCCAATTTCCTGCTTGTCCTGAAAATCTAATTTGCCATCACCATTTACATCCTTATATTTCAAATCGCCGGCAGCAGGTGTATAAGAATTAGCATACATATGTTGTTTTGCCTCTGCATCAGTTTGATACACTCCCTCTGAAATATATCCATACAATGTTTTGTAGGAATATCCCTCACGAATTAAATACAGTTGGTCAGGTGATGCCGCCTCGAATTTGGTTACTTTATTTACAACATAGGTAAAGTTGGCTCCGATGCTATAAGTAAAATCAGATGCAGGTATTTTATCCTGCCAGTTTACATTTAGCTCAAACCCTGTATTCTTCATCTCCCCTTTATTTTCATAAGGAGCCGTTAAACCGCCCATAACACTTGAGATCGGCATCTGAACTATAATGTCGGTAGTTTTACGTTGAAAATAATCGGTTTCTATCGATAAACGATTTTCAAGGAACCCAAGATCTAAACCGATATCTGTTGTTGCAGTGGTTTCCCATGTTATTGAAGGATCTACCAATCCTGCAACAGCTGCACCCGGCGCCAATTTATTATTAAAGTTGTAACTGGTACTGTAACTTTGAGATATAACAGTTAAATATGGAAAGTAATCATTGTTTGACGAACTTCCAATAGATTGATTACCTAATTTACCATAGGAAGCTCTTAATTTTAGATTATCAAAAATGCCTAAATTCTTAATAAATGATTCTTCTCCTAAGCGCCAACCAGTTGAAAAAGAAGGGAAATATCCCCACCGGTTTCCTTTGGCAAAACGAGATGAAGCATCTGTACGAAGATTTACTTCAGCGAGATATTTACCATTAAATGCATAATTCACACGACCGAAATAGGAGAGCATACGCCATCTATATTTATTCCCATCATTTGTGGGATTAGAAGTTCCTGAACTTACCTGATGCAAATCGTCTTTGGGTGGATCTGTTCGTTGAGCAGCTGTTGAACGATTGTTCAGATCTTCTTTTTGCATGCCCAATAATGCAGTCACTTCATGCTTGTCTGCAAACGTGCGGTTAAAATTCAAGTTTGCGAAAACGGTAGAGTAATATTCATCTGTTATTCCTCTGTATAAATATAATGTTGAAGGATAATCGAGAGCCTTTGTTTGGTTGCTCCCTTCTAAATCTGTATAGCAATAGTTTAGTTGGTTGTATTTGTCCTGGTTATTATTATTGTACTGCCCACTATATTGTGCTGTCAAACTAAGTCCTTTCATAAAATCAATGGTGGCATATACATTTCCTTTCATAAAAGTATTAATATATTCGCTCTTCCCGTTGTACAAATCAGGAAATGGGTTTCGGGTATCAACTATTGGTTGTCCGGCTTTGCTTCCTGAAAGATATAATGCTTGTGTTCCTCCAAAAGTTTTTCCATCCTGCAAATATGGGATAGAGAAAGGATGCCCATTTGCCATCATATATATAACACGTCCAATACCATCAAAAGGTTCGGTGGTAACCTTACGCATCATATTTGCGCGTGCACCTACTTTTAACCATTCGTTTACTTTGGTTTCATTGTTTAATGTCAAACTGTAGCGCTCGGAGTCTGTATTTTTTACAATCCCATTGTTTTGCAGATACCCTATTGACATGTACGTGCTGGACTTTTTACTTCCCATGGTTGCTGACAGGTTATGTTGAGTGGAAACCGAGTTACGGAATACTTCATCAAAATAATTAGTATTTGGGTATTTATAAGGATCAGTCCCATTTTTAAAAGCAGTAATTACTTCCTCTGGAAACAATGGATCACTACCGGTATTCGTAAACGCATCATTCCATAAACTCATATATTCAGCGCTATTTGAAATGATATTGTATCGGCGACCTAATTGTTGCATTCCAACATAGCCGTTGTAATTAAGCACAATTTTTTCTCCACTACCTTTTTTTGTTTCTACTAGTACAACTCCGTTTGCAGCTCTTGAACCATAAATAGCTGCGGAAGCAGCATCTTTGAGTACTGTGATAGAACCGATATCATTAGGGTTCATTTCAGACAATCTACCTTCAACTCCATCGATGAGAACCAATGGATTAGTATTATTTAAAGTCCCATAACCACGTACGCGAATGGTAGCACCATCAGATCCCGGAGAACCTGAATTTTGACTAACATAAACTCCTGAAATTTTACCAGACAAAGCTTGTGATGCATCAGTAATAGGGCGGTTTTCCAAAGCTTGTCCATATTTAACTGTAGAAACTGCACCTGTAAGATTTACTTTCTTTTGTGTGCCATATCCAACTGCCACCACCTCTTCAATCCCGATGGTCTCTTCCTCCATTTCCACGTTTATGATTGTTTTATTGCCAATGGCAATTTCCTGCGACCTCATTCCCACAAAAGAAAAGACAAGCATTTTGGCATCCGTAGGTAATGATAATGAGAAATTACCATCATTGTCAGACGTGATGCCAATTGTAGTGCCTTTTACGATAATAGCTACTCCGGGAATTGGAGCACCGGATTGGTCGGTTACTTTACCAGAGATAGGTTTTTGTTGCTGGTTGACTGCTTTATCACCAATTTTAGCCATCATATGACTATTGATCAGTAAAATCTGACGATCCTTGATTGAATAAGTAATATCTGTATTCTCGAATATCTTATCCAATACTTCATTGACATTTTTTTCCTTAATTTTTATGTCAACTTTCCGATCAATATCAATCATATTTTTGTTATACATAAAAAAGAACTCTGAATTCTTCTCTATTTTATCGATGACATCTTCCACTCTTGCATTTCTCATATCCAAACTTAGTTTAGTCTCCTGGGAATAAGAGTTCACCGCAAAAGTTTGCGATAAGGAAAGTAATAAGATAAAAATGGTAAAACGCATCATTTTAATCATTTTTAACAGGCCAATATCATCTATTAACCCATAGGTCTTGTTTTTTTTCATTAAATTTGTTCTTTTAGTGGATTTATTACTTCTTTGAGTTTAATTCTACTTGCTAACAGGGTCGGTACAGCGAATACCACCCTGTTTTTTTATTTATTAGTTCATCATAGGCAATCTATTTAAGGTTTATATTATTTTTTAACCACATTTCCACTTTGCCTTTTGCAAAAGTGTTGTCATCTAATTTTTCTCGTTTGTGTATTTTATATTTTATAGGTGCTACTGTGGCTAACATTTTACAAATCTCTTCCAGATTTTCATCCTGAAATGTAGCCCTGAAAATGGCGGACTTTAATGAATCACCATGCAGGATTATTTCTGTATTATATTTGCGTTCTAACCTTCTGGCAATTTCAGACATGGGGACATTTTTAAATATAAGTAACCCATCTTTCCAGCTTGTGTAGTTTTTCGAGTCAATGCTTGTCTTGATGATTTCCTTTGTTGATTTATTATATACAAGATACTGGTCCGGCTTTAATTCTTCCTTCACCTCTTGATTCTTGCCGAGTACAAGAACTTTACCCTTCTCCAGGATGACTTCTGCAGTTGTTTCATCATCATAAGCAATTACATTGAACCGGGTACCTAATACTTTTACATCAAAATACGGCGTAATCACCTCAAATTCCTCAGAGCTGAGATGAACAACATTGAACCAGACTTCCCCGGAAATCTCAACATCACGATGCTTCATGAAATTGACCGGATACTTTATGGAAGAGCCGCTGTTCAACCATCCTTGCGTGCCGTCAGGCAATTGGAATTGTGTTCTTGACCCAACCGGTGAATGAATTTCAGCCCAGGAATCAGCCTTCTCAGGTGGATTAATCGATAAATAGGATAAGACAGCAATTGTAATTAAGGCGGGAATAAGCAAAATAACAGCAACTTTTGTGAATAAGCGATATAAATATTGGGATATATCTATTTTAGATGTATTGTTTAGGTTTATATGATGATGTAATCTGTCGAGGAGTTGGGCTAAACGTTTCTGATCACTACTGGTGTTTTCAGTTTCATTCCAGTCTTCCTCCATGTTTTTTTTCAATCCTTCATTATTCTCTGCTTTTTGAAAATAGGAGGATACAGATAAATAATCATTAAATGAAAATTTATCGGAAGTGAAGCGTCTTATTTTTTCTTTATTAGTACCCATGATACATATAATGTCCATTTAAGACCATTATCCACTATCCGAAATCAAAAAATAATGAAAAAAAATTCAGACAATCTATATAACACTAAATATGAGCAAAATAAATGATCGGCTAAATAGAAATAAAAAGCATGAAAAATAATAATCCTGCCAATTTTTCTTTTTTCAGTTCATCGTGGATTTGCTTCTGGGCAGAAACAAGTTGGTTTTCTACGGTATTGGGAGAAATTCCAAGTTCATCGGCAATTTGCTTGACCGATAATCCATGATACTTCCTTTTTATAAAAATCTCTTTCCGCCTGTTTGGTAAAGAATCAATAATTAATTCCACTTTTTCAAGCAGAAACTTATAATCAATAATCTGATCCAGGTTATTTTCCTGCTTAAGAAGAGTATAAATCAGATCATCTTTAAAGGCATTATCCCTCGACTTTTTAATGAAATACTTCTTAATAATGTTGTAGGCAATGGTGAAAATATAGGCATTAAAAGAATTGTCAGGTTTCAAACCTTCTTTTTTATCCCAGATATAAAGAAATACTTCCTGTACAACCTCTTCAGCTTCTTCAGCTGATTTCAGGTATTTGGCTGAAAAGCTGTAAAGGCGCTGAGAATACTTATTATACAATTCATCAAATGCCTTTACATCGCCGTGTTTCAGGTTTTGAACAGCAAGATAATCAATATGTTTAAACGATGAAATCATGGTCTGTTAGTTTAGTTACAAATATTCCCCTCAAAGTTAAAATAAAAATAACAAATAAACCGGCAAGAAAAAACTGATATACGGGCAGTTTGGTTACACTAAATTAAGCGCTTAGATACTAATTTATTCAGACTATTTTCCAACAATAATTTGTACCCCGAAGGTACTGAAATATTCTGAAGTTTTGCTGATTTTTCTTCAATCAATTTTTTTTTCATTGGTGTCCGCATAAAACTTAATTAATTCGGTTCTATGACCTTTCGTATAGGTATTGTAGTTGATGAAACTTCGCCGCGAAGCGGCAATATAACTTAACCCAATGGCAACGCCTTGGGTGGATAAGAAACTGTTCCCGTATTACTCAAACTAATTTATGCAAAGCTAATCAACTATAGTGCAGATTAATAATAGACCATAAATAATCAAACAAAAAAAATTATGGTCTTTTGAAACCTTTATTGCCGGAAATTGTTAATTTTATGTGATGCAAAAATGATTTAGTAATCACGTGGTCGTGGTCGGTTAAAAATCATTCTGTTTGTAATTGCAATTTTACTACTCCTCATTAGAGGGTATGACTCAATTTATTTAAATTATAAATTAAAACAAAGAGACATGAAAAATTCAATCGAATCAGGAAAGTTTATTGGAGCATTACTGATCGGAGCGCTCGCGGGAGCTGCAATCGGAATTTTATTTGCACCATATAAAGGAAGTCGAACTCGTAACAGACTTGTGCGCAGGGCAAAAATTCTTGCAAAAGATCTCAGGAAAAAGAAACAACAAAATGAATCAAATGCAAAATAAACTTCTCTGCCAGCTGCGGAAGAGACCCATTAATTTGCAGGATAAATAATTTTAGTGACTCAGAGCGGTTCCATGTTACCGAAGGGCCCAGTATCCTTCTGTGAAGCGGAGTTCCTTGCAGTTTAACTATTGAGTAGGGTTGAAAGAATCTAATTTTAGAAGTAGACGCTTTGCGTATTACCAAGAATAAAAAAGAGAAGCCATAACGACTTCTCTTCTTCATTCTTGGTGACCTGCATGAGATTTCAAGGGATCAAGACAGAATTCCGGGGGAAGATATTTAAGAATGTATAATAAATGGATTTGAAAACAGATGCCAGTTTCATGGAGGCTTAAGAAATACAGTTTATGGAACACTAAATACCCATGAAATTATCACCGAAGGAAGGAACCCGATTTCGGTACGGAGTTGGTCAGGAGTTGGTCAGGACCAGATACGAAGGAAGTGGGGCGCCTTTATCGATAGATAAAGGTAGTGAAAAAACGTATAGTCTGGATTGACTTTTTCTGAGATGGACGGAGATGGACGGCCGTGGACGATTCGTTGCTCCTTTCTTTGATGATTTTTATCCCCCAACTTTTCAGCTTGATTCATTTCAAGCCCAAAAAGTACTTGCCTAAATATCAGCATAGTATCATTATCTCTCCCTAAAAGGGATACGATCTGGATACTGAGCTTTTTACAATTCTGTCTGCATTTGACAAACGCATGTCAGCATCAATCTCCGGTTCAAATTTACAACCAACAGCAAACAATCTGAACAACAATACGTTGAATGCATTTAGAGTGTTTCATGTAATTTCCATGCCTGAATATGCCTGATACCTTTATTGGAAGGCAGAGAAATGTCATCGAGTGAAACAACTGCTTTTTCATAATTATCCGATATCGCTTCCAGCGGAGCATATTCGCGTTGTGTTGCTTGTTCGTCAACTAAAAGATAGGTACTTTGAAGGTAGATAAGCCTGTCTCCTTTTTTAGCGACAAAATTCACTTCTTTATCACGCATCGCGCCAACATAAACCTCGTATCCTGCCCGGCGGAGTTCCAAATAAACAAGATTTTCCAGCTTATAACCCACCCCATAACCGAATCCGGGATAAAGATAATTTTTGAATGACAAGTCATTTATATAATATTTACAGTTGCCCGAAATCGTTTCTTTGCCCCTGATGTCGTAACGTTCAACTTTGTGTATCATAACCGTATCTTCTATATAACCAATGTAGTTAGCAACTGTATCGTATGTGGTTTTTCTCCCGCTACTCTTGAAATAGTTCACAATATTGGTTATCGAAACCAGGTTAGAAGCATTATTGACCAGGTAAATAAAAATATATTCCAGCAACTTTGGGTCTTTTATACTGTGTCGTTGTATAATATCGCGCAACAATACCGTATCTTTAATCGCAGATATATAATTGCGCTTTGTTTCATCATTTGGCAATACAAACAGTTCAGGCAAAGCTCCGCTCTCCATATAGTCTATGTAGCTCTGCTTTCTTATTTCTTTTTGGGTTATACCAGTATACTCCACAAAACTAAAAGGAAATACCTCAAAATTCACATACCGGCCGGAAATCAGTGTTGCCAATTCCATTGAAAGCATTTTTGAATTGGAGCCGCTTAAAAATATCTCATAGTTTTCAATGAAATCCTGAGAGTGAGAGTTTACAAAGTGCTCCCAACCAGTGATATTCTGCACTTCGTCTATAAAAAGCCAAACTTTACCTTCGGGCTTAAGTTTCTCCCGATATAGCTTCAGCAGCACTTCAAGATCTTTATAATCACTGATAAAATCGAAATCGGTAAATTCCTTATTGATATAAAATATATTTCTGGGATTTACTCCACCCTCGATCAGTTTGTAAGCTATCTGACGGAGAATATAGCTTTTACCAGTACGCCGCTGCCCCACCAACACTTTAATAAGTTTATTGCTGGTATAATCAAATATTTTGTCCGTATAGTCCTTACGGTAATATCCCAATTCGGGAACATTGCCTTCCCAGAAATTATATTTCTCTAAAGCTGTAAAATTTTCTTCCATACTCGAATTTATCTACACAAATGTATAAATTTTCTTCCATACTCGAAAATTTAGCCGACAAAACAAACTATCAAAACAGAAAAGAGAATAAACGACAGAAAAGGACAAATTTTCGGTCTGACCTTTTCTCATTAATAGCACTCATATTTCACGAGTTTCGAAACACGAAACCACCTTCGATCCAATAATCACACATAAACAAGTCTCGTGCAAACTTTTCATAATCGAAGTAAGTTTTTATTGTCTCAGGTGTTCTGTCGCCTTTTCTGGTGTTTTGGTTGAAAGCCGAAATGAAAACTATTAACAACACGACTGCAATTAAGAATTTATTTCTAATCATAACATCATTTTTTCTGGATTAATTTATTAAATCGTTGAAGGAGCCCTCATGAGTTGGTTGACCAAGTGGTTTGTACCAGGAATCCGTTACCTCTCAGCACATGCTGAAGAATAATAGTAAACGCAAAGCCATTGCCGATTTCTTAAGAAAGTCACGGCGGGTATTTATTTGCTTCATATTAAATGTTTTATAATTTGTTTGTAAAGAGTTGTAGTAACTGCCCCATCTGTTGCCTGTGCTTCATCAATATCATCGCGTCTTTATTGTATTCTCGTTCATTGACAAAAATATCCTGCCAATTCTTGAGCGATTGTTGTGCCCGTTTCACCAATTTATGTTGTTCTGATTTGGCGATTTTTATTTGTTTTTCTAAAAGCATCATGTAGTCGTAATCCTCTAAACCCATGCGCAAAATTTCTAAACGAAGAGAGGGAACCGGACCTGCAAGATATTTATGGACATAATCGAATAGTAAAACCTCCGAAAAGCGATAGAGAAATAATTGCTGAAATAAACGCGGCAAAGGAAAAACCTTTGAATGATGCAGAAGTTCATGAAATATTGGATGATATACATTCAGGAGATGACCCGCGCGTTATAGAGGGAGAAGAAATTATCCGAGCTTATTACGAAACAACATATAAATCTGTTGGTGAGCTCATTAATCAAAATAAGGATTTTTTAAGTCAATTATCAGAAATCAAAGAAATATATGCGTTGAAACACTCAATGAAAAAACCCGGGGCAGAGCTCCGAGGTATCGTAAGTTACCACAGACTGAGCTGCTCTGCATAAATCTGTTTGTATTTCTGTCCTTGATTTTCAACATATTTTCTTATTACTTACGCATTTCCATATTGCCCTACAGTGTTTACATAATAAACACTTGTCCAAAAGTTTCCACCCCAAAGCTCTTTCTTTATTTCTGGAAGAAACTTAAATATTTGTTTAGCCGTTATACTTTTTATTGTCATTACCATATTATCTACCGACAATGAAGGAACACTCTGAACTAAAAAGTGAACATGGTCTTCATCTGTCCCTATTTCAACAAATTGTATTTCATATCTATGCCCTATCTCAATACATACTTCTTTCATGAAAGAACTAACGGAATCCTCTATTATCTTTTTTCGATATTTTACTGGCAAAACCAAGTGATACAATAGAAGTGTTTTATTATGACGCTTGTGAATATGTTTATCCATTGTTCAAAAATACGCTTTTACAAAGCGTTTTGAAAACCTTAGGTTCTCAAACTTTCCTCTTGACCCCGAGGCAAAGCCTCGAGGAATTCTTTTGATCAAAATATTCCTCTTCTCGAAGCACCTTTTCAACCTGAAAAACTTCGGTCCCTTTTTCTTTCCAAATCAAAGAAACAACTGCATTGACTCCAATATGTGTAAGTATATAATATTCAATATGCTGATCTATATGTATTGATCTTGTATAGATAGATGTATAGATACTGTATAGGATTATTTTCTGATTATAACTGATTACCTCTTCATCTTTGTCCAATTAAATTATAATTACTTATGATTTAATTGGATTATGGCTGTAAAGTATATTTTGGTGGGAAAAGGACAATGGCCGAAAGCTGAAATTGCCGAAAAAAGTATTAAAGAGGAAACATTAAAGAAATTTGACCAAATTATTAATTTAAAAACACTTGTGTGTTAAATGCACTACGTTTTATTCAATTAAGTGAACCAATATCAACTATGAAGAAGCCTTTACAACTTCTTCTCTGTGTCATTTTCTTCACGATGGTAACAAATGTGGCACTGAAGGCGGCTCCTACCGATCCCTATGGCACTTACGATTCGGATGCCTCCATTATAGTAACTGCAAAAGGTGCTACTAGAACCCTAAACTATCCGTTACTGCAAAAGGCTATTTTAATTTGTAACTACCAAACAAATAATGTGTTTTTTAATTTATCGGTGGTAGTTCTACTATTAGCGTTACTGATGCTGGAGAGCTGGGTGCAGGCTTATTTATCAGAATATGAACTTTCAACGATTAATCGTTCGTAAAACAGATGTTTATGAAATCTTTTGACTTTACCAAAAACCAGATGCAAATTTATAGTGTTCAAAAACTGTATCTGGTATTATTGTTTGCGCTTTTTAGTATAACTGTACATGCACAGTTTACTATCACAAATAATTTCAAGGGCAGTACCATAGGAAGCAATATTATATTGAGCGGCAGCCAACCCGCCTATTTAACTTCCGGAATTAACGATCCGGTGAATGACGGTTGGTTGAGGCTTACCAAAGCTACCGGCAATCAAAAAGGGTGTGCTTACGTGAGTACTCCTTTCCCCTCCACGCTGGGAGTTATTTTCGATTTCGAATACAAAACATGGAGAGATGTTGCCGACGGTTATAACGGAGCAGATGGTTTTTGCGTGTTCTTTTTTGATGCGAACGCTACTTTTGCCTTAGGCGGATTTGGAGGATCGCTTGGTTATGCGCCCAATACTTCCGCTCCCGCAACCCCGACCGGATTGGCAGGAGGATACATTGGCGTCGGATTCGATGAATACGGTAATTTTTCAAAGGGAACAGAGGGCAGGATTGGTGGTACTGCGGGAGGAGACCAAGACCCAAACTCGATTACCCTCAGGGGGTCAACTACAAGCAATCCGGGTACTACAAATCCGTATTTAACTTCCACTCAACTGCAAAAAAGTGCATCGGCAAACGGCGCCACTTCTGTTGACTACAATACCACAACTGCCACCCGCCCTACAGATGCCCAGTTTTATAGACGGGTGAAAATCTACATCCTCCCTTCGGGTGGACAATACGTCATCACCGTAGTATGGAGAACATCGCCCACCGGAACTGACCAAACACTTCTTACCTACACCACCACCACTCCACCACCTCCGAATCTTAAAGTAGGTTTCGCGGCTTCAACCGGTGGCGGGGTTAATTATCATGAAATCAGAAATATGCTTATCACCACACCCGGCAATGTGCGTGTGCAGAAATCGGTGGATAAGGCGAATGTCATTGTCGGAAATCAACTTACTTACACAGTCAATGTAGTCAATGATACACAAGCTCCGCTAACCAATTTGTTATTGAGCGATATCTTAAAGGATGGAAATGGAAGCAATATCGGTTCGGCTTTTACACTTAATAGTATTACCTTCAACAATAACGGGAATACAGGGAATACCGCTGCTGGTTATACCAGTGGCACTCCTGTAACCACCGGTCTTACCAATCCGCTTAACGTTAGCCTGAATATGGCGGCAAACAGTACCTCCACCTTTACAATAGTAGGAACCGTGAACAGTATGCCGGCCGGAGGAAGTATCGTTAATACGGTAACAATTGATCCGTCTCTCACTGGAATTTCGGATACGGATTTAACAAACAACAGTTCTACCGTATCTACTGGTATATTGACACCTAATATTGATTTTGTAATCGACAAAGGAGTGAACAGCACTTGTGCCGACCCGGTTAACGGGAATACCTATACGTTATTAGTTACCAATATTGGCTCAAACTCCAGTGTAAACGCGAATACTGTAACGGTAACTGATGTAATCCCTGCAGGGTTTACCATTACGTCGGCATCAGGGGTGGGGTGGACTGTTGCAAACTCGGGGAACACCTATACATTCACAAGAAGTGACGTCTTGACGTCCACCTACTCTTATCCTGCTATTACGATAGCGGTTAAACCACCCGTTTCCGGTACATCATGGACCAATACCGCATCGGTGGCGTATGCCGGTACAGAAGCGAATACAGCGAATAATACAAGTCAGGGTGTGGCGCTCTACTCAACCCCTGTTGCCCCGACAGTAAGTGCGGTTACCCAACCGACATGTTCGATCGCTACTGGTAGTTTTAGCATTACCAATTATGATGCTTCTTATACATATACAGTAACTCCTTCAGCGGGAGTAACTATTTCAGGCAACACAATAACTGCCCCGGCAGGAACTTACCGGGTAACTGCAACTTCTTTGGCAGGTTGTAGTTCTTTAGCTTCGGCAAATGTAACTGTCAACGCACAACCATTGACCCCTACCGCCCCAACAGCTAGTGTAACTGCTCAGCCAACTTGTGCGGTATCAACCGGTACAATCACCGTTACCGCCCCAACCGGCGCAGGTTATACGTATTCGGTAGATGGAACTACTTATCAGGCGGGTACTACCTTTAGCGGTTTGTCAGCCGGCAGTTATAATGTTACGGTGAAAAACAGCGATGGATGTACATCGGCTGCATTGCCATTGACCATAAACGCGCAATCGGCAACTCCGGCGCAACCTTTATTAAGTACGGTAACACAACCTACATGCTCAACAGCTACCGGAAGTTTTACGATAACTAATTACGATGCTTCTTTTACTTATACAGTAACTCCTTCAGTGGGAGTAATCAACACCGCGGGTTCTGTAGTAGCCCCGGCAGGAACTTATACTGTAACTGCAACTTCGGGTACTTGTACTTCTGTAGCTTCGGCGAGTGTAACTGTAAATGCCCAACCGGCAATTCCGGCGCAACCTTTATTAAGTGCTGTAACACAACCTACATGCTCAACTGCTACCGGAAGTTTTACGATAACTAATTACGATGCTTCTTTTACTTATACAGCAACTCCTTCAATGGGAGTAACTATTTCGGGCAACACAATAACTGCTCAGGCAGGTACTTACTGGGTAACTGCATCTTCATTAGCAGGTTGTACATCGCTTGCCTCATCGAGTGTGATAGTCAATGCTCAACCTGTAACCCCTGTGTTAATCGTAACTAATCCTGCAGCCGAGTGTACACCGAATACGGTGGATATTACAGCATCTGCAGTAACCAGTGGTTCTACTGCTGGTTTAACGTTGAGCTATTATACTGATGTTGTAGCAGCTAATGTATTAGCTACTCCGACTGCTGTATCGGCATCAGGAACATACTATATCAAAGGCGAGGACCCGTCAACCGGATGCTTTACTGTTCAGCCGGTTGTTGTGACAATCAATAATTGTGCAACAGACTTGTCGGTTACCAAAACCGTAAACAATAGTACTCCTGTGGCAGGCAGCAATGTAACCTTTACTATAACCGCTACCAACAATGGTCCCGGGGCTGCAACCGGTGTAAGTGTGATCGATAATGTTCCGAATGGCTACACGGTAATAAGTGCAAATCCAACAGTTGGTACATGGACAGGTCCGGATTGGACAATTGGTAATCTTGCCAATGCAGCAAGTGCTACTTTAACTATTGTAGCAACAGTCAATAATACCGGAAGTTATTCAAATACTGCCACTGTTACCGGTACTGAGACAGATCCTGATTTGAGTAATAATTCGTCTACTTCTACACCTGATGTTGATAACTTCCCTGTTGCTGTAGATGATGTTATTAGTACCAACGAAGATACCCCGTTAACCGATAGTGTGGCAGGTAATGATACGCCAAGTGGAGATGGTGGTAATGTCTGGTCAGTAACCACTGATCCTGAACACGGAACTCTGGTATTCAACCCGGACGGGACGTATACCTATACTCCGGATGCAAACTATAACGGAAGTGACACTTTTACCTATACCATTACCGACGCTGATGGGGAT
>JAATGF010000088.1 GCA_015654795.1 Bacteroidales bacterium
CAATAAAGTCACAAAATAAGCAGATTTCCCGTGATTTCTGTGTGACTTTATTGTGACTTTAACTGTGACTTTATTCACTAAAATACTTATACAAAGTATTGTTTATTAAGTATATATAGTAAAATAAGTTGTGACTTTAACTGTGACACCAGAAATTAAGGCGGTGAGCTTCCAAAAATTAGTTTATAAAGATGTCATCCTACGATTTTATTTTTGGACTAAAGTTGCAAAAACCTCTTCCCCCAAAGAGAAGATTGTTTGTTTCAATTTATAACCTCCCCAATACAATACCGTAACCGCTACGCGGTAACTGTGCCCTGGGGATCATTCTTTCTACAATACTATATCTCCTACGGAGAAAGACAAGACTGGTGAATTAGTGAATAACAAATATTTGTGAAAATATCATTTTATTCAAAAAACCTCTTATGTTATGATATCAACAAAAAAACAAACCTTATTAAACAACATGAAATAAGGTTAGGGATTGAGAAGGATAACCTCTGGTACTGAGGTTAAAGAGATTCAGAAAATAAGGTTTTTACAGGTAGGAAAAAGTTCATGCAAAGGTACAGGGATACAATGCGCGGAAAAAACCTTATTTACCTTTTCCCAACCTTGTAGCAAAAAGAATTCCCCACACAAAAAACCTTATTTACCTTATTTCCATTTATTTATCTGGCAATAGTGTTGGAGGACAGAGGGATCGACATTTGCGACTAAGAGAGGTTAAAGAGATTCAGAAAATAAGGTTTTTCCATCCGGTAGGAAAAGGTTCACGCAAAGGTACAGGGATACAATGCGCGGAAAAAACCTCATTTACCTTTTCCCAACAACTAAGTCCTCTCGATTTTGGAACCGAACTTCAAAACAGATAAATAATTCATTGATTCTATTTAACAATAATTAATTTTGCAATATCCTTATATTCAATATTGTACAATTAGTTATATAGTAGGTTTGACTATCCGGGGAATAAGATTTAATTCCGCACGTGCGGAATTAAACGTGCCGATCACAAAACTTTTTAATAAACGTTCACACAGATCCACAGTATTCGTCATAGAGCCTCTTTATTACTCTAATATTCAGCAGGTAATAGTTTTAACTGTGCATAACTAAAAACCGGTCCATCCTTACACACATAAACTTCACCAACATTACAACGGCCACACTTTCCAAAGCCACATTTCATGCGGTTTTCAAGTGTTGTGAAGATATTCTCTTCTGTAAAGCCCAACTTCTCAAGTACAGGGAAGGTAAATTTGATCATGATGGGTGGACCACAAACAATTGCAATCGTATTTTCTGCCGAAGGCGCCGTTTTCTCGAGAACGGATGGAACAAAACCGATTTCACCTTTCCAATCCAGCGTTTCACCTCCCGGATCAACTGTTGTTACAAGCTTTACATCCGGACGACTCCGCCATTCCATAAGTTCGTCTTTATAAACCAAATCATCAACAGATTTAGCGCCATAAACAATTGTAATATCTTTAAAGTTTTCACGCGTATCGAGGGCATTCCAGATTACGCAACGCATGGGTGGTAATGCAATTCCACCGGCAATAAACAAAAGGTTTTTCCCCTTCCATTCATCCATTGGAAAGGTATTCCCATATGGTCCCCTGAATCCGACGATATCACCCTCTTCAGCCAAAGCCAATGCCGAAGTCACTTTTCCGGCCTGGCGAAATGTGCATTCGATATACCCTTTCCGTGTGGGCGATGATGCAATACAAAAGGTAGACTCTCCCACTCCCATAATTGAGTATTCGCCAAATTGTCCGGCTCTGAAGCTAAACGTTCCGGCATCCTGCTCATTTTCGAACTTTAATCGAAATGTCTTTACACCAGGTGCTTCCAGCGTAATTTTCTCGATTCTCATCAGATAGGGAATATATATGTTCTGGTTACTCATTTCGTTTGTGCGCTTATAAAGAGGTTAAAGTTTCCAAAATATTAATGTCTGCAGGGCAAGATCTTGAACAACGCCCACATCCGACACAGCCCGCTATTTTTGATTTATTTGGGATGTATAAAAATTTATGCAAGATACGCTGCCGCCAGCGGGCACTTTGTGTTTCGCGCGGGTTATGCCCTGATGTATGCAGGGTAAATAAGCCAAATCCACATGAATCCCAACATCTTAGATGTGTTCCTTTATTGCCGTGTGCTTCGTCCTGAATATCGAAACAACTGCAAACGGGACAAACGTAAGCGCATGAGCCACATCCCAGACAAGCTCTCGACTTATCATCCCATACCGGATTTTCGAAAAGGTTTTGCAATTTTGCCTGTATCTCTTTCTGGTTAAACCTGTTGGCAACAACAGCCAGATTTCGATCTTTGTCTTCTTCAGGTTTAGGTTCAAACAGATCAATACTTTCGCGCACTAAAAGTTGTCCTTTGGGAGTCATTACTTCTGCCAGATAATCCCCGCCGGGTAGTTTCGTGAAGAGAACATCGCTTCCGGAAGTATTGCCCGGTCCGCTGTTTACAGATGTGCAAAAACAATAATCATCACTTTTATTGCAGCTAAAACTCAGTAAAAGAACTTTTTCCCTCCGGCTATTAAAGATGATATCCTTATAATCGCCATTAAAAGTATCGGTGAGCGGAATAAATGCAGCAGCATCGCATGGCCGGGTTCCCCACAAAATAACCTCCGGGAACGAACTGTTTGCCGCATCGGTAATTTCCGTCTTCTCTTTCGATTTATGATAAGAAAACAGTTTTTCGGTACGTGGAAAAACTACCGACTTTGCAGAATTTGCTGTAACAATATAGTCTTCTGTAATTTCGCCATATGCCTTCACATTATCGAAAAGCGCCAATTTCCCTTTAGCCTTTGGAGCAAATATGGTTTTCCCGCTCCCGATCAAGTTGTTGAACAATTTTTCGAGTGACGGCTTTCTGATCAGATAATTTTCTGTCTGCATCGTTATCTTATAAAAGATTCTTTATCATCGGGTTTAAAACTCGAAAGTGTATTTAGCTTATCAAGCGAAGGACCATAAGTTCCGAAGTTTTCAGTCACATCCTGAAGCATATTTTTTGTAAGCAAATGAATAGGGATGCTCATCGGACAAGCATTGTAACAGGCTTCACAATCGGTACAACGTCCGGCAAGATGCATGGCTCTCATAATGTGCCATTCCAGATTTCCAAGCGGATGAGAAGCAACAGAAATCCATTGCGGTTGGTTATTATCAACGGTACAACGAGTACAGTAACACAAAGGACATGCAGCACGGCAGGCATAACATTTAAAACAAGGTTCCAGCTCTTTGACCCAGTAAGCAAACCGTTCGGTGACTGGCATAGCCTTAATCTCCCTGATTGTTTCCTGGTATTTCTCTTCAATCACAATCTGATGGGTGGAGAGAAAAGCTTCTATTGCCGCGAACGACTCAAAATCAACCAATTCACTTTGAGGAGTAATGCCCAAAACAACAAGGTCATTTTCGGTGATCTGGTTTTCGACTGCCAACTGAAGAATACTTCTTAAAACCGGGATTGGTGCAACAATAGCAGGCTTTCCCAGTTTTTTAATCTCTGATTTGGTAAGGTAGACTGCCAAATTTTGAACGCAACGGCTATCAAAAATCAGGTTTTCGCAATCAGCGGTTCGGGTAATAAAAATCGCACGTGTACGGGTCCCCGTACCTTCAGCATAACCAATAATCACCTGAACCGAATCCGATTCGAGAAGGGCCACTGCTTTTTTTATAAGTTCATTCATTGTTTAGCCTCCTTTTCGAGATAACCGGCAACTTTTTCATATTCAGTATACGGACCCAATTCACGGATTGTATTTACTGTCGAATTAACGATGTCAGCCCACTTTGCTCCTTCTGCCGCAGAAACCCACGAATATTGAATTCTCCGGACATCGATGCCAAGCATGTCGAGTAAACCGCGGAACATAATCCACCTTCTGCGTGCATGAAAGTTTCCGGAGGTATAATGACAATCATTTGGATGACAGCCAGAAACGATGATTCCATCAGCTCCTTCGCCAAAAGACTTCAGGAGCAACATAAAATCAATACGTCCGGTGCAGGGAAAACGAACGATTTTCACATTCTGTGCATATTTAATTCGGCTTGTCCCTGTCAGATCTGCGCCAGCATAAGTGCACCAGTTGCAAACAAAAGCTATTATTTTAGGTTCAAATTCAGTCATTCTTCTGATAGATTAATCATTATTAAGCAAGGCGACAACTTCGGCACACATCTGTTCATTCGAATAACCCTGAATGTCAATTGATTTAGACCGGCAAAAAGCGACACAAGTTCCACACCCCTGACACAATCCAGGATTCACTTTAGCCACTTTTTTTATCACCTTGCCCTGACGGTTGGTTATCAGCTCCTCACCTATTGCCTGGTACGGACAGGCCGAAGCACACATAAAACATCCGACACAGGTAGAGAACACAGGCGCAGGACTACGATTTACAACAGCGATCAAGGGATCCCTACTCAATTCATCTTTTGAAAACAAAATGATCGCTTTACTCGCAGCACCAGAAGCCTGCGACACCGTTTCGGGAATATCTTTTGGAGCCTGACAAGCTCCCGCAAGAAAAATACCTGCAGTATTTGTCTCAACCGGTTTTAACTTGGGATGAGCTTCGGAAAAGAAATGATAGGAATCGTACGACACATGCATCTTTTGAGCCAACTCTTCAGCGCCCGGATTTGCAATTGCTGCCGATGCCAGCACTACCATATCGGCTTCTATTTCCACAGGTTTTGCATTTAACAAGGTATCAACACCTCTTACGATCAGCTTGCCGTTTTCCTCATATATCTTTGATACACGCCCACGTATGTAGTTTACTTCATCATCAACAATAGCCCGCCGTACAAACTCTTCATAGTTTTTCCCGGCAGCCCTGATATCCATGTAAAAGATATAGGACTTTCCATGATGAACCTTGTGTTGATAGAGCATTGCATGCTTGGCCGTGTACATACAACAAATTTTGGAACAATACGGAATTCCCTTGGCGGGATCGCGTGAACCGGCGCAGGCAACAAATACAATTTTCTCTGGTATTTTGCCATCCGATGGACGACGAATTTCACCTAAAGTAGGTCCGGAGGCTGAAGCCAGACGTTCAAACTGTAAGCCGGTAATCACATCTTTGTATTTGCCATAGCCGTATTCGGGAAATTCTGAAGGCTGCATGATATTAAACCCCGTGGCAATAACGACAGCGCCAACTTCTATTTCAACAAGCTCATCCTCCTGATCAAAGCGGATAGCTCCGGTGGGACAAACTTTTTCACAAACCTTACATTTTCCTTTTTGATAATAGGAACAATTTTCCTTATCGATAACCGGTTTATTTGGCACTGCCTGTGGAAATGGCACATAAATGGCCGTTCGGGTTCCTAAACCGGTGTTAAATTCACTTGGTATCTTTTTTGTCGGACATTTTGTAGTACAAGTTCCGCAGCCGTTACACAAATTTTCGTCAATGCTCTTTGCCTTTTTCCGAATGGTTGCTTTAAAGTTTCCAATAGAACCCTCCAGCTTTTCGAGTTCTGCATAAGTCAATAATTTGATATTGGGGTGTTGAGCAACCTCAACCATTCGGGGAGTGAGGATACACTGTGAACAGTCGAGTGTTGGGAAAGTTTCCGAAAGCTGCGACATATGCCCACCAATTGAAGGATCCTTCTCTACCAGAATAACCTGATGCCCGGCATTTGCGATGTCGAGACTTGCCTGTATCCCTGCAATTCCACCACCAATGACTAATGCAGTTTTAGTAACCGGTACTTTAATCGAGTAAAGCGGTTTGTTTAGTTTTACTTTTTCAACAAGCGTACGGACAAGGTCGATTGCCTTTTGAGTTGTAGCTTCATTTTTATCATGTACCCACGAACAATGTTCCCTAAGGTTTGCCATTTCGCACATAAACGGATTCAATCCTGCTTCCTGACATGCTTTACGAAAGGTGGGTTCGTGCATACGCGGAGAACATGACCCTACAACAACACCAGTAAGTCCTTTTTCTTTTATCGCTTGCTTAATAAGCGTTTGCCCCGGATCGGAGCACATATATTTATAATCAATGCTGTATTCAACACCCTCCAGCTCTCCTGCAGTTTTGGCTACTCTGGCACAATCAACCGTTGCGTTAATATTTTCCCCGCAATGACATATAAAGACACCAATTTTTGACATACTCGCTTAATTTTAACGATTAACGGTCAGATTTACCGGCACAAAATGCCGTTGAATTCCGGCTTGCCTGGGCGTAAGTCCCATGGCCAGCGCAATCGCTTGTGTGATATATATGACTGGAATGTCCATTTTCATATTCAGATAAGTATTGATCGCAGGGCGGCGCATATCAAGGTTTGAATGGCACATCGGACAAGCAACCACAATTGCTTTAGCACCGCGATCAGTCGCATTGCGAACAATTTTGCCCGAAAGCTCTCCTACAATTTCGGTCTTCGACACGCTGAATCCGGCACCACAACATTCCGTTTTAAAAGGCCAATCGATTGCATTGGCTCCCAATTTCTGCATAATCACATCCATCAACATAGGATCTTCAAAACGCTCGTTCTTCATCACTTTTTGCGGACGAACCAATAAACAGCCGTAATAACAAGCCACATCAATTGTCAACGGACTTTTCACCAACTGATCAAGCCGCGGAACAATATGTTCTTCAAGAAATTGTAACACATTGACTATCTTAATATTGTTCTTCAACGGCATCTGGAGTTTATCTGAAACCTGTTTCTTAAGGTCTTCTTTTTCGGAAAGTTCATGCTGAGTCATCACCAGGCGGTTAAAACAGGCGGCACAGGGAACAACCAACTCATCCATATTTTCAAGTTCGGCAAGCGCCAGATTCCTTGCAGGAAGCGATAGTGAAAGCTCTTTGTTTAAATTATGAGCAGCAGTGGCACCGCAACAACTCCAGTCCTCAATTTCGCACAGTTCAACACCTGCTCCTTTGGCAATGGCAAGCAGCGATTCGTTATATTCACGCGAAGATCCGGTTAACGAACATCCCGGATAAAATCCTATCTTCATGATTTCCTTTTTTTGAACTGGTACTTAAATAAACGGGCTAATCCTTTTCTGTCTTTTATCCGTTCAGGTAAAATAGAAAGTTTCCCTTTGCTATACATTTCGGGAGCGAGGACCACATCCTGAAACAAATTCCAGGTATGAATTTTATAATCGAGGATAAGGCTCATTTCGTGCAGTCGTCCATTTCGTTCAACTGCATTCAGAAATGACTTATGAAAACTCACTATATCACGGGATTCGGAATTAACTTTCCCTTCCGAATATGATTTCCCGCGTAAGTAATCGAAAACCTTCGGGATATCAAGTTCCATCGGGCAACGTGAGTAACATGTCTCACAGGTTAAACACAACCAGATACTTTTCGACCGAAGTATCTCTTCCTCCAAAGCAGCATCCTCCGATTGCAACATCCGCATTATAACACTGGGACGGAGATCCATGCGCTCTCCAACCGGACATCCGGCAGTACATTTGCCACATTGATAACATTCCCTGATATTTACACCGGTAATCTGACTGACTTTAAAAGATAAATCTTCCTTATCCACCATTCCTGACTTAAAATTTAGAACCTTTAGTTAGTTTTCTCTTTTCGGGTTGTAGCTAAAACCATTCTCACCTCAACCTTACTTCCTATTTGTAGAACATCCACCAATGACTGGACAGCAATGGCATTATCACATCGGACAATGGCATTTACCTCACTATTTTCTTTTTTTATATTTCGCAACAAAGGTTCAATTTCTGAAAATTGCACCTGCTTATTATCAATGTAATATTTCAAATCTTTCGTAACCGAAATCGCGACTTCCTTAGGCGGCTTGTTCATGGATTGTGTTTGATTCGCCTGTGGAAGCATCAGCTTGATAGTTCCAGGCGTTATCATTGTTGATGCTATCAGAAAAAACAACATCAAAAAGAACATGATATCGCTAAACGAATTTGAGAATATCTCAAAAGTCTGTTTCCTTTCACTTCTCAGATTCATCTTGTCGTATTATTAATCAAATCAATAAACCTGACGCATTGATATTCCCACTTCTGTACCAGTTTATTCACTTTATGGTTTAAAAAATGATATGAAACATAGGCGATAATGCCAATACTAAGACCAACTCCCGAAGTAATCAATTTCTCATACAACCCACCAGATATTAACGAAATACTGATATTATCAGCAAGCGAGATGTTATAAAAAATCTTTATTACCCCTGAAATCGTACCGATAAAGCCCATCATCGGGGCAACTCCGGCTATCACACCCAGAAAGTACATATTCCCTTCATATTTGTAAACTTCAAGTTTACCTTCACTTTCCATTTCTTCGCGAATATCACGCAAAGGCTTGCCTAAATTTTGTATTCCTTTCGCGAGAATCCGTGATTCCGAGCTATTGGTTGAGGCACACAATGCCAATGCAATATCAATTTTACCACTCTTAATCAATTCTTTTATCTTTTCAAAAAATGCAGGCTCAACACTCTTTTGCCTTTTAATATAAATATACCTGTCAAAGAAAATAAAAACAGATATAAATGACAGCAAGAACAGTGGCACCATCAACCATCCACCTTTCATCAGAAGATCAAGGTAGGATATTTCAACCGGAGTTTGAAGTAATAATATCATTAATTGCGATTTTTTATGATTTAAAAAATAGCTAACAACTTGTAAATAAAAAAACTTACCAAACACTTTAGCTTTATGAAAAGCATTTTACAACCTGAAAGCAGAACAAAAAAATTGAATTCCCGGATTAAACAAATTGTGTGTTCAACAACTGTTCTCCGATTTTTCGGTAAGGAGTATCCCTAAATCCTAAGTATCGAAAGAAAAAGATTGTCTTTCCGTATTAAAAACAACAGGTTCGCCTCGGTGAAATAAAAACCATTGCTCTTTATCTCATCAATAATCTGATAATCTGAAAAAAGATTTTTTTTAATGTTAGGAAAGAATACTGATTCATTCGGTGAAGCGCCAATAACACCATCACAAAATTCATATGGATTACATAAATTGTATTCGGACGAAGATTCGGATTGACCACAAAAAAAAACTCCGTCAGTTAAATCCAAACGTGTATTTGCAAACCCACAATTACTGTATATGCAAAATAGTAATATGAACAAAAACAATCGAATCATAGTCAATATCCCTGATAATGCCATTCATTTTAAACTGTTCCGATTCAGATTTTTCTTCTCCGGATAAAAACAATTTCGTAAAACGTACAAACTTAAAGGTTAAAATTTAGCCTGCCAAAGATGGACATTTTAATTCAATTATAAAAGAATTTTAGTACTTGCCGTTTAGTGTTATATCACTGGTACTTAAGGATAGTATTTAAAAAATTATGGCAAATACCCGAGGCCGTGGTACGAACAGGTACAGCGTTGGTAAGGAGAAGTTACACGTAGAATATCAGTTTTTTTTCTTTCGGTTCTTAATGATAAGATATACACAAAAAATAAGACCCACTGCCAGCAAAGCATAGGAGAGTTCGCTCATGTACTTTTTAAGCAATTCCTGATGTGAATACAGGGAATAGCTCAGTATTGCGAGAATTGTATGCCATATTGCAGAGCCCAGCGCAGTATAAAGAACAAACTGCCCAACATTCATTTTAGCAAGGCCTGCAGGTATTGAGATTAAGTGCCGAATGCCAGGAATTAACCGGCCAACAAATGTTGAGCTTCGACCATTACGAATAAAGTAGGCTTCGGCATGTTCAACTTTTCGCCTGTTCAGTAAAAACAATTTGCCAACTTTTGATTCGGCCAGTCCATAAACGATTACACGACCTAACCATCGCGCCATAATATAATTAAACATCGCTCCAATGACTGCGCCCAAAGTCGCAAACAATACAACAAGATACATATTCAATTCCCCCGAAGCAGCTTTCCAAATTGCCGGAGGTATAACTATTTCAGAGGGAAGAGGGACAAAGGAACTTTCAATGGCCATCAATAGTGTGATCGTGAAATAGTTGATGTGATTCAAATACCAATCGGCGAGCGATTGAAAAAATTCAAACATGTGAACAGGTTTTTGTTTTTGTCAAAGATAAATTAGGAAACTTGAAATATCAAATAAAAAACCCGGAACCTTATCAGCCCCGGGTTCTTTTAAATTTTATTGATGTTATTTTGTGTCCTCTTCAATTCTCTTTTTCTTGTGCAACGAATCGAATGCGATCGGAGTTGCAACAAATACAGATGAATAAGTACCAATAAAGATACCAAACAACATTGCGAAGATGAACCCCTTAATCGAGGTTCCTCCAAACATGAAGATAGCAACCAAAACAATCAAGGTAGTCAGCGAAGTACTGAAGGTACGACGTAACGTACTGTTCATTGCATCGTTATAGGTTTTAACTGTATTTTGTTTTGGGTGAAGATGAAGGTACTCCCGAATTCGGTCAAAGACGATTACCGTATCATTGATCGAGTAACCCAATACAGTCAGGATAGCTGCAATAAACGACTGGTCGACCGCAAGCGAAAATGACAGGTAACCATCCAGCAGCGAATAAGCACCAAGCAGGATAATCGCATCATGTGCAAGCGATACCAAGCCGCCAAGACCCATCGCCACATTCCGGAACCGAAGTGCAATATAAATGAAGATAATCAGCAAGGCAAATACAACCGCCAAAATTGCACTCTTCTTAATGTCATCAGATATTGTAGGCCCGACCTTCTGCGAACTAAGCTGGTAATTGTCCTGATATTTGTCGAGTGTTACATTATCACCTAAGTAAGGTCTTAATCCATTGAAAAGCAATCCCTCGACTTCTGAATCAACAGCATCACCTTCCTCAGCAATCCTATAATCGGTCGTAATACGAACCTGGTTATTTCCGCCATAAGTTTTGACCTCAGGCGCTGTACCGCCAAATGAAGGAGCTAATGCATTAGCAACCGCCTCAACCTGAACATCCTTATCGAAACGAACCACATAGGTACGTCCCCCTTTGAAGTCGATTGAATAATTCAAACCTCTAAAGGTTAAAGAAATAATCGAGATTAAAATCAATGTACCCGAGAATATATAGAAAATCTTACGACTCTGAATAAACGGAACTGCCGTATGACGCAACCATTCTGCTGAATAGCTGGTTACAAAAGTGATTTTCTTGTTTTTATCAAGCCAACGTTCGAAGATCAGGCGAGTGATGAATATTGAAGTGAAAAGTGATGTTATAATACCAATAATCAATGTAGTGGCAAAACCTTTGATTGGTCCTGAGCCAAACATATATAATACAATACCAGTAAGCAATGTAGTTACCTGACCATCGATAATTGCAGAGTAAGCATTCGTGAAACCATCATGAACAGCAAGCCGCACACCTTTTCCTGCCCTCACCTCCTCTTCAATACGTTCGTAAATCAACACATTAGCATCAACGGCCATACCCATTGTGAGCACAATACCGGCAATACCAGGAAGTGTAAGTACAGCGCCAAGGCAAGCGAGAATACCAATCAAAAAGAAAAGATTGACAATCAATGCTACGTTAGCAGCGTAACCGGCATCTTTACTGTAGAAAAACAACATGTAAAGAAGAACCAGCATAAAGGCAGCAGCGAAAGAGAACATACCGCTCTCAATCGATTCCTGTCCAAGAGTTGGCCCGACTATTTCTTCCTGAACAATTCTGGCTGAAGCAGGCATCTTACCTGACTTCAACATATTTGCAAGGTCCTTTGCCTCTTCAACCGTGAAGTTTCCAGAAATCTCGGTGCGTCCATTTGGAATTTCACCCTGAACAGTCGGGAAGGACTGTACGTAATTATCGAGAACAACGGCAACACTTCTACCCACATTTTCGCGGGTCATGCGCTGCCAGATTTTTGCGCCCACTGCGTTCATGTTCATATCAACCACACTGGAAGCCTTGTTCTGACCAAAGTCCTGGCGGGCATCGACAACTGCACCGCCATCAAGAGGCGCCCTGCCATCACGGTTGGTTACTTTTAAAGCAATCAGCTGATAGAAATTACCATCCTTTTCGGTGGGTTGTGCTGTCCATCTGAATAACATCGTCCTCGGGAAAAGCGACTTGATCTGAGGCATATTCAAGTATTCGCTTACGTTAGCAGTATCTTTGCTATGTGCATAACCAACTACCGGGCCACGGCTAATCTGACCATCGCGTGATGTATTGGGAGATAAAACAGCAAAAAGCGGGAAGTTTTTTATCATATCATCAGCTGTACTGGCAGCCAATGAATCTTTACCTTGTTTCTGAATTTCGCTCAGGAGACTGCTTGCTTTTGTTGAATCGGCTGCGCTAACAGACTTCGTAGTATCATTAACATTTATACCTGCTTTCGTCAGCGCTTTAATCTCGCGAAGACGTTTGTTTGCTTCGAGCAAGTAAGGATAAACCTCACTATTTTCATGCGTCTCCCAGAATTCAAGATTTGCAGTTCCCTGTAATAGCTTTCTAACACGTTTTGGATCCTTTACCCCGGGGAGTTCAATAAGGATACGTCCTTTGGTTTGAAGTTGCTGTATATTTGGTTGGGCAACACCAAAACGGTCAATACGAGTTCGAAGTATCTGGAAAGAATTATCGACTGCAGCATTGGTTTCAGTACGAATAACCTTCAGTACATCAGCAT
The DNA here is from genome assembly GCA_015654795.1 of Bacteroidales bacterium. Taxonomy (GTDB): domain Bacteria; phylum Bacteroidota; class Bacteroidia; order Bacteroidales; family Prolixibacteraceae; genus JAAFHB01. Next base: position 12,708 of record JAATGF010000088.1, read on the forward strand.
TGGAAGAGTTAAAGTTTACTTTATCTCTTAAATCGAGCGTATTGAAAATGGCTGCAAGTTTTGCATTGGGATCAATCTTCTCGAATGCTTTTCCAAATAAAGATACAAAATCCTCCTGACTCGTTTTTTGGTTTTGAAGGGCCAGTTTGATAGCCTGCGTAAAAGTAGAATCAGTACTGTTTCCCGACATCGCTTTCACAAGATCGACAACTGAAATCTCGAGGGTAACATTCATACCCCCTTTAAGGTCAAGACCCAGAGGAATGGCGTACTCGCCCACTTCGCGGTAAGTGTACTTGCGCAAACCGAAAAAGTTGTAAACGGGTTTGCTGGCAATCGAGTCAAGATATAATGCCTCCAGTTTCGGAGCAATCGCCTCTAATTGTAATGGTGTTGCGCCAGCATTTTTCAGTCTTGCCTGAGTCATACCATAAGCTTTCGCATCTCTCTCAACCTTATAGGTTTTAACGGTGAAATAAAGCTGGTAAAAACAAACTAAGGCTAACGCGATGGCTAAAAGCCGAATCAGTCCTCTATTCTGCATTGGTTAAACGGTTTAATTATCTGTATTGAATTATATTAAATACTCAAAAAACTCAGGAGGCAAAGATATTTATTTTTTTCGAATTAAAAACGACTGAAAACACCCGATACTGTTTTAAAGTTAATCTTTAATGCCCGGGAGAAGCCTTCAATCGGAATGAAGGCTTCTCCCGGGCAGCAGATAGCGTTAAAGCATCACCTGAAACATTGTTTTGCTTTAAATATATTTGTATTGCAAATGTTTGAGCGAATAATGGATCTGAGTTAATGTTAAGGCAACCACTGTCAAGACTAGGGTGACACAAGCCACCAGGGCCTTTTAATAATCTGGTGTAAATAATTTTAAGCGTTTCGCCAAAACCAAAGTTTACCTAATTAGCCTGATTAGTATCAGATAGACCTAAAGAACGCATAATTAATGTTTTCCAGTTCAGTCAAACCTGGAAATGCATAAAAAATAATTTCATCTTTCGAACCAATGTAGAATCCGCTTTCGATAGTCCTGTATAAAAGGGAACCCGAAAAAACCCGATTAACGGTTTTCATTCGTTTCTCATACTCACCGCATAGAACTTCAAGGCAGTCACGCAGATGTCCCACGTTTGCAAATGGCACATAATCAACTGATCCCTTCAGCGGGTTGGTCGCCAGATCTCCAAGTTTTAATTCAGCAAAGAATAGTTTTGGAAGAACAATGGGAGTCGATCCGTCAGTAAGCCGCTTCAGAAATGCCGAAGGTAACAAATCGCTTGCAATTAAAGGGGTTACAGGACACAACTCCTGATAAAGATGCAATTTACCTTCGATTTCACCCGATGCATCGTAAGGTGTTTTTTTCAATTCAAGGGTATGACCATTATCGGTTGTAAGATACAAACTCTTGAGCGCCGACAATGGTATCATCTCCAGTACCTTGTAAACCGAAAGATACACTGAGTTTTTGGGGCTGCCATCAGGTTTTGTAACACACCGTCGATTCAGGCTATCTATATCGATCAGATTTTCAATCTGCGCAAGGTCAACCTCAAAGAAGATCGCCTGACCTTTATTCATTTTTTTTGTCCCTGTGGAAAAGTATGTTCCAAAGTCTTTAGGTGGAAGCATGGAAGCAATCAATGCTTCGGGAGTTGTGGATAAATAAATATACATGTTCATAAGGTTTAAGTTATTAAACAAATTTGCAATTTATAAAACCGACATTTGGAGAATTCGAATTACTGTAAAGATAGTGAATATTTTCTTATTAAAAAAACAATCTGGAATGCTTTTATTCTATTTAAGAAAGATATTACAGAACAAACCAGGGGAGCGAAAATGGCGATGGGGTGGTGAAGCGATGGGGAGAAGGGTGGGGTGTCGCAAACTGGATATTACCTAAAAATTCCTCGTTCCATTTGTAATGATTTTTGAAATTTTATTTTTGATAATCAGGATTATAGTATAAGTGACAATTTATTAAGGGCAATTTATTTTTTGATTTACGTCAC
>JAATGF010000014.1 GCA_015654795.1 Bacteroidales bacterium
CATCATAGACAACTTTTAATCGCACCATAGTTGAATTGAAACACAACAGAGTCGTGGTTGTTATATTTACTCCATTCTCCTTTTAATCGCACCATAGTGGAATTGAAACAACCTAAGGACAAGAAAGAAAAGGCTCCTAAGGCTCTTTTAATCGCACCATAGTGGAATTGAAACTGATGTACCAATCAGCTCTTGGGTCTTCAAATTTAGCTTTTAATCGCACCATAGTGGAATTGAAACAAAAGAACGAGGACAAAGCTTTGAAGCAAAAAGAGAACTTTTAATCGCACCATAGTGGAATTGAAACATCCTCGACTATCTCAGAAGTTTGGAATGGGATAAGCTTTTAATCGCACCATAGTGGAATTGAAACAAGGGACCAAGGACCCGGACGATGAAGTCCCTTTTTACTTTTAATCGCACCATAGTGGAATTGAAACATCGTTGCGCCTTTCCAAACGCATGATCTAACCAACCTTTTAATCGCACCATAGTGGAATTGAAACTTGTTAGGTTGCTGGCACAAACAAATCGGTCAACCTTTTAATCGCACCATAGTGGAATTGAAACATAATAACCGGAATACCTCCCAATGTTTCGTTGCCCTTTTAATCGCACCATAGTGGAATTGAAACATGTAAGTATGGACGTCACAGAGGTCAACCCCGGCTTTTAATCGCACCATAGTGGAATTGAAACATTCCTGCATGATCCATTTGACAATCTCAGCTCTGCTTTTAATCGCACCATAGTGGAATTGAAACTCTGAAACTTTGATTGAAACTTTTCTATGGCTATATACTTTTAATCGCACCATAGTGGAATTGAAACTACCTGGCAAATCAGGCGGAGGTGGAAGTAATAATCTTTTAATCGCACCATAGTGGAATTGAAACGGGAAAATCAGAATAACAGGCTGGCAGAATTAAAAACTTTTAATCGCACCATATTGGAATTGAAACGTGATCCCGCTGCCGGAACAAAATGTATTGAAATTTCTTTTAATCGCACCATATTGGAATTGAAACAAACTACTTCTGATCTTGAACAAAGTTGAATCAGTCTTTTAATCGCACCATATTGGAATTGAAACGACATACACCCTTCGTCGAAACGATTGCACGCGCGGCACTTTTAATCGCACCATATTGGAATTGAAACTCATTTCCTGTAATCTGAACTGGGTAATTAAAATCTTTTAATCGCACCATATTGGAATTGAAACACGTTACCTCAGGACTTGGATTAACGGGAGGCCCAATCTTTTAATCGCACCATATTGGAATTGAAACTTCCGGCAAACTCAGGTACCATTGCTTTAATCTCTGCTTTTAATCGCACCATATTGGAATTGAAACATGCAAATTCTGGTGCTCCATCTGTTTTAATAGCTCTTTTAATCGCACCATATTGGAATTGAAACTAAGGCAATCTCGCCAATGATGGTTCGCCTGAAACTCTTTTAATCGCACCATATTGGAATTGAAACATGAGACAACTCCTCCTCTCCGCTATCACCCTACGCTTTTAATCGCACCATATTGGAATTGAAACTGAATAATCTATCAGGTGCCCGGCAAGCGTATTTCTTTTAATCGTACCATAGTGGAATTGAAACAGTTTAACTGGTACTGGTTTTGTGAAAAGCGCAGGTCTTTTAATCGTACCATAGTGGAATTGAAACCGAAATCATTAGGAGAAGGTGTAGCCGTAAACAAGCTTTTAATCGTACCATAGTGGAATTGAAACTCAAGACAAAACACTTCTCCTTGTTCGCTTTCCCAACTTTTAATCGTACCATAGTGGAATTGAAACGAAATTTGCCGCTAAGATCAGTATGTCATTTGTTCAGCTTTTAATCGTACCATAGTGGAATTGAAACCTTGTTGCAATAATTGCTCCGATTGTATTTGCAGGCACTTTTAATCGTACCATAGTGGAATTGAAACATCAAATCAGCGATTCCGCAAACCTTAAATGATTCTTTTAATCGTATCATAGTGGAATTGAAACAAAAATGTAGAGGAAACGCGTACTATCCCGTTTGTGATCTTTTAATCGTACCATAGTGGAATTGAAATGTTTCAAGGAATATTTCTATGAAATTGTCATGATTACACCTGCTAATCGCACTATCTTGGAATTTATCGTCTGCTATATAAAACTGTATAATGATAGAGTATGTTTTTGAATCTCAATAGTATCAAAGATAAGGCCCTAAAGAAAATGTAGGTATAAAGCACAACAATATATTCTGATCATTGCTTATTAACGAATTGTGAATTTTGCAAACAACTATTTCGTGTTTTAAATTGTTTATCTATTTTCGCATCGGGATATGAATGAATAATCATTCATTAATTATGGATTTGTATGGCGCGTTTAATCGATGATGGTAAGATTCAGAGAATCAGGGAGGCAACGATCGCATTGGTTGTTCAAAATGGTTATGGCGGAGCTGCAATTTCTTCCATTGCACGTCGGGCAGGTGTAGCTGAGGGATATCTTTACCGTTTCTACTCAAGTAAATACGAATTGGTAACAGAATTGCTTTATACAAAGGTTGCCGTGATTACAGAAAAACTTGAGTTTTTATTGAATGTCTGCACAAGTATTAAAGAAGTAATCATCCAGTTAATTGATGAGTTTTTTAAAACAGCATCAGAGTCTCCTGAGGAGATCAAATTTATATACGTTCTAATGCACGATTATAATTTTCAGGTATCTGATGCACAACGGCAGCATATTAAGAGCCTCTGCGAAAAAGTGATACAAATTGGGGTCGCGAACGGAGAGGTAAGCCGGAATATTTCGCCTGAAGAAGCCTATGGAATTGTTGTTGTTTACCCTATTGAATTTATTAATCTTCGAATGAAGGGATTCTTCGGAAGTAACAGTTGGACGTTCGAGGATCAAAAACGTGTGGCCGAATTTTCAATTAATGCTTTAAAATAAACAGATACGAATGAAAGCTAATCTATTGATAATTTTATTTTTAATGACGGGAATTTCACTCTGTGGGCAGAACAGTCCGACAACTTCGAAAAACCTCACTTTTGAAGAAGCGCTGAGTCTTTCGCTTCATAATAACCATTTGATCAAACAATACAACAATAAATCACTTCAGTTGGAACAGGAGGTGAAAGCAGCCAAAGGGTTACATCTTCCGAGGATCTCGCTAAGTGCTTCGTATGTTTATATGGCTGATAATCTGGAGCTCGACCTTACCCCGGTGCGTGATGCGATATCACCGCTTTACAGCGCGTTAGGGAATTATGGCAAATTCGGCGGAATTCCTAATCCTGATCCGAAGACAAGCGGCGCGATGCCGTATTTGCCCGACGATGTTTCAACTGCCGTCATTCGCGCGAAGATGTTGCAAGGTCTTGAGTCAGTAAATAATGCCGATTGGATCACCACTATCCAGGAGAAAAAGTTTGGAATGGTGAATGCCGGATTTGTTATGCCGATTTATACCGGAGGTAAAATTAACGCTGCCAATAGTGCTGCCCAAATTAAATATGAAGCATCGGAGATAGAGACAATTCAAAAATCGCATGAGCTTACCAGCGAATTGATCGAACGTTATTTCGGATTGATCCTGGCAAACCAGGCTGTGAAAGTTCGTCAGGAAGTGAAGGCCGGGATGCAGAAACATTTCGACGACGCAGAAAAACTGGCACAGCAAGGAATGATTGCCCAGGTAGAAGTTTTAAATGCGAAGGTTTACTATGCAGATGCCGACCGCGAATTAAAGAAATCCGACCGTCAGGTTGAAATATTAAATGAGGCTGTTTTGAATACGGTCGCCGAAACGGATAACTCGAGAATCAATCCATTATCAGAGCTTTTCTATATTGAGAATATCGAGTCTTTGGATTTCTATAAGCAAAAAGCTTTGGAAAATAGTCCTTTATTAGGACAGGTTAATAAGAAAAAGGAATTGGCGCAACAGGGTATAAAAGTTGAGCAATCGGCTTATTTACCAACTATTGCTGCTACTGGAACCTATGACATTGTGAATAAAGATCTGTCACCCTTTCTGCCCGATTATATGATCGGCGTTGGGTTACAATGGAGTCTTTTCGACGGTAATGCCCGTAGCCGAAAGGTAAAGGCTGCCAGATTTCAGGCAATGCAGGCGGATGATTTTTACACAAAAGCAGAATCGGATATCAATTCTGCGATTACTAAATATTACCAGGAATTACATATGTATCTTGAACAAATCACTGAGCTTGATGCATCAATGGATTTTACCACGGAGTATTCACGCGCCAGGGAAAAGGCTTTTTCGGAGGGAATGGCAACTGCAACACAGGTTTCGGATGCCAATCTGGCTGTGGCGAAAGCTAAGATAGAAAGATTACAGGCAATTTATGCATGGGATGTGGCCTTGTCAAAGCTGCTTTATTATTCAGGAATGTCTGACAAGTTTGCAAGTTATATGGGCAATCCCGATGTAAAGTTTGTCAGGTATTGAGCGGACTTCTCCCTGTTATCTTCAATAAAAACAAATTAAAGCGATATATTTAAGTTATGAAAAAGACTAAGCATTATGTGATTGCAGGTGTGATTCTTGCGCTGATCATTTTTATCGGATATGCCATCTGGATGGTTGCCAGACCGATTCCACTCGAAGTACAGGGCGAAGTTGAGGCGACACAGGTAAAGATTGCATCAAAACTAATTGGAAGAATTGACAGCCTTTTGGTTCATAAAGGAGATGATGTGCAGTCTGGTACGCTGCTTTTTACGCTCCTCAGTCCTGAACTTGATGCCAAATATTTACAAGCTTCTGCCGTACGAAAAGCAGCGGGGGCTCAAAAGGAGAAAGCTGATAATGGTGCTCAGAAAGAGGATATTCAGGCGGCATTTAATTCGTGGCAAACCGCTTTGGCTGCTTCCGAATTTGCAAAGAAAACCTTCCAGCGTGTTGAAAATCTTTTTAAATCGGGTGTAGTAGCCGAGCAACAAAAGGATGAAGCAGAAACGCGTATGAAGGCAGCTGTAGAAACTGAGAAAGCTGCACGGTCTTTGTATGATAAAGCGAAAAAAGGTGCCCGTTACGAAGACAAAGCCTCTGCAGGGGCTTTAGTGATGCAGGCTGATGGGGTATTAACAGAAGTGAATTCCTACCTGAGCGAAACCCGCATTTTCGCACCAATCAGGGGCGAAATTGCCAATATCATAGCCGAACGTGGTGAGCTTGTTCCCGCCGGTTATCCCGTTATAACGATCGTCGATTTAGACGATGTTTGGGTAACCTTTAACCTTCGCGAAGATTTGCTGGCTGCCATTCAGAAAGGTTCAACTTTCAAAGCCCGTTTCCCTGCGCTTGGAATGAAAGAGGTTTTGCTTAAAGTGAATTACATTAATGCACTTGGAGAATTTGCTACATGGAATGCAACGAAAACTTCAGGCGATTTTGATATGAAAACATTTGAAATTCATGCTGTTCCGGTTGAAAAAATTGAAGGTTTACGTCCAGGTATGTCTGCATTGGTCAATTGGGATGATGTGAGGAAAATGAAATAAGTAGAAATACATTGGAATATTTATTTTTTAATCCATCTTTCTTGATTTTGATAATGAACGGCTAAAGAGCATGATAGTAAATAAGTTAATGAATACATCGCTATTCAGGGTGATCAGGCGCGAAACGAGAAGGATAGCCGACAGTTGGGTGTTGATCTTCACAACAATGATCGCTCCGGTCGCAGCTTTTCTTGTTGTCATATGGCTCTTTTCCGGAGGAGTTGTCAGAGATTTGCCCATTGCAGTAGTTGATATGGATCATACCGCATTTTCCTTGCAGGTCACGCGATTAGTCGATGCAACTCCGGTCTGTAATGTAACGGCGCGACTGAGTTCAACCGATGAAGCCAAACGAATGATGGAGGCCGGCAAAATTGATGCAATTGTTGTATTACCCACTGATCTTGAACGGGAAGTGCTAAATAGCAGGTCTCCCCTGATAGCTGTTTATATCAATAATACCAATGTGGTAAAAGGTGGCGCCTTAAAGTCAGGATTATATACCACGCTTTCGACTATTTCGGCAGGTGTAAAGGTGCAGTTTGCCATTAAGAAAGGGCAAACTCCTACACAGGCAGTCGAAAAAGCACGGCCAGTTAAAGTAAATGTCCATCTGCTTTTTAATCCTTTTGGAAATTATGCATACTTCCTGGTTCTCGGATTATTACCACTTCTTGCTGTCGTTTTTATTTTCCTCGGATCGGTTTATGCGCTGGGAATGGAACTGAAGGAGGGAACAGCCGGTGAGCTGATTGCGTTGGCCAGGAATAATGTGGCCGTGGCGCTGGCAGGGAAAATGCTTCCCTATACTTTTTTGTTTTTTATGGACATGATGATTATGAACATCTTCCTGATTAAAACATTGGGAACACCTGTTCACGGGAGTTTGTTTGTTATCCTGATTTCTGAGCTTTTAATGATTATTACCTACCAGTTTATAGCGATCCTGTTTTTAAAACTGTCGGCAAATCTTCGACTATCATTATCGCTCGGAAGTGCCTATACGATGATGGCGCTTACTTTCTCCGGACTTACTTTTCCTTCGATAGCAATGCCTTTAATCGCTAAGTTATTTTCATTGATTTTCCCTTATACATTCTGGCTTCAGATTTTTATGAGTCAAACTTTAAGAGGCGAGTCAATTTCGGAAGTTGTGGTCCCTTTTCTGGCCTTTTTCCCATTTATTATTTGCGGAATTTTAGCCTTCCCGGGAATGAAGCGCAAACTCACATACCACAAATACTGGTTTCGCGAATAGCAGAGGGAAATAGTATACACGATGGACGGACGATTTATTTTGATTAAAAACATGAGCAATGCGATTATTTGATATTCGGGAAAAAATTATTCTGGGACTGGACATAACGTGGTTTGAATTTATTGATGAGCTTAAGACCATTTTCAAGGATCAGGGTGCCATGCTCATCATGTTTATTGCCGTTTTTACTTATCCTGTGGTATATTCAATTGCCTACGAAAAGAATGTAGTCAGAGATATTCCAGTAACAGTTGTTGATCTTGATAATTCAGCATCGAGCCGTCAAATGATCAGGATGTTTGGTGCTACAAAAGAGATTTCTGTTGCGCAGGAGGTTGGTAGTCTTCATGAAGCCCGGCAAATATTCTGGGATGGCAATTCAAAAGGAGTAATTCTTATTCATGAGGGATTCGAAAAACAATTGCTTAGAGGCCTCCAGGCATCGTTAAGTGTATATTGCGATGCAAGTTATTTTCTTATTTATAAAGAGACACTTGGTGCAACAATACAGGCAGCCGGAACCTTGTCCGCTGGAGTTGAGATAAAAAGGCTCATGTCCGCCGGTAGCGGCGAAGAACAGGCAATGCAACAACGCGATCCGATACCAGCAAAATTTTATAATCTTTACAATCCATCCGGGGCGTATGGTTCGTATGTGATGCCAGGGATTATTCTGATTATATTGCAACAAACTCTTCTGATCGGGATTGGAATGATTGGCGGAGCAGGGAAGGAGCGACGTAACAATCAGGTTGTTAAACCTGGTATAAGGGTCAAACAAGGACTGTTTTCTGTGATTTTTGGAAAGGGAATGGCTTACTTTGTTATTTATCTGCCAAGTCTTGCTTTCACGTTAATCTATCTCCCTAAATGGTTCGGTTTTCCCAATAAAGGGAACTTTGCCGATGTCTGTATTTTATTGGTGCCTTATCTTTTTTCGGTGATCTTCCTTGGATTAATGATTTCGATGCTTTTCCGGCGTCGTGAACATTCTATTATGACACTCGTTTTTGCTTCGCCTATTGTGCTGTTTGTTAGTGGAATGTCATGGCCTGCAAGCTCTATACCTCGTTTGTTATACCAGTTATCGCATGTTTTCCCAAGTACCTCAATGATTCCAGCTTTTCTGCGGATCAGAACAATGGGAGTCTCAATCAATGATGTCCGACCCGAACTGATATTTTTGATGGTACAGATGGTCATTTATTTTTTGCTGGCCGTACTCTCTTACAAGATCTCTGTAGTCAGGCAGGAACACAAGCATCAGGCCAGGATTACTGTATTATCTTTTGAAGATAAGTAATCTGATAACAGGTGAGGTGGCGGAGAAAATATGAGCGCCTCTCACACCAGACCGTGGGTAACATACTCCAAATTTTTGGAAGAGTATTATGTCAATCATTCATTGACGATAACAATAACCTGACTCAGACAGATTTTCTCCCTGCAATCCTTATGTCAGGCTTATATTACCCTTAATATCACGGTTGGTCTGAAAATTGGTTTGAGAAACATTTGATTCTGCTTTTGCAAATACGATATTATTTCATTTCTGGTACTTAATAGCTCGAAGGGTTTAGTTCTCACCTTTCTTTATATCTTTGAAGCATTCAAAAATTAGTTTAAATAATATAGAAAGATGCGAACTCACCTTCCTTTATATGCGCTGTTGATATCGGTATTTATAAGCTGCGGAACTGACAAACCTGCTCAATACCGCAAGATTGCGGGTTTTACACAGGGGACTACTTTCCATATCACGTACGAGGATAAGGAAGACAAGGATCTTTCAGGACAGGTTGATTCCATATTTAAAGCTTTCGATCTCACTTTTTCTGAATATATTCCTAATTCGATTGTTTCGCGAATTAATCAAAACGATTCTACAGTTCTCCTTGATGATATGTTTGTCGAAGTATATAATAAATCGGTAGAAATCAATAAGGAAACCAATGGTGCTTTCGATCTCACTGTCGGGCCGCTTGTAAATGCCTGGGGCTTTGGGCCTGAGAAAAAAGCAAAGATCGACTCTTCGAAAATTGATAGTTTGCTGCAATATGTAGGAATGGAAAAGATTCATCTCCAGGGGCGAAAGTTGGTCAAAGATCTTCCGGGAATCAAGATTGATGTTAATTCGATTGCACAAGGTTATTGCGTAGATGTCGTCTATCGTTACTTCGAAGCCCTTGGAATCAAAAATTTCATGATCGAGATTGGTGGCGAAGTAAGAACAAAAGGGAAGAATCCGAAGGGTAAACTCTGGAGAATCGGAGTTGATAAACCTGTTGAAGGGGATAAAGCTGCAGGCGAAGTTTTACAAACGATCATTCTCCTTAATAACAAATCGATCACTACTTCAGGGAATTACAGAAAATATTTCGAGGAGAATGGTCAGAAATTCTCTCACATCATCAATCCACATACGGGTTATCCCTATAAAAATAGTCTGCTCAGCGTCACTGTGATTGCCAAAGATGGTCTTACTGCTGATGGTTACGATACCCCCTTAATGGTGCTTGGCCTCAACGGGGCTCGTACTTTTCTGACACAGCATCCCGAACTCGATGCCTATATGATCTATTCTGACCTAAATGGCCAGTTCCAGATCGAATATACCAAAGGGATTCAATTTGATAAGGAGAAATAGACTCATAATTTCTTATTTTTGGAGTTTCTTTAAAAATATCAAGTCGTTGATTAAAAGAAAAGATATTCAGACCATCGAAAAAGGTGATCCTAAAGTGGTAAGAGCGTGGGTAATGTACGACTGGTCGAACTCTGTTTATCAGTTAACCATTGCATCCGCCATTTTCCCGATTTACTACAATACGGTGACGCGCCATGGAAACGATTTTATGGTCTCCTTCTTTGGATATAAAGTGATCAATACTGCACTATATTCGTGGGCAATTGCCGCCGCGTGTCTTATTGTCGCAATCGGTTCACCACTTTTCTCCTCTATGGCTGATTATACAGGGCGGCGCAAAGGATTTATGCGGGCGTTTACAATCATTGGTGCAACAAGTTGCGGAATGCTCTTTTTCTTCGATGCCAATCATATCGAATTTGGGGTGATCGCCTTTGCATTAGGAACTTTAGGTTATGGCGGAAGCATCGTGTTTTACAACTCTTTTCTTCCCGTAATCGCTGAACCTGAAGATCAAGACCGCGTCAGTGCGCGTGGTTATTCTATGGGCTATTTAGGTGGCGTGATCTTGTTGTTGTTTAATTTGTTCATGATCATGAAGCCGGAACTTTTTGGGTTCGATAAGCAGTCTGACATGCCGGCGCGCATCTCTTTTTTAACAGTCTTTATCTGGTGGATTGGTTTTTCAACCGTCACTTTCAGCTATTTGCCAAAGTATGTTTTTCGAAAACGTACCCAGGGAGGTCGTATTCTCACCAGTGGATACAGGGAATTGAGAACCGTTTTTAATGAAATAAGAAAATCATACCGGCTTACTATTTATCTGTCTGCATTTTTCTTTTTAATGATGGGTATGCTTACGACGATGTTTATGGCCGCAACTTATGGAGAGAAAGAGTTAGGTTTGAATGCGGGCATACTGATTCCGACGGTTTTAATGATACAGTTAGTCGGTATGTTTGGTGCGTGGTTTTTTGCAAGACTCTCGGGCAAAATTGGAAATCTGAAGGCGCTTACCATTTCTGTAATGGTGTGGATTACTATTTGTATTTATGCCTTCACGATTAAAGGGGCTGTTGGTTTTATCATAGCTGCAGTATTTATTGGCATTGTGATGGGCGGTTCACAGTCGCTGGCCCGCTCTACCTATTCGAAGATGCTCCCCGAAACAACTGACCACACCTCTTTTTTTAGTTTCTATGATGTGATGGAAAAGTTGGCTACCGTCGCAGGAACTTTTAGTTTCGGGATTATTGAGGTCATGACCGGAAGCATGCGTTATTCGGTTCTGGCTATTGCCATTTTTTTTGTGACAGGTCTCTTTTTCCTGTCGATGTTACTGAGAAGAGACCGATCTATTGTCCTATAGCAATTGTTTGATTATTTAGTCGGTACGAATCTGATCTAAGAAATGAGAATAAGATGTCACATTTCTAAATTCAAAATAAGATTTTCCCATTGCTCAAAATGTATTTTCACTCTACCATCTCCGGCCTTTCTGTAACAAATGATACAGAAAGATTACAACAACTTTACACAAATCTTACTTAGACTACGAAGAAGGTAGGGTAAAGTATAGTGAAGATCTAAATGCAGCATTTTACTTTGGCAATTACTTAAGTGCGGAAAATAAAATAATGTCGTATTTACAAAAGTGGGAAGGGAAATGGCATGATCGGGATGGGGCGAAAAGGCGATGGGAAGAAGGAGAGTCAAGATAATATCATTAAGGGTCATTAAGAAGTCATTGAAAAGGTCATTGGCTTCGCCGTCATTCAAAAAGTCATTATAGTCATTGAAAATCTTCGTTTAAGGATTCAATGATTGTATAGGACCTGATACCAGATATAGACAAGGTGCAGTGCACTTCCGAATTAGCATAAAGGTACAACGCTATGATTAAATGTGATCATATTTTTCTGGTATTTTAAAACGATTATACGAATGGCACGAATGAATAATGTAACTCCATAGAATATTGGAATTCAAAAGTTTTCCAGATCTCGGAGAGGAGAGGTCACATATTTGTAGAAAAAACGTTGGGCAGAAGAATATGAGTCGTATGTATAATGTTGTGATTTGTAAAAATATACGAAATATTAGTGATTTGAAGAGATATTGCCATATTATCAGGGATTGCGCCGGTGGAAGGGTTTTGATTTAATAAGGTTTGCAGACCGGCACCAAATTTATTTCCATTATGAACCCTTTAAAGACGGGGCTACAAACATGTCATCCTTACGGGATGAGGAAGTTAAATAAAAAAGATGAATATATACTTATCCACACAAAATGTCCCCAAGCGGAAAAGTTAAATCATTTAAATATGGAACAAAAAAAACAAAAATTACATCTGCTCCTTCAGCCAGGTTGGCCTGTTTGTAGTGATTGTTTTCACTCCAAGATTTTTCATACGCATTGCTTCCTCAACAGTATCAACGGTCCAGCACCAGATTTCAGCATTAACTTTCTGAAGTTCAGCAATCAATTGCGGATCAATAATATTTGAATCCAGATCAACACCATCGAGTTTATTCTTTTTGATGTCAGGAATCCGCCTCAGTATATCGTCTTTTGATGAAGATAAATAGTAGCAGGGCACTTCCGGAAAATTGGATTTTGCAAAGCAAATCGTTTCAAAATTGAACGCAATAAACGCGATATTTCCTGTTTTCCAGTAATCACGGATGATTTTCTGAAGTTCAGGAAATATTTCATTTCCACATTTAATTTCAATCACCAATAACTGTCCCTCAGAAGTGGCTTTCAGTACATCTTTTAAAAGCGGAATATGCTGCCCTTCGAAATAAGCTGAGTTAGTCTGGATAAGCCTGATATTCAACTTATTCAGTTCGGAATAATCCGAATGCGCAATTTTAAGTTTTTGCCCGGTTAACCGCTCTGTATTGTCGTCGTGCCACAAAACAATTTGGTTGTCTTTGGTCAGCTGGATATCGCATTCGGCACCGTCACAGCCCAATTCCCATGCAAGTTTGATTGCCGCAAGCGAATTTTCGGGGGCATAATAAGATGCTCCGCGATGGGCAATGTATTTGATCTGTGCCATTGTATTTATACTTACAAAAAGGATAAAAAGGGTTAATAGTCTCATAATTTTCGATAGCTAAATATAAAGAACAAGAAGCCAATTATCAGACTGACTTCCTGTTCCATGATATGTTTAAATTAAAGAGGTTGAATTACCAGATTTTTCCATTGAACTTTAATGCCACCACCATCGTGGATCTGGAGAGCAATGCGCCCGTTGGCTGTACCAATCAGTGAATCATTCAGGTGAGTCATTTCCTGACCATTAAGCCATGTTGTCACATCAGAACCAATCACTTTCACACGCATTGTATTCCATTCTCCAACTTTAAGGATATTCTCCAGACTGTCGGGAATTTGGTGCAGCCATCCACGGCCATAGGATTCGTAAACACCACCCGAATCATGATCTTTTGGTGCAACTTCAACCTGCCATCCAGAAACGGTTGTTCCTTCGACTGTAGAGCGGAAGAAAATACCGCTGTTCCCATTTGAAACCTGTTTGAAATCGGCAATAAGGTCAAAGTCTTTATAGTATTGCTGAGTACCAAGGTAGCCATATCCTTTGTCTGGTCCACTTTCGCAAACCAACAAGCTATCCTGAACATACCATTTTTCGGTTCCGTAAGCAACCCAGTTGGAAAGGTCAACGCCATTAAAGAGAGCCACTTTAGGTTTATCTTTCTTTGGCAATTCTTTGATTTTCATATTGCGAAACCATGCTTTACTTCCATGATCCTGTAAAGAAATATATCCGGTTTCGGAAAGACCGTATTCGGGAGCGGAAGTCCATTTGCCGCTGTTTTTCAGAGCAAACCATTCGGGAGTCCACGCTTCAAAATCGACAATTTTACTGCCGTTTAACCAATGTTCCACATGACCATTATTGAAAATTATGAGGGAAGTATTCCATTCGCCAACCGGTTTTAGTTTTTTGGCTGATGTATCGGCTAAGTGCATGGCATAATCGGCTCCGGTCAATTGCCAGTCCTCCACCTTTTCCGGGAAACCAATGTCGTCAATCATCTGATATTCAGGACCAGTCAAGTATGGAGTATTAAATTTTTTGCTTTCAATGACATGGTACAGAACTCCGCTGTTTCCCTCCTTAGCAATTTTCCAGTCGAAGGCCAACTCGAAGTTGTCATACTTTGCGTCTGTAATAATGTATCCTGTAGAATCACCGCCTGTACCGCTGGACGCAAGGCATCCATCCTGAGCAGACCAACCTGTAATGCCCGAAGCATTGTAGTTTTTCCATCCTTTCAGGCTTTGTCCATCGAACAAAAGCTTCCATCCGTCCTGCTTTTCCTGATCGGTCAATACATTTTGCTTTTCCACACAACCGGATAATAGAGTGGCTATTAAAAGCACAAGAGTAAAAAATGATGTTTGTCTTTTCATACGTATATAATTTGATTTTTAATGATAACATGAAATCTGCACAGATTCTTCCCTGTCATTGGAAAACAATTACTCCTAAAGGATTTCCTGATCAGTTTTGAATTAACATTTTATTATTCCCAAAAATAGGATAAAATAAGCGATAAAAAGAATTTATTTGAAATCAAAAATAAGTTTTATCAATAGTTTTTCGTCTGAACTCCGGATGCTATAAACTGACTTGAAAAACGACTGCAGACCTGTGGGCGGGTTGTCAATGGCATAATTAGCCCAGTAATAGCAACCCAAATGGCAAAATGTTTATTACTATTATTACACGTGGATATATGATGGAACAATTGAATCTTTTAATTTGTCATTAAACGTCTACAGTCGAAAGTAAACTGGTCAGGAGGCCACACCAAGTTTCAGTTATACTGATAGCCAGCCTATTAAAGTAGCACTTATGATTTTTGGAGACAAAGGAATAGACGGAAATAAGAAAATAGTTACAATTGTTGTTTCGTAACTTCAATGATAACTATATCAGGTTAGGCTGTCAAATATATGACCCACCTAAATCGTTATTGGATAACAGTGAAAAACATAAAAAATTCACAACTAATACCTCTATTGGTCGGGAGTTTATGCTTACTTAGTTGTATGAATTAAGTTGGAGACATAATTTCCAAAATCGGGATTGATTCTTCAATTAATAATTGAAATTGTATGGAACGACAGACTCTTGAAGCCTTGTGTGACGGGGAACATAAAGCATTTGAAGACGTATTTACAGCTTATTACAATAAAATCAGATATTTCATCAATGGTCTCATAAAATCGGAAGCTGACTCTGAAGAATTGACTCAGGACATCTTCGTCAAATTGTGGATAAACCGACAATCGATCGATCCGCAAAAATCTTTTAATGCTTACATCTATACTGTGGCACGTAATGCCGCCTTTAATTTTCTGAAACATAAATTAGTTGAAACTTCTTATCTTGAAAACCATACCGAACTGAATGAAGTTGCGGACTCGGAACAACTGATTTTTGCCAAAGAGATCAGCTTGTTGGCAGAACTGACTGTTGGCAAGATGCCCATTCAACGAAAAACAATCTATCAGCTTAGCCGGGACCAGGATTTATCGAATGATGAGATTGCTTTACAACTTGGAATTACAAAAAAAACCGTGGAGAATCAACTTAGTCTGGCACTGCAAGAACTCCGACGGATAATCCACCTTTTTCTCGTCTTTTTTATGTGACGAAAATTGACAATCGAAAAAAAGAGTATTTAGTTCGGGAGAACTTTATAATATAATTGTATAAAGAGAGTAATGACACAATTTGGTAATGATGATTAAGAAAACAACAGCATTTATCTTTCTGCTTTTGGGATCAGCAATCGCGACTATGTCGCAGACGAATGGATCGCGGCCAGAGGTGAAAACTTCAGGAGAAATTTCGCTGATGAGATCAGATGAGGTTCATACTGAATTTTCAAAACTGAACTATTTTGACATGGATATGCTGTCGCCTTATCCTGATTTCGATCAGATATTCCGGTTGCAAAAACCAAAACTTTCACTACATTTTCCGTTACTGAAACAACCTGGAACATTTGTGAGATACTCTCCTTATATCCGATTTATGACTTCTAATCCATTGGCATTTGATTTCGACAATATTCAAACCGATAAATTAACGAACAGGTTTTTCATATTGAGTAACGGGAAAAAAGTAACTCATATCGGACTGGGAGAATACACCCAATTGAGCAGTTCGTTAGGTTGGCAACCGTCGAAAAAGCTAACGATTAATGCAGGAGGGGTCGTCGGCAAGCAATTTGTATTCGCAAACTTAACCCAACAAGACATTATTGGAGTCAGCATAAAAACAAAATACAACATAACAGACAATGTGCAATTTAATAGCTGGGGCCAATATGCGAATTCAGGCGATAACAATTCCTTATCAGGCTTCAATACGTTATTTCCACATTCAGGAATTGGTAGTTCTTTTTCAGTTAAAATTAAAAACTTATCTAAAATTGAAGGAGGGGTCGAATACCAGTATAATGAAAGCACAAAGGTGTGGAACCTGGAATCGCAAGGAAAAGTATCCCTTCATTTCTAATCAACGCTGAGAACCAGACAAAACAAATAAGCCAACAACATGAGACCTGACTATATTTCACGAATATACAATCAATTTTTCAATCAAACGTTCACTTCAGAAACAGCACAAAAAGTACAACGCTGGATGATAGACGACAAGTGGGCGACCGAAAAAGATGATTCATTGCATGCAATTTGGGAAAAATTGGAAGTACCGCCTGATCAATCGGTTGCTCATTCACTCAAAATTGTAAAATCTAAAATCAGGAAAGAAGAAAACAAGCATTCGCTGACCTATCTCACCATTTTACGTATTGCCGCAGTCCTCGTACCTGTAGTGCTGTTGGTAGGCGGCTACTTTTATTTCACCGGAAGTACAAAAAACATAGAGGTATCGACCGTGAACAACGAACAGAAACAATGTACACTGCCCGACGGCTCCATCGCATGGGTAAACTCCGGTAGTAAAATCAATTATTCTTCCCGGTTTAATGATACGATCCGATTGGTTAATCTGGAAGGTGAAGCCTATTTTTCAGTCAAACCAAATAAAAAGAAACCCTTTGTTGTAAAGACAAAAGATTTAATTATAAAAGCCTTAGGTACTGAATTTAATGTAAACTCTTATGTGTCAGACAGTCGATCTGTCGCTACCCTTAATCAGGGAAAGATTCAGGTAACGATTAACGGGGAAGAGAAAGGCCTTACAAGTGGCAGCTATATATTAAAACCCAATCAACAGTTAGCCTATAACAAAGATGACAAATCGGTATTGATTAACACTGTTACTGAAGAAGCTACGGGTTGGAAAGATGGGGTGCTCATTTTTCAGGATGCCACTTTTAACGATATCACAAATACCCTTCACCGGCACTTCAATGTGTCTTTTAAATACGATCCGGCAAGTTTTCAGGGAGATTTCTACTCCATGAAGTTTGTCAATCACGAAAGCATCGAACAGGTAATGGCTGTTTTGCAAGATGTTGTGGGAGGATTTTCCTATCAGAAGAAGGACAATGAAATTATAATCAGTATGGATGGACAATCCAAATAGATAATAAATATTCAAAACTATAAAAAATGCACAAAATCACGACCGTGTGTGATCTGAAATTCAGTCCTGCTAAGATCCTAATGCTCATATTTGTTCTTTTCGGCACCTTTTCGGCAATGGCACAAAATGCAAGGATAACCTTAACAGGCCGCGACATTGCAATCAAACAAGCATTCGAGCAAATCGAAGTTCAAAGCAAATATACCATTGCCTATAACCAAACCAGGTTCGATATTGAAAAGAAAATATCCGTAACTATCAGGAATGAAAGCCTGGACAAAGCTTTGTCTGAAATACTGAAAGGCACAGGCTTCACCTATAAAATAAACGGGAAACACATCATTATTACTCCTGAAAAGGAAAACAAGAAGAATAAAACATCGAAGCAGGAACCTCGACAGACTATCAGGGGCGTGGTAACCGACGAAGCATCAAGCGCCCCAATCCCTTATGTTGCAGTCGTGCTGTTAAATACCGATCCGCAACGGGGAACAGTAACCGATAGCCTGGGGCAATTCAGGTTTAATCAACTTCCGGTTGGGAGATACGACATTCAGACATCCAGTATTGGCTATGAGCCTGCCATTATCCGTGAAATCCTGCTAAGCTCGGCCAAGGAAGCATTTTGCGAAGTTTCGCTTAAGGAACACACTCTAAATATTGACGAGGTTGTTGTGCGTCCAACAATCAATAAGGAGAAACCATTAAATCCGATGACATTGGCCGGAGGACGCATGCTTAGTGTGGAAGAGGCAAGCCGGTACGCGGGTGGTTTCGATGATCCTGCAAGGCTTGTTTCATCATTTGCCGGAGTGGCCGGAAATGTATCAACAAATGCTATTTCTATCCGCGGAAATTCGCCCCAATTTTTACAATGGAAACTGGAAGGCGTGGAAATACCCAATCCAACGCACTTTGCCGATATGATTGGTGTGGGTGGAGGATTGTTCTCTGCATTGAGTAGCCAGGTAATGGGGAATTCCGACTTTTTAAATGGAGCTTTCACTGCAGAATATAGTAATGCCCTTTCGGGAGTATTCGACATGACCATGAGGAATGGTAACAACGAGAAATACGAACATGCCTTTCAGGCCGGTTTGTTGGGCTTTGATTTTGCTTCGGAAGGGCCACTAGGCCGGAAAAACAAAAGTTCGTACCTGTTCAATTACCGATATTCTACAACAGGGATATTAGGGGCGCTTGCTGACAATATGAACATTGCCTACCAGGATTTCTCATTCAAGCTGAATGTCCCGACCCGTAAAGCCGGGACATTCTCATTATGGGGAATTGGTTTATCTGATGCCAATAAATCAGATATAACTTCCGACAAAACCCAATGGGAAACCTATGCCGATCGTGAAAAATCGAAAACAAAAATGGCAAAAGGTGCCGGAGGAATTACCCATAAATATCTATTAAATAATAGTGTCTATATTAAAACATCCCTGGCTGCCACCTATACCAACAACCATCCACAGATAGATCAATTGCTTCCAGGTAGTGATACGAACTATCAAACCATGGTTGACATGAAAAATACAAACTGGGATATCGTTTTCAGTTCATACCTCAACACAAAATTATCTTCCAAACATACCAACCGGACTGGTATTACAATTACAGGGCTTCAGTATAACCTCAATTTCAATTTAAGCCCGGAGTTTGGGTTGGATAAGCCCATGGAAAAAATTGCACAGGGGAATGGATTTAATGCAGTGGTTTCAGTATTTAGCAGCTCAGTAATAAACCTGAGCAACCATGTAACCGCAAATTTTGGACTAACGACACAACTGTTCACTTTAAATAACAATTGGGCTATAGAACCACGTCTTGGATTAAAGTGGAACATAATGCCAAATCAATCGCTGGCAATCGCGTATGGGTTACACAGCCGACGGGAGAAATTGGACTATTATTACATCAAAACACCCGAAAACGGAGATAAAAATGTGAACAAGAACCTAGATTTTGCCCGGGCGCATCATGTGGTATTGGCCTACGACCGGAGTATCTCACCAATCGTTCATTTGAAAGTTGAACCTTATTTCCAGTATTTATTTGATGTTCCGGTAGAGCCAGGTACATCGTTTTCAATCATCAATCATGCCGATTATTACCTCGACCGTCAATTAGTAAATGGAGGAAAAGGACGAAACTATGGGGTTGACATTACGATGGAACGTTATTTGAACAAGGGATATTACGGAATGTTTACCGGATCAGTATTTAAATCGGAATATAGTGGAGGCGACCATATCTGGCGGGATACAAGAAATGACCGACGGTTTATTTTCAATGTTTTGGGAGGGAAAGAATGGAAATGTGGGAAACAAAATCAAAATATTTTCAGTACAAATATCCGGCTATCCTATCAGGGAGGTGACCGATATACTCCTGTTGATGAGGCTGCATCGCTCGAAAAGAAGAATATTATTTATGACGAGACACAGGCATTCAGCAAACAATATTTACCTGCCTTAACATCGGATTTAAACATTAGCTATAGGATGAACAAAAAGAAAGTATCTCACGAGTTCGCTCTTAAAATTCTGAATCTCACCGGATATACCGGTCAGCATGGGTATCAGTACAATGAGCAAACACAAAAAATTGAGAAAATAGACGTTATTGGTATACTGCCCAACATCAGTTACAAGATTCAATTTTAATATTAGTGATTTGGATCAGATTGAACCTATTTTTCATGCGTTTATAATTTGATTCTTAGTTGCCGCATGGAATCGAAGATCAGCATAGCTAATAGCCAAATAATCATTCTTGTTTTGTATGAAGTTTATTCTCATCCTTTTTAGAATGTTATTGTATCTCCCATAAGGTGAACGATTTTATGGATCAAGACAAATATCTGGGGGAATGAATTTTTGATCGATCCTGAAACGAGCATGGCGATAACCACAAAAAGAGATAAATCGCAGATCGGCGTAACAATAATCCATCAGCTGATAAATGCGAGTTCCACACCGCAGACTCGGAACGAAAGAATGGCAACTCTTAATACAAATTGAATATTAATAACTTACAAAAATTTAAATGTGTGAATAAACGCATCATCATCGGTTTGGTGTTTCTAATGGGAATTTCGCTGCTTGGCATAGTAGCGGTTCAATTCTATTGGTTTAACAATTCGGTGGAAGTCAGAAATGAACTCTTTGACCGGTCAGTCAATGAAGCCTTGAATAAAGCGGTTCGCCGGCTCGAAACTGGTTATGATCTGCGCATTCTTAGCAATGTGGCCTCCGATGATTCAACAGAATGGGATATGAATGTACCCTCTCCTCCTCCTCCCCCGTTTCCTCCTTTCGAAGACATTGATGTAATGATTAACAATGACAGTATCAATGGAAGAATCAGTGTTACAACGTCTAAGACGGGGAAACTAAAATCGGGAAATCATCAGATAAGAATAAAATCCTTTTTCTCGGGATCCCGGAAACGGACCAGAATCAATAAGGATAGTCTCCTGATAAATAATGACACAATATTATCGTCGGGATTCCCGGTAATCGGGAAAGACATGGCGAAGAAGATGGAACAACTCGAAGCCTTGTCAAAACAAATTACTTACGAATATAAAGGTTGGGAGACAGGCCGACACATCGACGAAAAACAGTTAAGAAATCTGATTAAAGAGGAATTGATGGATCGGGCAATTCCCATCGATTTTACTTTTACAATTACTTCGGGGGATAGTGTTACAAATAAAGCCGCAAAAACTGCGGATCTGAAGAGGTGGTATAAAGTCAACCTTTTCCCCAACGATGTGTTTCGTAAAAATCTTGAGTTAGCGGTATACTTTCCCGACAGAAATGTTTTTATCGGGCGTACAACTTCGCTGTTGCTTGGTCTTTCGGTGGCGTTTACACTTATTATCTTTCTCACCTTCCTGTTGAGTATGTTTTTGATTATCCGGCAGAAAAAAATATCAGAAATGAAGTCAGATTTTATAAATAATATGACGCATGAATTTAAAACCCCGATTGCGACCATTTCGATTGCGGCCGACTCAATAGCAAATGAAAAGGTTATCAATAATGAAAAGAAAGTCAGGTTCTTTACGGGGATGATTAAAAAAGAGAATGTCAGGATGAACGAACAGGTTGAACGAATCCTTCAGATTGCCCGGCTGGACAGAAAAGAGTTTGAATTCAATTTTCAGGCCGTAAATGTTCATGAATTGATTGAAGACGCCATAAAAGGGATATTGCTCCAGGTCGAGAAAAAGGGAGGTAAAATTGTCACTAAACTGGAGGCGGTCAATCCTGTTGTGACAACTGATCCGGTTCACTTTACAAGTCTGCTTTACAACCTGTTAGATAATGCAAATAAATATTCGCCCGAAGCTCCTTTAATTACAGTATCAACGATTAATTGTCCAAAAGGAATTTATTTATCCGTAGAGGACACTGGTATCGGAATGAGCAAAGCTGTACAGGCCAGGATTTTTGACAAATTCTATCGTCTTCCTTCCGGTAATATTCACAATGTAAAAGGTTTTGGTCTGGGCTTAAGTTATGTGAAGGCAATTCTGGAAGCCAACAACGGAAGCATTAAAGTGTATAGTGAACCCGGGAAAGGGAGCAAGTTTGTTGTTTTCGTCCCATTCTTAATTAACAAACAATGAGCCAAAAAAAGTCTATCTTTTTTGTTGAAGACGATCTCAGTTTTGGAGCCGTTTTAAAATCCTATCTTGAAATCTGTAATTTTTCGATCACATGGCTCGATGACGGCAAACACGCGGTTAGCGCCTTTAAAGAAGGAACATACGATTTATGCCTGCTTGATGTGATGCTTCCCCATGTTGACGGGTTTTCGATCGGGCGGGAGATCAGGTCAATAGATTCAAATATTCCGATGATTTACCTGACTGCAAAATCACTAAAAGAAGACATTATTACCGGTTATCGGTTAGGGGCCGATGATTATATTATCAAACCTTTTGATGCAGATGTATTGCTTTACAAAATTGCTGTGGTACTTAAAAGATCGGATGGGCCCAACAGTACTGCTAATCAGATATTTCAAATCGGGAAGTATATTTTCGATCCTCATCTGCGCGAAATAAAACTTGAAGGAACAAAACAATTGCTCAGTCCCAAAGAGTCAGCATTGCTCAAATTACTCTGCGAACATAAAAACGAATTGCTGACGCGCGAAATCGCATTAAAAAGAATCTGGGGCGATGATGGCTATTTCACGACGCGCAGCATGGATGTGTTCATTACCAAACTAAGGAAATACCTTAAGGATGATCCATCTATCGAAATCCGTAATATTCACGGTAGCGGATTTATAATGACACATAACTGCTAATCGTCAAAAATAATCTGCGATTAGCTTCGCTGATTTTCAATTCATCTCCTTTTGCAGTATTTACGCCATGCTCGTTTCACAATTGTCCATTATGCCAAGAATCTTTATCAAACCAGGAACGAATCAAACACGAATCAGGTACGAATCAAATACGAATCAAACATGACGAGGGAAAGAGACGAAGCCATCTGATTTATTTACTTCACTTATGATAAATATATATTGAAATTGCACTGCGCTTCAAAGTCCGCAGATCCCGTATTGGCAAAAGATGACATTTATTTATTCCCATTATTTGTGGACAAACTAAGCCGAAAAAATGATGATGTAAACAGGTTGATTAAAAAATGTGTATATTAGCACTAATATTTTTAGTTGTATGATTTGAATTTGCTGTCTGTATTACCAAACTCATTCTCAAACAATATGGAAACAACTAACAGAGAAGTTTTAATAGAAGCCATAGCCGATTGTGCTAAAACGGATGGATGGGCTAATCTCGCCGAAGTTGGAGTTGCCCTTCGATCAAAAGGTGTTAAATATGGTAAATTGTCGAAATTCATCCTTGATTTTTCTGATATCCTCGAAACAAAAGTTGACGAAATAAGACAACCTCCGGTTATATATGCCCGATTAAAGTAAGATTAATGAAAACAGGAAGAGAAATGCCGGTTTAACCGTTTGGTTTTCCTGCACCGGTTATCCATCAATCTGATTTACAAATTCTTCTGTAAAGCGCTGATTTTGGCTTATCAGATAGGTTTTCTGTTTAGATTCGCGTCCCCGAATCAGGGCGAAAATTTAATACAGCAATATTCCTCCGATTAATAAAATCGTAACCTGCCATTTTCTGGAGCAGAAACATTACTTTTGTCGCTCATTAATCCGGAGGGAGCTTGTCTTTCAATGAAAACCCTTACATTTGATTTTATTGTAGTTGGAAGCGGTCTGGCAGGTTTACTTGCCGCTTTTCATGCCGCTGATTATGGCAGTGTTGCACTCATATCCAAATCTGAACTCGATATCAGTAATTCATATCATGCTCAGGGGGGAATTGCTGCTGCGATTGGGGAGGATGATCATCCTCGCTTCCATTTTGAAGATACATTAATTGCAGGACGCAATTTATGCGACCACGATGCCGTTTCACTTCTTGTAAACAAAGGCCTCGAACGAGTTAACGAACTCATTGAAAGAGGTATGGAGTTTGATAAAGATGAAGAAGGGCACCTTAAATTAGGTCTTGAAGGTGGTCATTCCCGACGCAGAATTCTGCATGCCGATGGGGATGCGACCGGGAAAATGATCACCAGCTTTATGCTAAAAGAAGTATTGGCCAAACCTGGGATAACAACTTTTGAGTACTGTGCCGCTCTGAAAATAATTGTGGAAGAGAACGTTTGTAAAGGTATCCAGACATTGCAATATACTGACGGCGAAAATATTATATTTCTTGGTAAAGCCACAATACTGGCTACAGGGGGACTTTCACGTCTGTATTCACGCTCAACAAATCCTTATACAGCAACGGGAGACGGGATCGCACTTGCATGGCAGGCTGGCGCGCGCCTCGCGGATATGGAATTCATACAGTTTCATCCGACAGCGCTTTCAATTCCCGGAGAGGAAGCTTACCTGATCAGTGAAGCAGTAAGGGGTGAAGGCGCTCATTTACTTGATGTAAACGGCGTTCGATTTATGCCTGGTTTGCATCCGTTGGCAGAACTTGCCCCGCGCGATGTCGTTTCTTCAGCAATTTTCAAAAGAATGCAAGAGACTGGTTCCAATGTTTTTCTCAGTTTGAGGCATCTCCATAACGAAGATCTTATCGAACGGTTTCACTCGATCGATGCTCATCTCAGACCTTTAGGCATAAATTTGCTAACCGACTTAATTCCAATTGCCCCGGCGGCACATTATATGGTAGGAGGCGTCAGAACAGATATTTGGGGGCAGACCAATATTCCAGGTCTTTTTGCGTGCGGAGAAGTAGCCGCAACGGGAGTAATGGGAGCAAACCGACTCGCAAGCAACTCTCTGCTTGAATGTCTCGTCTATGGTAAAAGAGCAATTGAAAAAGCAAGAAACTTAAATAATATCAGTATACCGTTGACTTCAAAACAAAAAACGATCGTGCTTTGCCCGGAAACGGATAACGAGTTTCTGGAAGTAAAAAATAAACTGGCCAATATCATGAGCGATCAGGTTGGGATTGTTCGCGATGCAACAGGCCTTGAATCGGCACTTGCACAAATTGAGGCAATTGCAGAACATTATAAAGAATCGGAAACCGATTATAATCATCATAAAATAATCAACCTCACCGACATCTGCCGATTAATTACTCTTTCGGCTATTGAACGAAAAGAGAGTAGGGGCGGACATGTCAGGATTGATTTTCCTTTTGAGATCGAAGAAGAGCTGCACCATATTATTCAGAAAAAAGATAACAAAATTCAATACGAAGCGGTCAGAATATCATGAATAAAAGTAAATTAAACATTGAGACAATAAAGTCTGTTATCGATTATGCGCTAAAAGAGGATATCGGAAATGGCGACATCACAACCAATTCTCTGATTCCGACGGATTTGCAGACCAAAGCAACGATGACGGCCAAGTCAACAGGAGTAATTGCCGGGCTTGCAGTTGCAGAATATGTTTTTCGGACTCTGAGTACAGATATAACGTGGAAAACCTTTGTAAATGACGGGGATAAAGTATCCAAGGGCGATCTGATCCTTGAAATTTCAGGATCGTACCGCGCATTATTAACCGGAGAACGAGTGGCGTTAAATTTCATGCAGCGCATGAGCGGAATTGCCACCATGACTGCGAGTTATGTAAATGCATTAAAGGATTTCAAAACAAAGATTCTCGATACACGGAAAACTGTTCCAGGTCTGCGTCTTTTGGATAAATATGCAGTATTGACTGGCGGCGGCACAAACCATCGGATCGGACTTTACGATATGGTACTCATCAAAGACAATCACATTAAGATCGCCGGAGGAATTACAAAAGCTGTCACACAAATTAAAGAGAATTTGCCCGACGGAATAAAAATAGAAGTCGAGACAACAACGATTAAAGAGGTGCTGGAAGCATTGGCCGTCGGGGTGGATATGATCATGCTCGACAACATGCCCAACAGTACTATGACCGAAAGCGTAAAGATAATTAATGGACGCGCCAAAGTTGAAGCATCGGGAAATATGACAATGGAACGGCTTAAAGAGGTGGCTGCTACAGGAGTTGACTATATTTCCATCGGAGCGCTTACCCATTCTGTTGCAGCTTTTGATATTAGCATGAATATTGAATCCTAAGAAATTGAATTTAGTCATCGACATAGGAAATAGCCAGACCAAAGTAGCGGTATTCGATGCAGGGGAAATCGTGCAGATTATTTGCATGGAATCGCCTGGCATCGCGCGTCTCGACGATTTAAAGCGTAACTATCCCGCATTAAATCAGGCTATCCTTTCGTCGGTTGCCGAAGTTGACACACAATTTTTAAAAAAACTAAAAAAAGATTACCCTTTTTTCATCGAATTCAATCATCAAACAGCAGTTCCTATCGGAAACCTCTATGAGTCGAAAGAGACATTGGGGCTCGACAGGTTGGCCGCAGCAGTGGGAGGAATCGTGTTATTCCCGGGAAAAGAGCTTTTAGTGATTGATGCAGGTACCGCAATAACTTTTGATTTAGTTGATAAAAACCACCATTTTCTGGGGGGGAATATCTCTCCCGGATTAAAAATGAGGTTCAGGGCGCTACACGAATTCACCAGTAAACTCCCTGAAATTGAGAGCTCAGCGCCTTGGCCGATTATCGGAAAAACAACAGAAGAGGCTATCCGTGCCGGGGTTCAAAACGGGATGATCTTCGAAATTGATGGGATGATCGACCATGTACGAAAAGACTGGCCGGAGTGTCAGGTTATTTTAACCGGAGGTGATTTATTCTTTTTTGATAAAAAGTTAAAAAACACCATCTTTGTAAAATTTGAAATCACCCTCATTGGGTTAAACAGAATTCTTGAATACAATGCTGAAAAAAATTAGTGTAACATTCGCAATTGCGACAGCCTTTTTACTGCTGCCTTCTGTTTTGAAAGCTCAGAATGAAAACAGCGCCAGCACCAGTTCGCCATATTCCCGTTATGGGATAGGAACGCTTAACGGAAACTCGCTGGGCAGAAGCGAAGCATTAGGCGGGATCGGCATTGGAACCCGCTATGGTTTTCAGATCAACACCGGAAATCCTGCCTCGTATACCGCTATCGATACCATGACCTTTCTGATGGAATTTGGAGTCAGTTCCAAACATACCAGTTATGAGTCGGCAGATAAGAAAAATGGAGCAAACGATGTGAACTTTAATTATCTGGCATTTTCATTTCCCATAAAAAAATGGTGGGCCACAGCATTCGGGCTAATGCCATTATCTGAGAAGGGCTACAACATTGCAGCTACCGAAGAATCAACAAACGGAGTCACCTCAACAACAATCAGTGGTACAGGCACCCTCTCGAAAGCTTTTCTTGGGAATGCTTTTAAAATTGGTAAAAACCTGTCTGTTGGTGTAAATGCCTGGTATTTATTTGGCACATTGTCCGATAGCTATTATTTATACTTTCCCAACGATGGCTCCGCTTACGATTACTCACTGGATAAGAAACTAACGGTACACAATTTTGGCTTTTCCGCAGGATTACAATATACGTGGAAAACAAAAAATAAAAACGAATGGACTTTTGGTGCAGTTTTCGAACCAAAACAAAATATGTCGTCAAAGTATGTCATACATGAAGAGCGGGCCCTCTTCCGCGGCTCTTCAACCACCGCCCCGATTATTGACACGCTTTCACATACCGAAGGCGATAAAGGGCTGGCGCTTCCATTAAGCATTGGCGCAGGCTTCTCATATTCTTTCAAAAATAAGATTATTTTCGGCGCTGATGTCTATCATCAAAAATGGAGTGATGTATCATTTTTAGGAAGTCCTTCGCAAGGACAAAATATGACCAACAGTACCCGCTACTCTTCCGGAATAGAAATCACTCCTGATGCATATTCAATCAGAAGTTATTGGTCCAGAATACAGTACAGAGCAGGGTGCTTCTACGAAAACTCCTATATAACTATTAATGGACAACAGATTAACGGATATGGAGTCACATTTGGTTTAGGATTGCCATTCAGTCGTGCACTTTCGTCGCTGAACTTATCAGCTGAACTCGGAAGATTAGGTACAACTGATAATAATCTGATCAGAGAGTCGTACGCTAAATTTACACTCCATCTTCTTTTGCATGACAGATGGTTTATTAAGAGAAAATTCGATTAAGAGGCATTTTTTTAATCTATAAAGCACGAAGCACTCATAAAGCAGGAGATTTGATTAATGGAAGTACAACAACAGTATGTCTTCGTTAGATTTATCAGAAAGTTGCAGCTCTGTAAAAATATAAGTATTGTCGTCCTCTCATTGTGGGCGGCAATGCTCATTTTTTCGTGTAGCTCAAAAGTTGCTTCCGATATACCGACAGATTTGATTAGTGCAAAAAAAACACCATCAGTAGAAGCAACTGATTTTCAGACATATTATACCGACTCCGGAATTGTACGATACTTTCTGAAGACTCCGAAGTTGCTGATCTTTGATCAGGAAAAGGAACCTTATAAGGAATTTCCTGAAGGGTTCCATCTACAACAATTTGACGAAAACAGAAAAATTATCTCCGAATTATCTGCCAACTATGGGAAAAACTTCGCTATCGAGCAAAAATGGCTGGCAACAGGAAATGTTGTGATGGTAAATAATAAAGGCGATACATTGCGTACAGAAGAATTGATTTACCTCGTCAAGGAAGAACGGATTTATTCTGATAAATTTGTCAACATTAAGAAAGGTGATCAAAACATTACGGGAACCGGGGGATTTGAATCAGATACACAAATGACAAAGTGGACCTTTAAAAAAACAAGGGGACAAATTTATGTCGACGAAAAGTAATGTCGGATAAAAATCAATGAACGAGCTTATAATCATAACAGGAACACTAATAGCTTCTGCCTTCTTTTCGGGTATGGAGATTGCTTTTGTTTCGTCGGACAAACTGAGATTAGAGCTTGATAAAAGTAAGAATCTTATTAATGCTCAAATAATCACTAAGTTTCTTCAAACTCCGGGGCAATTTATTGCCACAATGCTGGTGGGCAATAATATCGCTCTTGTCGTTTACAGTTTGTCATTTGCCGGGGTACTCGACAAGGCTATGTCTGGTTATGGGATGAACGACTCGTTCCGTTTATTCATCCAGACAGTTATCTCTACAATGATTATCCTTATTGTTGCCGAGTTTTTACCTAAAACGGTCTTTAAGTTTAAAAACAATCAGGCGCTAAATCGTTTATCGGTTCCCGCAGCTTTTTTCTATTATTTGTTCTACCCCATTACGAGTCTTTCGCTCTGGATCTCTAAATTTCTTCTTAAACATTTGGTACATGCAGAGATTGGTCCAAAACAGGAACAACGTGTATTCGGGAAGACCGATCTGGATCATTTTCTTGGTGAAATGGAAGATTTTCAGGGAACCAGCCAGCACGATTTTGATAGTGAGATAAAACTGTTCAGAAACGCCCTCGATTTTTCAAAAATCAAAATCCGCGATTGTATGGTTCCACGCCCCGAGATTGAACTTATTGAAATAAATGCCGGGATTGAGCATTTAAAACAAAAATTCATTGATACGGGTTTTTCGAAGATTTTAGTTTTTAAAGAGAAAAGCGATAACATTGTTGGGTACGCCCACTCTTCAGATCTTTTCAATAATCCGGAAAACATTGAGTCCTGTCTTCGGAAAGTATCCTTTGTTCCCGAAACCATGGAGGCCAACAAACTACTTGCCAAGCTCCTTCGCGAGCATAAAAGCACGGCGCTTGTCGTTGACGAATTTGGCGGAATTGCGGGAATGATCACAACTGAAGATATTCTGGAGGAGATATTTGGTGAAATTGAAGACGAACATGATACACCTAATATTATTTCTAAAAAAGTATCCGAGAATCATTTTATACTTTCGGGCCGACTTGGTGTCGAGGAGATCAACGAGACTTATAATACTAATTTACAAAAAGATAACAGCTATGAAACATTGGCAGGATATCTTCTTTATCACCATCCAAGTTTCCCGAAAGTCAATACAATTTTATTAATCGGGAAATACGAATTTAAAATATTGCGTTGTTCAAAAACGAGAATAGAGCTTGTGGAGATGAAATTGGCAGGAAGTATTTAATATTCACGAATCCTCAGTAATTCAAAGTTGAATTTTACTATATTCGTACCCTCATAAACTAAAAGAAAAAGTAATTTTTAAGTAACCAAATATCGATGGCAACATTACAGAAAATCAGGAACCGCGCCGGAATTGCGATTGCAATATTTATTGGATTGGCGCTCGCAGCATTTATTCTCGGCGACTTGTTTAAATCAACAAGTTCGATTACGCGCGGCAAACAAATGGAATTAGCTCAAGTTGATGGAAAAACAATCACCTATCCCGAATTTCAGGCTAAAGTAAGTGAGCTGGAAGAAATCTACAAAATGAATTCAGGTAAAACTTCACTTGATGCACAAACAACCGAGCAGATCAGAGAACAGACATGGCAGAACATGGTGCGAAATCTCACGATGAAAGATATCTATGACGAATTGGGAATAGGTGTCTGTTCGGCTGAACTTTTTGATATGGTGCAGGGAAAGAATCCACATGCCATTATTCAAAGTATCTTCCGCGATCCGAACACAGGAACACTGAACCGTCCCGCCCTGATTCAGTTCTTAAAATACCAACAGACAAACAGCGCCGGCAAGGAACGCAGCTACTGGTTATTCATTGAAAACCAAATTATCGAAGAACGTTCATTTTCAAAATACAACAACCTGCTGGCAAAAGGGATTTACGTAACAACAGACGAAGCAAAAAGCGATCTTAAAGGACGTAACCATCAGGCAAATATCCAGTTTGTGGCAAAACCGTTTTCTTCAGTTTTGGATAGTGATGTAAAAGTGTCAGACGAAGAGCTTAAAGATTATTACGAAAAAAACAAAGAGAACTACAAACAGGAAAACAACAGAAACATTGAGTATGTTTCGTTCCCCGTTGTTGCATCAAAAACAGACGAAGATAAGCTGATTAAATGGTGTAACGATATAAAAGCCGAATTTGCGACAGTCGAAGATCCCGCTGCATTTGTAAATATCAATTCTGATGTACCTTTCGATGACTCTTTCTTCAAACAAGGCGATCTCTCTCCGGAATTGGGCGCATTCGCTTTTACAGGTAAAGTCGGAGACATCTACGGACCATACAAGGATGACAAAAGCTGGAAGTTGGCTAAAATCCAAAAATTTGAAGAACTCCCCGATTCAGTCGAAACCCGTCATATCTTAATTCGCGTAAATTCACAGGAAGAATTAAACAAGGCAACGGCTAAGATCGACAGCATCAAAAACCTCATTCTTGTAAAAGGTCAAAAATTTGAAGATATTGCGCGTACAAATTCCGAAGATACCGGATCTGCCAATAATGGCGGAAGCGTTGGATGGATGCGTCGCGGAATGATGGTAAAACCATTTGAAGATGCTGCTTTCTTCGGAAAAGTCAATGACCTTCAGATCGTTAAAACACAATTCGGAATTCATCTGCTTCAGGTGACGAGTAGGGGAAAGACTGCTCCTAATGTTCAGCTGGCAATTATTAATCGCGCTATCGAGCCAAGCAGTCAAACTTACCAGGCAACATATACTGCCGCATCAAAATTTGCAAGCGAAAATCAGGATGTAAAGAAATTCGATGCCGCCATCGCTGCACAAGGCTTGACCAAACGAATAGCAAATGTTCGCGAAAACGACAAGGAGATTGCAGGATTACAAAATTCACGTGTATTGATTCGTGCCGCATACAAAGCTAAAACAGGATCACTCATTTTAAGTACCGAAGGGACCCCAATATTCGAACTTGGCGATCAGTTCGTTATTGCAACGATGACCGGTGAACAGGAAACGGGAATTGCAGCATTTAGCGTTGTAAAACCCCGTGTTGAACTTGAAGTTAAAAAGGCAAAAAAGGCACAACAACTCATCGAAAAGATGTCCGGGAAAACCGATCTTGCACAATTAGCAGCAAGTCTTGGTGTTTCGGTTGGCGAAGCTCAGAATATTAACTTCGAATCGTCCTCAATTCCAGGTGTTGGTTACGAACCCGCCATTGCAGGTGCTGCAACAGTACTCGAAGCAAATCAGGTTTCAAAACCGGTAGCAGGAACCAGCGGGGTTTATGTAGTGAAAGCAACCAGTGTTACTGTAGGAACAGATCAGGACATAAAAGCAGACAGACAAAGGTTGGCTGCATCAGTTAACTATCGTGCAAATATGATTGCATTCGAAGCATTACGCGAAAATGCCAAAATTGTCGACAAACGCTCAAAGTTCTATTAATTGATAAGATATATTCTTCATAAAAAAAGCCGCTTGAACAGCGGCTTTTTTTATGACATATAATGACTTAAGTACCAGAAATGAAACAATGTCGAATTCTTCAACCGAGATAATGGCAACCAAACGATGCAGGATTTTTTCCCGGCCATTCTTACATCATCCTCTCTCGCGCTGTCTCCTCTTTTCTCATCCGCTCATTTTCTTACCGATGACTCCCTGATTACAAGTTTTGTTTTCAGTTCAACCGATTTCGGAGGTAGGCCGATGTTTTCAGTCAGCTCGAAAAAAAGATTAGCCGCAACCTTTCCCATTTCATTCGTTGGATGCATCACCGAGGTAAGCATTGGGTGCACAACTGTGGCATGAAAC
This sequence comes from Bacteroidales bacterium, assembly GCA_015654795.1. Classification (GTDB taxonomy): domain Bacteria; phylum Bacteroidota; class Bacteroidia; order Bacteroidales; family Prolixibacteraceae; genus JAAFHB01. The sequence continues at coordinate 32,264 of JAATGF010000014.1, forward strand.
TCGTCAGTAAAACCCACAAGTAAAATATCCTTAGGTACAGACAACCCGAATTTCCGGATCTCTTTCATTGCCGCAAAAACAACAGTGTCGTTAATACCAAAAATTGCATCAGGCGGAGTTGGGAGCATTAAGAGCTTTCGCGTAGCAATTGCTGCGGACAACGGACTAAGATCACACTTCTCCAGATATTCAGGACAGAATTCAAGTCCGCAATCAGCTAAACCTTGTAAGTATCCCATTCGTCGTTCAGCCGAGATATTGAGATGATCAGGGCCGGAAATATAAGCAATCCGATGGGCATTATTCTCGTAGAAATGGTGAGTTATTCCACGGGCTGCTTCAAAACTGTCGGCAGTAACTGTCGGAACCTTATCTTTAAGACATACTCTATCGAAAAAAACCAGCGGCATCTCTGCTTCAATAATCTGCTCAAAATGAGAATAATCGGTGGTTTCCTGCGAAATGCAAACAATAAAACCTTCAACCCGCGCCTTCATTAAGTTCGCGATATTCTCTTTTTCCTTTAGGTACAATTCATTTGAAGGTGAAACAATTACAAAATACCCCTTCTCTTTTGCCACCTCTTCGATACCGGAAATTACAGACGAAAAGAAATGCGTTAACAGATCTGGCACAATTACGCCGATCATTTTGGTGTGTTGCTTCAATAACCCCATCGCCATAGGGTTTGGCGAATAGTTTCGTAATCCGGCCAATTCTTTTATCCTGACAATCATCTCATCACTGATGTCGGGATGATCCCTTAGCCCTCTTGAAACCGTTGAGATCGAAACCCCAAGCTCTTTCGCAATATCTTTAAGCGATATCCTCCGTTTGACCATTGATTTGATTAAAATTGAAAGAAAAACAGTTTATTCCAATAAATAATTCCCTAAATTAGTCAAAAACCTGGGCTCTATGACGGATCGTGTGGGTAAATTTTGTGAACCGCTTTCAAATGGTTTATGCAATAAGCAGCTGATTTTTGGCAACTTGCAGCTGGCATGATAGTGCTAACTATATTGAAACTAATCCGTTAAGAGTTAAGGTAGCGCTATATTTTTCAGTAAGCGAGTTTGTTAGTCGCAAGACACTAATAGCCACCATTAATCATTGCAAAATC
>JAATGF010000066.1 GCA_015654795.1 Bacteroidales bacterium
ATCAGCATCGGATCCTCAAACGAAGATTTTTAATGACTAATGAACTTTTAATAACCTCTTAATAATTAATGGCCTTTTCAATGACCTTTTAATGACGGCGAAGCCAATGACCTTTTCAATGACCCTTAATGACTCTCCTTCTGACTTGTCTTATCGCCCCATCGCCTTTTCCTTTCTCCCTATCATTCCATTTCCCTGCTCTATATCAGGTAGTGTTCAAAACAATAAATTCTTTACCTGAAAAAATCCGGGTCGTATCACACGAGTCATTTTTATTGATCGAAGATTCATTTTTTAAATCTTCACAACAACAATTCAATGTGATCCATTTTCCGGTTTTTTATTACTCTGGTTAGAGTCTTTGAATGCAATCTTTAACACTATCACTCCAGTATGGGATCTTGATTTTGTAAGTATCTTTAATTTTCGATTTACTTAGTACACTAAAGCAAGGTCTGATTGTTGGTGACGGGTAATCTTTCGTCAGGATTGGTTTTATTTCGCAACTGATGCCAGAAAAAGTAATAATGAACTTCGTAAAATCATACCAGCTGGCCACTCCTTCATTGGAATAATGAAATAGATCAGTTCCCGAATGGTGTATTGCAGAAGGGATAATATCGAGAATTGCCTTTGCAAGATCTCTGGCGTATGTAGGAGTGCCAACCTGATCATAAACCACCTTAAGCTCTTCACGTTCAATGCCATATTTGGTCATTGTTTTCACAAAGTTATTTCCAAAAGCAGAATACAACCATGAAGTACGCAGAATGAGTCCTTTACTGGCATATTGAAAAACTGCATTCTCTCCGGCGAGTTTGGTCCGACCATATGCTGACAGCGGATTCGTTTCGTCAGATTCGTTATAAGGGAGATACGACTTTCCATCAAAAACGTAGTCTGTTGAGATTTGAACGATTAAAGCTCCAATTGCGGCGGATGATTTCGCAAGATTTTCAACTGCTGTTGCATTTATAAGATAGGCTGTCGCCTCGTCAGATTCGGCCCTATCTACGGCCGTGTATGCGGCACAATTGATAATTACCTGAGGCTTGTTTGCAACAAAAAACGCTTCAACCTTAAGTTGATCGGTAATATCAAGCTCATCAACATCAGTATAAATAAAATCGAAATCAGGATAATCCCGGGCTAATACCCTTATTTCATTTCCCAATTGACCTTTTGATCCGGTTACAAGAATTTTCACTTATGTATTTTTAGTTAATAAAATCAGATTATTGATGCAAAATAGTCAATCGTTTTCAATAAACCTTCCCTTAGTTCAATTTTGGGTTCCCAGCCGAGTTCCTTTTTAGCAAGTTCAATATTGGGTTGTCGTTGTGTGGGATCATCAGGAGGTAAAGGCATCCAGACGATTTTTGATTTAGAGTTGATTAGCTCAATGATGAGTTTGGCTAATTGTAAGATTGTAAATTCGTTAGGATTACCAATATTAACCGGACCCGTAAATTCATCACGTGAAGCCATCATCCTGATCATGCCTTCAACAAGATCATCAACATATTGAAAACTACGTGTTTGCTGTCCATCGCCATAGATTGTAATATCCTCTCCCTGCAAAGCCTGCATAATAAAATTGGAAACAACTCGTCCGTCATGGGGATGCATACGAGGACCGTAAGTATTGAAGATTCTGATTATTTTGATCTTTACGTTATTCTGTTTGTGGTAGTTGACGAAAAGTGTTTCTGCCGAACGCTTTCCTTCATCGTAGCATGAACGTTCTCCGATGGGGTTCACATGACCCCAATAGCTTTCTACCTGAGGGTGAATTTGAGGATCGCCGTACACCTCGCTTGTTGACGCTTGGAGTATTTTGGCTTTTATTCGCTTGGCGAGCCCTAACATATTGATAGCCCCCATCACGGAGGTTTTTATTGTCTTGATTGCATTGTATTGATAATGGATCGGGGAGGCGGGACATGCAAGATTATAAATTTCATCAACTTCGATGAAAAATGGCATCGTAACATCGTGCCTGATCATTTCGAAGAATGGGTTATTCAGCAGATGAACAATGTTTTGTTTTTGCCCTGTGAAATAATTATCGAGGCAAGCAACTTCATTTCCCTCTTTAAGAAGCCTCTCACAAAGGTGTGAACCCACAAAACCAGCGCCACCGGTAACTAATACCTTTTTCTTAATCATTTATAAGTGATAATTATCTGGTTGTATCAACCCCAATACAAAAATAATCAAAGCCTTTACGTTTTAACTCTGCTATTTCGTAAATATTTCGTCCATCAAATATAACGGGTTTGTTCAATAATTTCTTGATGATGTTGAAATTAGGGACCCTGAATTCGGGCCATTCCGTGACGAGCAGCAGGCAGTCGGCATCGATTAGTGCATCGTACTGATCTTCACCATAAATGATACTATCACCGAGCAGATGCTTGGCCTCTTTCATTGCCAGGGGGTCATAGGCTCTAACCTTTGCCCCGGCTTCGAGCAGTTTTTTGATAATTACCAATGATGGCGCTTCGCGCATATCATCGGTTTGGGGCTTAAATGATAATCCCCAGATTGCTATTGTTTTGCCGTTGAGGTCACCATTAAAATACTTCAGCATTTTGTTGAAAAGCACCAATTTCTGATCGAGATTCACAGCTTCGACAGCTTTGAGTACGCGCAATTCGTATTTGAATTGGCTGGCGGTATAGATCAATGCCTTAACGTCCTTAGGAAAACACGAGCCTCCATACCCGATTCCCGGGTAGATGAATTTATTACCGATTCTGGAGTCTGAGCCAATTCCCTTACGAACCATATTAATATCTGCGCCAACGATCTCACACAGGTTGGCGATGTCGTTCATAAAACTAATCTTGGTTGCAAGCATTGCATTGGCGGCGTATTTGGTCATTTCGGCGGACGTGATATCCATAAAGATGAATGGATGGCCGTTTAATGTGAAGGGTTTGTAGAGACTTTTCATCAGCTCTTCGGCCCTGGGTGAATCAAGACCGACGATAATACGGTCGGGTTTCAGAAAATCGTCAATAGCAGCACCCTCTTTGAGGAACTCCGGGTTTGAGGCAACATCGAAGGGGATGTTTACCCCGCGTTTATTTAGTTCATCCTGTAATGTGTCCTTAACTTTTTGGGCTGTTCCAACAGGGACAGTGCTTTTGGTCACAATCAACATATAGTCTTTCATGCTTTTCCCGCAATCACGTGCGACACTTAAGACATACTGAAGATCGGCGCTTCCATCCGTACCAGGAGGAGTGCCAACTGCAATAAACATAACTTCGCAGTCCTCAAGCGCTTCAGACAGATTGGTTGTGAACTGCAATCTTCCTTTTTGCGTGTTCCGGTGGACCATATCTTCGAGTCCGGGCTCATAAATGGGGATAATCCCATTCTTTAAATTCTCAATTTTCTGTGTATCGGTGTCAACGCAAATGACTTCAATACCAACTTCTGCGAAACAAGTTCCGGTTACGAGACCCACATATCCACTTCCAACAATTGCGACTTTCATTTTATTATGGCATTATTTTGAAAATATAAACAAATATAATCAATGTTTAATAGTAACAGATTTTTAACTTACTTTCTATTCGTTTTTTCACACCACGGGGATTGTTTGTAATTGTTATATTCTTTACTCTCTGCAATTAAAGGTTTGCCGGATTAATGCAAATGCTTTTTCGTTAATTTTCTGATCGTCAAGACCTGTCTGTAAGAAGATAATGATTGTCTTTAGGGAAGAATTGAAGCAATAGATTATGCCTTCGAGTTTTTGTTCCTTCACAACGGTTGTATAGCGACAGCTTACAACTTTTAAGCCTGCGAAAGTGTCAGGATTTACTGCGGTGAATTCTATTCTGGGATTTCGGTATATATTTGCCGATTTCATGCTTTGCTGATGTTGCGCAATTGTTTTCTCCGGATCCTCGATTTTATTGGCCCATGTAACAGTGATCAAACCTGTTGCCTTGGGGCCTGTCCGTTCTGCCGAAAAATAATAGGCGTTGTCGCCGATCGAATCATTTGCAATGGCTTTCCATCCCACTGCAATCGAAAACGAAATTCCGTCTCTCAGATAGGTCGTCTCTTTGTTTTTTGAGAATGCTACATTGCAGATTGTTAATATGGTGATGATGATAAATAACGCCCGGATAAATGCTTTAATCTTCATATTCAACTAATTTATAATTACCAGATGGAATGAACTCCATTTTGGTAGCGTGAAAATAACAATAAACTAACACATTTAACGAATGTTGTGTTAACATGCATCTTTAGATATGAAAAAAAATTAGTCATTTACACAGTTTTCCGGTCACTCTCACACAATGCAGTGGTCATTAAGTGCTGAAAATGAAATAATATCGTATTTGTAAAAGTGGGAAAGGGAGATGGAGAGAAGGGAAAAGGCGATGGGGCGAGAGGGCGATAAGACAAGTCAGAAGGAGAGTCATTAAGGGTCATTGAAAAGGTCATTGGCTTCGCCGTCATTAAAAGGCCATTAATCATTAAGAGGTTATTAAAAGTTCATTAGTCATTAAAAATCTTCGTTTGAGGATCCGATGCTGATACAGGACTTGATACC
>JAATGF010000143.1 GCA_015654795.1 Bacteroidales bacterium
CTATCTCGATGAGTTCTGTTACAAATTCAACAGAAGATACTTTGGAGAAAGGATATTTGACCGATTATTGCTGGCATCATCATCAGGACGGTCAAGCTTTAAGCATAGAATATATTAGTGGGGTAATTACGGATATACATATAATTGTTTAACCGGGCAGCGAAGTTACAGCCTTGCTGCCCACAACCTTTGTAAAAGTATGAAAAAAATTATTTGCATGGCCTTGCTGGCCGTATTGTTTTTGTTTGCCAATTCGTGTCATGATGAAGTGGCGAATGATGAAGGGTTGACCTTAAAATCGGGTAAACTAAAGAGGGATGTAACTGCTGAAATGAAATCGCTATTCGAAAGAGATCACCAGGTTAACAAGTTCGTTTTACTTGATTATATCGACCAAATTAAATGGGAGAGTTCTCAGGTAATGGAAATCGATAATTCCACAGTTGTTGAAGTGCAAGTGAAACTGAAAGGTAAATACAAAGTAATGTCTGAAAAAGATCCCTTGTTGAATCTCGATTACCGGTTGCTATTCATCGAAAAAAATGGAACTATTGCCTCCTATATGGAATATTTACTTTCGAAAAAAGACCTGAGTTATTTACAGGATACCCAAAAGGCAAGCTACCTGAAAAAAGATGGAAGCTTTGAAGGAACAATTGTTCTTGAAGATTCGAAAAACGAATTCTCGACAATTTATCATTCAACCGGCAATAGCCAAGAGTTAAGACTGAAAGATCTACCAGTTGTTTGTGTAGGATTATATGAACTATATGATGACGGCTCAAGTGAGTTAATTGAGATTTTGTACTGCACTTCTTCAGGTGGAAGTAGTGGAGGAGGAGGAGGAGGTGGTGGTGGTGGTGGTGCGCCGGAACCATCAGGAAATGTAGATTGTAATTTTGCAAATTCAATTGGAATTGATTGTAACACTCTTTTAGCCTTTGAGAACGATTATAAAACAAGAATGTCTTCTTCCGAAACTCAAATATTTGAAAATATGACAAGAGTTCAACAGTTAAGTTATCTTGCAAATGCTCAATTTGCAACGTGGAAGTCCGAAGATCTTTTCCCAAATTCTCTTTATAATGGAAAGGGGGATGCATTCCGTCATGCCCTTTGGAATGCGTTAAACGCTATTGATTTGGGATATAGTCTAGCGGAGAGTTTAACCACTGCGCATGAACAGAAGCCTGCTTCATACCCATATTAGCTACAAAGAAAACGAAATGGATTTGTACAACAACTGTGTAGGTAGGAATAGATCAGATTTTTTTAATCAGGGATTTTCTTCAATTGAACAAAGTATACAGGATGCAATTAATACTGGGGCATTAAGATATTTAAATAATCTTGCAACTGATGGTACAGCTACTTCAGCTTCACAATTAATACCAACCAATCAATAGTTATGAAAAGATTAATATTTATTGTTCTAATGGCTTTGATGGCATGTGTTTCTAACAATCCGAAAGTCTCTATTTTGAACAATACCAAGAATAATTACGATAGTATAAGAGTTTTCTCAACTCCGAACACTGCAACAATATTTAAAAATATTGGGCCAAATGAAGTAATCAATGGTCAAATATTTTTTGACGAGAAAGACTTTTCTGATGGAGCATATTCTATTCAAATCTATAGTTATGGAAAAATTGTCCGCCAAAGGTGTTTTGGCTATTATACAAATGGAAAATCTTTGAATAGATTAATAAAAGTAGTAATTGAACCGGACACGATAAAGGTTACTTTAAAGTAACTAAAAGAAGCTGCTGTCTAAATGCATTAGACCGCAGCTCTTTAACTTCATTCGTGTTGCTGAAGGATATCTTCAAAAATATCATTAATTGTAATTAATAAATTACACACAATGAAAAAACTAATTCTATGCTTCTGCTTATTTTTTATCATCACCACATCATGTCTACAGGTTCAAACTAATGAACAACTTGCAAATTCGTTTGTGAAAGATTGGATAGTTTCTTCAGGTTCTGAGGATTGTGCTATAAAATATTTGGAGATTCATAAAAGTCAAATTCATGACAAAGAAAAGAAAAAAATCTTTTTTGAATGGTTCTCATACTTAAGCAAGTTTTTAAACGAAGAAATAGCCAAAAATAATGGGAGTTTTCAGATAATTTCTCATCAGAATAATCAGGAAAACAAAATGGTTAAAGAATTCAACTTAATAACCGAGAATTATGATGGAGTATTTTATGTTATAACAGGCTATAAGGTTGTTACGAGTGTTATCGTAAAAAATGGTAAAATCATTTCGTTCTGTCCTATATTGAATCAAGGAAACAAAATTAACAGACCATGGTTTATTAATGAACCGATAAAATAGACAAGAAGGATTTCATCTCTTTTTCAAAGATGGAATCCCTCTGTTTTAATGGTCGGAATAACTTCTGAAAGCCATCAATACGACTTCAAACTATTGATTTTGGATTCATTAATTCCTATTTTCAATACATCTGATACCCAAAACCTTACGTTTTCAGACAAATTAGGGTTTGTTTATGAGTAATCGATTGTTAATATCTTAAATTACCAACGCGATAACCGCTTGTATTACTGTCGATTAATCTACCTTGTAAACATTTGGCTGTTAATTAGTTCTTTTGCGAATGCCCGAAAAATGGATGGGCAATTTGTATATTCGCAATAGTGTACCTAAAATCTAATTTATGCCTTACAGGAGATTACCGAATACAGATGTGGCCAGGCTTCGCGCCATTGAAGCCGGACTGGAACTTGGTAAGAGAACCGCGTTGAAGAAACTGGCTTTCAGTCAGCAGACTCTTGAGAATTTGCAGACTTTTTATCCGCATTTTCTAGGAGTCTGTCGGACTTTCATTTGTCAGATTTAGGACATTTTCCATATTGATTTACATTTGAGATCAATAATTTCGTTTTCATTTATTATGTAGCTCCATTTCATCGTAATATCCAATCTCAAGCCAATTTCAGTGGACAAAAAAGCAATTAATGGCATTTTTCAAGCCATCTGCATCTTAAAAAACCGTTTAAGGTTATAGGCAGAACAGACCAATGACCATTCAGCATCTGTTTTTGCTTCCCCTCTTAACGAAAATCGTCTGAAACCTAATATTTCTTTGATAACCCCAAAAACTGGTTCGACGGTTTGTTTTCTTTTTTTGTATATCTCTTTCCCTTCTTCACTTTTCAATTTCCGGGTCATCTTTTCAACCGGGGTGATACATGGCGCATTCTCCTTTGTATCAGGATTTAAGATATTGGATAAAAAACTGTTGTGATTTTCTCTTGAGCTTGAGATGATTGGTGATATATTCTTTTGTTCGCACCCGGTAATGTTATTTTCACTAAAGTATCCTGTATCTGCAACTGCGACGGATATTTCGCCTGATAATGCTTCAGGTACAGATTCTATGGCCGGGATAAATTCCTGCTTGTCATTGGCGTGCGAGTTGCTGTAAGCTCCAACTATAACCATATCATCGTTTACCGCAGCCTGTGAGTTGTAGCATTGGTCAAAACCCCTGGACGTTTTCATTATCCTTGATTCCGGATCGGTAAAATTATATTGGTCTTTATCGTTTGGTTGGTTTGTCGGGGCTTTGGGTTCTTTCCCACGGGGCTTTTCCCAGTCTTTTCTTCCTCCTGGTTGCGTTGTCCCATTTTGGCATCATATTCTTCTTTCTCCTTTTGGTAACGCTCTAATGCCCTTTGTTCAACAACTTGTTTGGCTTCCTGTATTTTGGATAAACGGTCTTTTCTGAGCTTTAATTCATCAGGAATGTCCAAGTCTGGCCCTTTTTCGCTTTCGTCCTGGGATGCGGCCATGTCTAATAATTTATCAATTTCTTCTTCAAGCTGTTTTTCTAATTTCTGTATATACTCGTAACTCATTGCCTTATGGCGCGAAGCGTTGGCCTGAACTTTGGTGCCATCAATGTAGATATTGCCAAGTTTAACAAGCCCAAGCTCTTTTCCTATTAACAATATCTCTTTGAACCAAACCTTTACCTGCCCAAGGAATCGTTTGCGGAACTCAGAGATGGTGTCATGGTCTGGATGGTGGTTGCCTGCAACAAAGCGGAAGGCGACAGAATCGTAGGTAGAACTCTCAATCTTACGCGAGCTGAATACCCCTGTGGAATAGCCATAAAACAGCAAGGATAAAAGCATCCGTGGATCGTATGCTGTAGATCCAACACCTTTGTATTGGTTGTATATCCATCTCATATCTAGCTTGTCAACTACATCAACAACAAAACGTGCAAGATGATCTTCCGGCAACCAATCTTCCAAATCATAGGGCATTAGCATTCGCTGTTCCCTGTCTGCTCCTATAATTGTTTATGAATATCCGCAATAAACCCAGTAGTAAATCTTTGACTCCACCAGTATTATACGTACCTTTTGGCAAAACATATAACTCATGAAACTGATAGAATTTTCCGACAGGTATCCAGATGAAGCATCTTGCGAGAGGGAGCTA
>JAATGF010000006.1 GCA_015654795.1 Bacteroidales bacterium
AAGTCTGTCATGCGCGGCATCGCCCCGCATATCGCTAACCCAAAGAGTGATAAACAACAGGCGCAGCGTCAAAAATTCGACATTGTCATCAAGTTCATTCAGTCGATGGTTCAATTCCTTCGCATTGGTTTTAAAAACTATGCAATCGGCATGACTCAATTGAATGCTGCATCCTCGTACAACATCCTCCATGCCATACAGGGAACTTATCCGAATTTCACAATCAATTTCCCCAATGTGTTGGTTTCCCGCGGTAATCTTCCCCCTGCATTGAATCAGCTTGCCGCATCAGCTGTTGCCGGCACAATCGTTTTTACCTGGGAAGATAATTCCGATGAAACAGGCGCATCCGCTGCTGACAAAAATCTTTTATTGATTTACAACCCTGGCAAACATGAGTATGTGTATTTTAAAGATTTGGGCGAACGTGCCGACGGTACTACGCAAACTGTTACTGTCCCTCACTCTTTCAGTGGTGATTCAGTTCATTGCTACATCGCTTTTGAAACTGCTGACGGCGTCGAACAATCCAACAGCAACTATGCCGGCGCTATCACCGTTGCATAGTAGAGACGCACGGCCGTACGAGTAAAGACGCACGGCCATACGAGTAGAGACGCACGTCCGTGCGTCTCTACGGTCGTGCGTCTCCTTTTCAACCCCGGAGGTGGTTTCATCATTCGCGTAATTAGCTACGCTGAACTTCGTTTCGTTATAATTCGTCTAAAATTCGTGTAATTTGTATGTTCCTGTAATTCGTCATCATTCGTATAAATGCCGAAACTTATTATTCCTATATCGCCCCTATGGTCTTATTTCTGATACTGTTTATGGCAGCTATTCCCTTTGGCTTTATAAATAAAGAAAAGGCTGATGAAATTATTGTAAGATTCAGTTTGACTCTTGGAATTTGTTCCATTATTCGTTAACTTTGTCCTAACAAATAAACCTATGAAACAGGTTAGGCAAATTATTTATTTCAAGAATTACTTTTTGGACTTCTTTAACGATCAGACCGAAAAAGTAAAAGAAAAAATAGACTACGTTTTATTTGTTATAACTGTTGCTGACCGAATTCCTAAAAAATTCTTTGAGCAAATTACTGGCACAGACGGACTCTATGAAGTTAGGGTTGAATTTCAAAGTAACATTTACAGAATTTTCTGCTGTTTTGACGAAGGTAAAATAGTTGTACTATTCAATGGTTTTCAAAAAAAGACACAAAAGACACCGCAAACAGAAATTGATAAGGCGCTAAAAATTAAAAACGAGTATTTTAAAGAAAAATTGAAACGAAAATGAAAACTATCAATAAAAACACCGAAAACATCACAACATTTGATGAACATCTTGACAGCCGATATGGTAAAATTGGGACTTTGAAAAGGACAGAGTTTGAAATAAAGGCAAAAGCGTTTGCAATTGGCGAAGTAATTAAAGAAGAAAGACGCCTTTGCTCAATGACACAGGAACAATTAGCTGAAAAAACAGGGACTAAAAAAAGCTTTATTTCAAGAATTGAAAATGGACACAGTGATATACAACTTTCAACACTTTACAAATTATTGGAACTTGGACTTGGGCGTAAAGTAACCTTGACCATTCGGTAGTTGTGGATAGGACGATCCTGAAACGTGCGTCTCTACAACAACAACCAAACACCATTTAAATTCACTTCACCACCACCGCATTAACGGGGCAAACCTGCCTGCATGCATCGCATTTGATACATAACTCAGTATTAATCACATGTTTCTCGTGAGGCGCAAACGGAATCGCATCAACAGGACAACGCTGCACACATTTGGTGCAACCGATACAATCGTCGGTAATGGAATAATGAACCAACGCTGCACATTTACCTGTCGGACAAATACCCTTTAAATGGGCTTCGTATTCTTCCCTGAAATATTTAAGCGTACTCAAAACAGGATTGGGAGCTGAACGGCCCAGTCCGCAAAGAGATCCTTTCTTTGTCCATTCGGCAAGCTTCTCGAGTTTTTCAAGATCACCCGGTTTGCCTTTCCCTTTGGTAAGATTATCAAGCAGATCGAGCATCCGTTTTGTCCCGACGCGACAAAAAGTACATTTACCACACGACTCTTCCTGTGTGAAAGAGAGGAAGAAACGGGCAATGTCAACCATACAGTCCGTGTCGTCGAGTACGATCAATCCGCCGGAACCCATCATGGCTCCAAGACTCGTAAGCGATTCATAATCAATGGGCGTATTGTCGAGACTTGCAGGAATGCATCCTCCCGAAGGTCCGCCAATCTGTACAGCTTTAAAGGTGTGTCCGTTTGCAATGCCTCCGCCAATCTCTTCGACCACCTGCTTAATCGTCATACCCATGGGTACTTCAATCAATCCGCCGCGTGCAACTTTTCCCGCAAGCGCAAAAACCTTTGTCCCTTTGCTCTTTTCTGTTCCGATACGTGTGAATCGGTCGACATTATCACGCATGATATATGAAATCTGGGCAAATGTCTCTGTATTATTGACAAGTGTTGGCTTTCCAAACAATCCTTTTTCGGCTGGAAACGGCGGTCGCAGGTATGGAAATCCACGATTTCCTTCAATCGATTGGATCAGTGCAGTTTCTTCGCCGCAGACAAATGCGCCCGCTCCTTCGTAAATTTTCACATCGAAATTAAAACCGGAACCAAGGATATCATTGCCAATCAGGTTATTTTCCTTGCATATCTCTATTGCAGCCCTTATCCTTTTTACTGCGAGGGGATACTCGGCACGGATATAGAAATACCCTTCGCGCGTATTTACGGCATAAGCCGCAATAAGCATCCCTTCAATAATTCTATATGGATACGATTCGAGTAACATACGATCCATAAAAGCGCCTGGATCGCCTTCGTCGCCATTGCAAATCAAATATTTAAGCTCACTGGTTTGTTTTGCGACCATTTCCCATTTAATTCCTGTAGGAAATCCGGCTCCTCCCCGACCCCTGATGCCGCTCTCTTTGATCTTGGCAATCACCTGTGAGGGAGTAAATTCTTTAAACACTTTTTTCAAAGCAAGAAATCCGCCACGATGTTGATATTCTTCGAGATCAAGCGGATTGATCAATCCACGGTATTCAGTGGCAATTGGTAACTGCTTTCCAAGAAATGACGAGACGTGCTTTTCCCGAATATCCAGTTCGTAACGTTCAATACCGGCCCATTTCTGATCGGTCTGAATATTTTCAACTGCACCTAAAAACTTGTTTTTTAACTTTGAAAAAAATCCAGTTGGCTTAAAATGCGATTCAATAATTTGTTTGACATCTTCAGGTTTCACCCTGGAATATAGGGTAGATTCGCCTTTTACGGGGACAACTTCGACAAGTGGTACCTGGTGGCACATTCCCACACAACCCACGCTCTTCAATTTAACCTGAAGACCCGTTTCATTGATTGTATTTTCGACAGCGTCTTTGATGTCGCTGCTGCCACTCGCCACGCAACACGAGCCCAATCCTATCCTTATTTCCCCCTGTATTTCTGTGCCATCCGTTTTACGAAAAAGCTTCTTCCCCTTATTATCTTTCTGACTTTCGAAATCTCTGATTAGCTCGGAAGCCTTATCCGAAGTAACATGCCCGTAAGTGATATGATCGATCTGCACAACTGGCGCTAATGTGCAGCAGCCCAGACAGCTTACTTTCTCAATTGTATATTTTCCCGATTGATCCGTGTGCTGCCCATCTTTTAATTTGAACTCGCGACGCATGGCATCATAAACCTGTCCTGCCCCTTTCACATGACAAGCCGTGCCTACGCAGACCCTGATCATATGTTCACCCACAGGAGCAAGCCGGAATTGTGAATAAAAACTCGCAACTCCAATGATCTCAGCGGGCTTGATTGAAGTTATGTCGCTCACCCGTCGCAAAGCCTCTTCGGGCAAATAATTAAATTCATGCTGTATTGCCTGAAGAATTGGAATTAAGGCCTCTTTGGTCGCTCCTTTCTCCGCAACGATACTGTCTATCTTGTTCAGGTCAATCATTATCCTGTTTTTGAACCATTTGTAAATCTGTTATCTTACTACTTTCCAATGCAGTAAAGAAATTTTGGTGTGCGAAGGTACATTCGTCCGTCAGCAAAAGCCGGTGTAGTTGTCACTTTTTCGGCGGCATTTCCCTCTCCGAGTAGTTTCACCTCTTTAGCCACTTCAAAGACCCTCATCTTTCCGGCTGTATCAAAGATATATAACTTATTATCAACAATAACAGGTGATGAATAGTATCCGGGACCTTCTTCTTTTGACCAGTATTTCTCTCCCGATTTAGCATCGTAACAAGCAAGTACACCATAACTTGTGGCGACAAACAAAAAACCGTTTGCTGCAACCGGGCTCGCCACTTCAGGCAAAAATTCATCACTTTCCCAGACTTTCGCATTTTTTGACGGATCAATGGCAACTAATTTGGCATACTCGTTGCCGGCAAATACCAATCCACCGCTTGAAGCAGGTGAAGGACCAACTTCTCCGCTCATACAATCAACTGACCAAAGTTCTTTGCCCGATTCTGCATCATATCCTGCCACCATAGGATCAGTGGAAAGCACTAACTGATATTTGCCATTAATACTGGCCAGGATCGGACTTGCCCACGAAATCTTCCCCTTTCGTACAGTTTCCCAGACAGTTGCACCTGTTGAAGCATTGATAGCCATTAACTTCCTGCTTTTATTTGTGTCATACTGAATATACACTTTATCTTTATACATGATCAATGATGATGCGTGCCCATAGTGGTTATCGGGAAGTCCCAGGTTACGCGCCCACACACGGTTTCCATCCATATCGAAACAGATGATATCACCATCGGCAAACATGGCATACACGCGGTTTCCGTCGGTAGTTAGCGAAGGAGCAGCAAAACCGGTATCTTCAGTGACCTTCGGAGCAGTGGCCGGAGTCCCCTGAATTTTGTCAACAAGCTGTTTCCAAAGCACTTTACCTGAACTACGGTCAAAACAATACACTTCTCTTGACTGATTATCCGCACCTGAAAGGAAAACTTTATTTCCCCATATAACAGGGGAATTATATCCCTTTTTTGGAACCGGCGTCTTCCAGACTACATTTTTACCCGAAGCCGCATCCCATTCCACAGGGGTCCCTTTCTGAAAATAGACTCCATTTCCGAATGGTCCGCGGAAGCCCGGAACATTTGCCTTAATTGCGTTAATCCCCGGAAAAGTAATTTTTGCGGCCACAACCGGAGTAGTGTTTGCTAAAGAAGTAGCGGTATCGGTTTTAGCAGCATTGACAGCAACTATATTCTTTGCCGAATCGGCTATTTCAGGTTGCACAGTCTGAGGATCTTCCCCGACCTTTATCACTTCTACTTTATCCTGGTTATCAGCATTTTTTGTTTCTGCCAAAGATTCATTGACATCATATTTTTGAAGGTGATCAACAGAAACGAATGATGCGCCGAGTCCAAGGACAACTAATACAGATCCTGTAATCATAACCCATCGCTGTGTCATAATACGGGAAGTCATATCGTTTTCATCCTTTACATCGGGCTCACCGATTTTCGATTTTAATCCAATGAAAACACGAAGCGAAAGAGCAAATACCATGGCTCCGAAGAGTAAAAGATATCCACCTGTTTTCACCTGCCACTGACTGTTGAAATAGGCTTTACGAGCCAAAAGATCGAAATTCCGGATCTCCTGTTTAAGTTCGTCACTATTGGGTTCCTGACTAAGTTGCTTGACCAGCGAAGTGAGCGCTTTACTTTCAAGTGGTTTGTTTTTAGACATTTGCATGAAATTCAGCAACAACAGTAAGGCTACCGTGACGCAGAATATCCCCGAAACGAGGGCAATATTTAATGAGAATTTTAATTTATTATCTGATTCCATTCCAATAAGATGATTAACAACGTTATTTCTTTACAGGGCAAAAATTCATACAACGCCCGCAACTGTAGCAATTTCCTTTATGTGGTTGATAGTCTGCTTTCTTTCGGTAAACGACCTGACTTAACAATGTCATTCCGATAACGAGACCCATAAATCCTCCTGCAATCCAACTTCCCGTGTAGAACTTCCGGCGAATTACTGTAGCTTCTTTCACAAGGGTTTCCAACGGTTTTCCTGAACTTAAAAATGCCTGAACATCCAGATTTTTCTGATCATTGCGAACTTCAGGATTCGAGACTAAAAGTTCCGCAAGGTAAACTGTTGGGTTGGCTTTCGATATCCATGTATGAGCTCTTGAGCCTGCAAAACCGCCAATAAAAATCCATAACGGGATCAATATCGCATAAACCAGAAAACGGTTTACTCCCCATTTTGTACTTTTTGATTGCTTCTCATCTGTCGGGTAGTCAATAGCATCAAATGGACAAGAGTCGCTGCACAATTTACATTGAATACATGCGACAGGTGTAATGGAGAGATGCCATTTCGAAAATCGTGACATCCAGCTGAGTATTACGCCATAAGGACATAAAAAGCGGCAATAGGCCCGCGCTACAAACATTCCCATCAATAAAAACGCGATTCCTAATATAACCATATGAAATTCGGCATCCATTCTGAAGATGCCAACAAACGGGTCGTACCGGCAAATAATAAAGTCAGTACCTGTTGCCGCAAATAACACTGCCAATGTAAGATAGAGATATGGGATGATACCCAATGTTTTACGAAGCCATTCGGGCAACGATATTGGTTTTATAATTAATAAATCCTGCATTGCGCCTAATGGACACGCTCCGGCACAAAAGGTTCGGCCAAAGTAGAGTGTAAAAACAAGCGGTAATAAAAAGAATAGTAAAGTGGTGATTGATATGGCATATCCCGGATCAAAAAGCGTAAGTGCCACATTCTGAACCGATCCTACGGAGCAAATACAACCGTTTCTGTAAAAACCAAAATAAATCAAGCTAAAGACAGATAACCAAAGCAATCCTCTGCGTGAACGTTTACGGATCGCCATCCAGCTTGCGAGTGAGAGAACAACCAGTAAAACAACAACATCCGTATACTCCAGTGCTAAAGCTCGAGGTTCGGGAGTTATGGGTGTTGGCTGACTATATCCGTTTCCAAACTCTGGCTTGGGAAAACGTTGTTGCTGAGTCATTCCCGCTAAACTAAACAGCAGAAAAATAAAAATAAGCGATATTTTAATACAATTCTTCATTAATATCTGTCTAAATATTTATAAGCGTCAATTTGCGGCGCATAGAGAATTCGTACTTTAAATTGCCTTTGCAGATGCGCCTTTTTCTGCCTTTTTTTCTGCCCCGGGTGTCGTTCACTTCGTTCTCTTACCCGGGGTTATTCAAATTAAACCCTTTCAGGGTTTTGGATCATTGTCGAAATGAAGTTTAACGATGTCAATTGCCTAATTGTCGAATCATCAAATTTTAAACCTTTCCATCCTTTGTAAAACTTCCTTTCACATTGTATGATTTACTCGCTTTTACGCGTGAGATGGCTTGCGAAGGACATAATCTTGCAATGGAGCATTCATTACAATTAAGGCAAATACGATGAATAATCTGCAAATGCAAAGAACCATTTCCAAATGATGTACATCCTTTAACACATTTTGCACAGCCGATACAAAGATCTTCGTTAATAACATACTCAAAATAAGGCTCTTCTATATACTTTCGTTGAATTGCTGCCGTTGGACAAAGTTGATTTTCAGCAGCTGTTGAAAGTTGATTTGCATCTGGTTTTAGGTATCCGCCACAAAGGTCGCAATAACCGCAAAGATCGTAAGCGTGAATGCATTTCGCTGCTGACGGAGTCATCACGCACGAAGTAGCGCACCGTCCGCACTGCGTACATTTAAACGGGTCGATCTGCCAGACATATTTTTCCGCCGTGACATGTTTGGCGGCAAGTCCGCCAACAGCCCCTAAAGTGATCAATAACGAGAGACGCGTGCCGCTTCGGATGAAATCTCTCCGGCTCTTTTTATGATTATTTTCCATCTTTTCTCTCTTTATTTGCCTGTGGAAGTTCACATTGAGCGTATTTGCCGCAATTCTTACATTGTGGGGCAACTGTACAATTTTCCGGAGTTACAATCTTTTGATTAGCTGCAAGAAAAACGCTGAATACTCCTATTCCGGACAAGATAATCCAGCGCGCCCCGTGTTTAAAAAAGTCTTTTCTGTTCATTGTACTCTATTTTTTTACAAATAACCTGAGCATCTTTTTATCAGAATCAAGGGCATAAATATTACCCTGATTATCAACAGCCAGATCGGGAGCATGGCCATCCTCTGCAAATTTTGACGGAGCAGCTACTACCCCTTCAAATTCACCCGAAGGTTTGTAGGTTTTAATCCGGATCATCCCTTTTTCGCTTGTCACAAAACTACCGTCGGGTAAGAAGGCAAAATGTGCGGGATTGCAACATCCGCTAAAACCTTCTATTTTGATGGATGAAGCTTGCCACCAGGTTCGAAGTTTACCATCAACAGTATAGTTTTCAAGCGAATGCTTTCCGGGATTGACAACCCACAATTCACCATCCATATTGAACGCCAAATCAAAATAAGGACTTGGGATTATAAATCCATGAATCTGATCATTGCCCGATTTCCCGACGATCTCTCCTTGTGGTTTTCCTCCAAGGTTAAACTTTCGTACTATTCGTTTCCCGGCATCGGCTACAAATACAGTTCCTGATTGTTCTGCAATTGATGTGATAACGGTACTGTCGGAAAACGAATTCCAATCTGCAATTTTTACTCCGTCGCGATTCAGAACCGCTATCGATTTCTGGAATCCCACAAATATTTCATCAGTTGATGCATAAACACAGGTCGGCTTCTGATCGAAACTCACCTCTTTCATCAATTTCCCCGCAGGCTCTATAATCTGCATTTTCTGATCTCCTACAACAAAAAGTTGGTTACCGCGAAAGCTGATCCCGGTAGGTTCAGAAAAATTAAGCGCAAGGTTGCGGCTTTCTTTATATCGTATCAATGCTGAATCAATCTTCGAAAAGGGATCAACATTAAACTCGTATGGATTCGCAGGCTGCATGCCAGGTTTGGAGGCATTGTAGTCGAGAACAACAACCCCAACGATAATTAAAGACAGAATGATCAGAAAAATGACAATACCCTTGTTCTTCATAACGCAGAATTTAAAGGTTCATATTCACGCAAACCATTGTTTTTGAATCTCTTAAAAGCAAGTATCCATCAGCAATTGCCAACGGAGCCCAGGCATCAGCGCCATCCTTGATCACTTTTACCTGATCAAGCTGGATATATTTCGATGTACTTGGTTTGACGATCGTTAACATCCCTTCGTCGTCGAGGATGAAAAATTTATTGTCAGCAATAAAGAAAGGGCCTAAGCCGAAACGGGCAGTTTGTCCGCTTGACCACACCATTTTTTTTGTATCGGAAGGATCGACGCACACAAACTGATTGCGTAGCGAACCGGCATCTTTGGGCAATACTCCGAAAAGATGTCCTTGCCAGTAAACAGGTGTCTGCTGTTCGCAGGCGAGTCCGAAACGCGGAAGATACTCCTGCAAAACATCGATGGAATAATTCCCCCCATTCTCCCTGAGTTGAAGCATCATTGATCCTGCACCATAACCAGCTGTCATAAAAATTTTCCCATCGGGCATACAAACCGGTGATGGGGCAACAACGGAATGGTTCCATGAGGCAGTTTTCCAAAGCACTTTTCCGACGTCCGCACCATCGGCTGCGACACCAATCAATCCGCCTATTGCACTATAAACGTACATCTTACGACCGCCAAATGTAAATGGCATGATCGATGAATGCGACATTTTCCATCCATCGGGATTAGGAACCTCCCACAATTTTTTGCCAGTCTCGCAACTGACACCAATCATCAACGCTTTTCCTCCTGTGGCAATAATGGCCACATCATTATCAATCATTGGACATTGCCCGGTATACCAGAATGGAATTTCTGTCATATAATCTTTAGCCACATCAATTCCCCACCGGAAATTACCTGTTGCACGATCAAGACACATGACCTGGCAACGTGGTCCCATTGTGAGGATATATTTTTCGGTGATGGCGGGAATTGTTCGCGACATCCCGTGATTTCGTTTGATACTCACATTATAACCCCTTTTCCACAACTCTTTTCCATCAGCCAACGAAAAGCAACGTAACAAATCGGCTTTCTCCTTTTCATTGTAATCGAGCAGATATACCAACCCTTTGTAAATCGTTGCACCGGAATGCCCTTCACCCAATTCGAGCGACCAACGAATATCAGCACCCTGAGGACCAAACTTATCCTTCAATTTAATTGGCGACTTTGAGATGTTATCGTAATCGTTGCCACGGAAGCGGGTCCAGGTTTCGGTCATCTCTTTATAACCGGTAGAATAAGATTCAAATATTTTACCAATCTCAACATTTTCGGATACCGAATCAGCAGCAGCCCGTTTATCAAGACCGGGCAGACTCTCAGTATATTTTGCTGTTGGATCTGCCATCAACCACCAAACCAAGCTCAGAACAGCAATACCGGATAGCAGATAAAACGCAATATTCAGGGTCTTTTTTTGAAACATTTTAAGCTTTAATATTATAGATAAGCAGAATATTTCCATGACGTAAAAATAACTTTCCGTCATAAATAGCTGGATGTGCCCAATAAGCACCCTCTCCGGCTCCCACTTTAAAAGTACTGATTATTTTAAAATCTGATACATCAGGCTGGACTAAAGCAACATTTCCGCCTTTTTCTTCATAACAATAGAGTAAACCATCAGCAGCAATAATTGAACCTTTTGTGAACCAATCTTTTACCCAGTTCGTTTTACCCGATTCCCAATTTAGCGAAACCCATTGTCCTTTGGTATTATTTTGCCAGTTGGTACCATAAAGATTGCCATCAGCCAACACGACTCCGCCATGATGCGTATCCATGTCTTCATTTTTCCATTTCAGGCTTACTGAGCGACCATCTTCCGAAAGTGAAAACATCATTGAGGGATGATCGTAACCGCTTGTAATAAAGATTTCTCCATCACGATAAATCGGGGTATTCGTATTACATCCTCTTCCCATATCACCTGTTTGAGATGGCCTAAGATCGAAATCCCAGAGAATTTCTCCGTTGATGGAGTTAATCCCAATAACGTAATTAGCCGTCTGCGCAAGTATAATCTTCAGCCCATTTCGTTCAATCAGAAGAGACGAAGCATAAGCCCTTGCACCTCCAAGACTTTTTGTTTTCCAAAGAAGTTTTCCGGTTATCTTGTCGAATGCGACAACAGAAGTCTCTTCTCCACCCGTAACATATATAGCCGCCTGATCAGTCAGCAGGACAGACTCTGCAATTCCCCAGGTCTGATAATCTCCTTTGAATTCATTTTGAGCATCCTGAGACCATAATAATTTTCCATCTTTGGCACTCATGCAGCAAACTGTACCCATTCCGCTGACAAGATAAATCATGTCATCCTGGATCGTCGGTGTTGAACGGGTATCAGGATAAGACTTTGCCCAGGCGTGTCCGTACACTTTATCCCAAAGCAAATTACCTTTTAAATCGTAAGCTGAAAGTACATCCATGGTATCTTTTTTAATACCAGTAGTATAAATAACACCGTTATAAACGATTGGCTGAGAATATCCCTTTCCGATACCCGTAATCTGAAGTTCCGGTTTTGGACCTGCTTCGGGCCATTTTTTCAGGAGTTCTTTTTCAGGATAGATGCCGTCACGCAAAGGTCCACGCCATTGTGCAGTTTCCTGTCCGAAAATTGGTGAAATCATGAAAGACAAAACACAAAGAAGTAATATTCTCATAATTATTAAAATATGCCTTTATATTGCAAACTATTCTGATTATCTATAACTTTAGGCTGACGCCCTTTAGGATTGACGTAATGCTCAGATAAACACTGCCGGTTCCGATGCTTGTGTAATGCCAGTCAACAGATGTCCTATTTATTCGACAAATAACCCGGCTTATCTTCTCCTTATATCATGCTTCGTCAAACACATCTTTCAAATTCCCAATTGAAGAATTATTTCGGGAAGCTGCCAATTCTACTTCTGCAAATACAATGTTTTTGGATTAATACTTAAGTGCTATCCCTTAATATTATAAACCATTAAAACTTCCCCATGTCGTAAATAGAGCTTACCGTCACTGATAAAAGGATGGGCCCAATGAGGTCCTGTTCCTTCAGTCACCTTAAAAGTGCTGATCACATCCCATTTTTCGGGATTTGGGTTGATTAAACCAACTGTCCCTGTTTTCTCTTCATACACATAGAAAAGACCATCGGCTCCAACAAGAGCACCTTTGTTGATCCAGTCAGTTTCGTATTTTAATTCGCCGGTATCCCATTTCAAACAAACCCATTTCCCTTTGCCATTGCTGATCCAGTTTGAACCATACATGTAATCACCGGAAACAAGAACTCCATGATGATGATTATCAAGTACATTATTTGTCCACTTTTCCGAAACAGAGGTTCCCGAAGCATCCATTTTCAACATCACCGCAGGATAATCGTAACCCATTGAAAGGAAGATCTCATCATTTTTGAAAACGGGCGTATTGGTCCAGATCAGACCTGGCTGATCTTTCCATAATTCATTTTTATAATACTTATAATTCCAGGCAACACTTCCGTTCGAAGGATTAAGTGCAATCAAATGTGTGGCTGTAACAGCAAGGATAAATCTGAAATTTTTATATTCATAGATGGTAGGTGAGGCATAAGCACGTTGTCCGCCAACACTCTCGCTTTTCCAGATTAATTTTCCGGTCATCTTATCAAAAGCAACTACCGAAGTTTCTTTACCTCCGGGTGTACAAATCACTTTATCATCGACAATCAATGGTGATTCCGAAACTCCCCAGATATGCCATTCTGCTTTAAAATCTTTATCAACATCTACAGCCCAATTTTCTTTTCCGGTATTGGCATCGATGCAAACCAGCCGACCCAAACCGCCAACAACATAGACACGATCACCTTCAACCGTAGGAGTTGATCGCGTCTCAGGAAATGCCTGCGACCATGAACGACCATAAGGAACCTGCCATTTTATTTTTCCCTGAAGATCTATCGCGGTCAGATAATCAAGCGTATCAATCATTCCGGTGACGTAAATAGTCTGATTCGCAACAACAGGAGAAGAATAACCTTTTCCAAGTTTCTCAACCTTCAGAATCATCTTCGGGCCTTCAGCCGGCCACGTTTTCATCAAACCGGACTCTTTAAAATAACCATCGCGTTTCTCTCCTCGCCATTGAATAACCTGGCCGAAAGCCGAACATGTGAATGACAAAACCAGCGAAAACAAAATAACCTTCTTCATAAATAACTGTTTATTAACATTTAAAAACGAGAGGAATGGCTTTTTCGCCTTCTCTCCCGTTTCGGAAAATTTATAATGAATTGGACCCTTTCAATTAATTATTTTATCTTATAAACAATCAACGATTTACCATGCCGGACAAAAAGTCGGCCATTGTTGATGACAATATGAGCCCAATGAGCAGCGCTTCCCAATTCAACTTTTGCTTTGGAAACGACATTGAATCCCTGCGGAGTTGCAGGAACAAGCGCAAGTTCGCCTTTCTCGCTGTAGCAGTACAACATCCCATCGGCATATATCACGTTTCCTTTGGCAATGGCTTTCGAAGCGTATTTTTGCTCACCGGTTTTCCAGTCAGTACACTGCCAGTCTCTTGTATTGTCACCTGATCCATAGATATATCCATCAACAACAACGGCTCCGCCAATGCGACTGTCGAGTTTTTTGCTGAACCATGCTTTGGTTACCTGACTTCCATCGCCATTTAAAATAAGTTTTACACCGCCCTGTCCATAACCGCTGAAGCAAAACAAACTATTGTTATAAAATAGTGGTGTATTCGCATGAACAGCGTACTGGTTTGTCTGTTCGTATGACCAAAGTAAGGCTCCTGTTTCAGCATCAAGACCGATTATGTGTTTTTCAGTCATGGTGACCAGTAACTTACGCGAAGGTAATTTTATAAGTAAAGGAGTACAATAAGCCGATTGCTCGCCAACACCCTTGCTGCTCCAGATCAACTTGCCATCTAAACGGTTCAATGCAACAACGTTGTTTGTTGCGCCACCAGGGGTGACAAAGAGTTTGTTGCCATCAATCACTAAAGTTTCGGTCACACCCCATGTAATATTTCTACCGGCAAATTCAGTCATTACATCCTTTTTCCAGTTTATCTTACCGTTGGTGGCATTCATACACGTAATAACCCCTTTCCCTGAATAGATGTAGAGCATATCACCTACAACAGATGGAGTTGCCCTGGATCCGGGATAACTTTCAGTCCACTCTTCACCATAAGTCGCTTTCCATGCAAGCTTTCCATCCTGATTCAAAGCATAAATATACCCAATATTGTCAACTGCCGCCGAAACGTAAATCTTTCCATTTGCAAATACGGGAGATGAAAAACCTTCTCCCAATTCATCATAATGCCAAATAATTTCAGGACCATTGGCTGGCCATGTTTTCAACAAACCAGTTTCAGGATAAATTCCTGTCGATCCGGGACCGCGCCATGTCGTAGGCTCTTGTGCTTTAACTACCGAAATGACCAGAAATCCGGCTATCAATAAAGAGAAAACTTTCTTGTTCATGAGCAAATTAATTTGTTTATTTATTGTCCTCATAGCATGTCCCAATTTATCGTGAAAACCTCCATCCAATAAAGCTTTTCTCGTTTTGTGAGTATTTTTTGTTTGGACGCTTCATATCTGAAATAGTTTAAACAATTGCCTAAAAATAGAATCATTCCACAGAACATGCAAGAAGCGGATCGTATTTAGTATAAATCTAAATAATTGGTCATTGCATAGGTAAGGTATGCGAAAGGAAAAATGAAAGAATAAACAATTTTAAAGGAGAGGGGGAGAAAAGGAGAAGGGCGAAAAGGCGATGGGGAGAAATGGCGATGAGGTCATTAAAATAGTCATTGAAAAGGTCATTGGCTTCGCCGTCATTAAAAGGTCATCCGACACTGATATCTGATACCAGATATGGACCAAACATAGAGCAGAAAATGGAATGATGGGGAGAGGGAGAGAAGGGGCGAATGGGCGATGGGGAGAAATGGCGATGAGGTCATTAAAATAGTCATTGAAAAGGTCATTGGCTTCGCCGTCATTAAAAGGTCATCCGACACTGATATC